>JAFGFF010000471.1 GCA_016931075.1 Pirellulales bacterium | reverse complement strand
TTCGGGTCGTTCGTCTGGGGCAAGGACTGGCTCGGAACGCAGCGCGATTTTGTCCGGATGCTGCAAGAGAAATACGGCCTGAAACTGGCCCTGCACTGTCCGTTGGGCACTTGGGTCTCGCGAATGAGAACCAGTTGGCCTACCGCGGCGGCGGCCTGGCCGAAAGAATGTTATCGCAAGGACCGAAGCGGCAAGCTGATGAACGAGATGCTCTGCACGGGCTCGAAGCAATATCTGGACGAAGCGGCCAAGCGGCTGAAGAAACTCTGCGCCGACGGGGCCGTGTTCCTCATGTTCGACGGCAATGACTATAACGGCGGCTGTTGGAATCAGGACCACGGCCACCCGATTCCTTTCACGCGGGAAGCCCACTGCCGGGCGAATCTGGAACTGGCCCGCCGCGTGCATGCCGAGTATCCCGACGTGCTGATCGAGATGCACGATTCGATGATGGCCGGCTCGCGGCCGCGCTATTTGCCCGTCTATTACAAGTACGGCCTGCCGGGCAGCTTTGATTCGAACTGGGGCTTCGAGTACATGCTGTATCCGCTGAGGGATATCCGCAATGGGTACGCCCGGAGTCTGTACTACTACAATTTGGGCTGCAACGTTCCGATCTACCTGCACGTCGACCTGAAGGACGACAACCGGCACTGCCTGATGCTATGGTGGTACGCTTCGACGTGCCGGCATCTGGGCATCGGCGGGACGCACGACGATCCGTTGGTGGTCTTGGCCCAAAAGGCGGCAATGGAGAAATATCGCAAACTCGACCGGTTCTACAAACGGGGCGACTTCTACGGTTCCGGCGAGGAAGTTCACGCCCACGTTCTGCCGAAGGAAAACGCCATGGTGATCAATCTGTTCAACTTGTCCGACCAGCCTCGCGTGATCAGCGGCGAGTTTGACCTGAAGCAGATGGGGCTCGACCCGAGCCGCTGGTACACCACGCCCAAAGGCGGCTACTTCGACCGCCGCGCGGGCACCCTGAGGATCTCCCGACATCTCGAACCCTGGGGGACCAAGGTTTACGAAGTGAAATCGTACCCTGGCAACCTAAAGAATTAATAAATGGGAAAGTGGGCACCATACAATGGCGTAGTATCCTCGTGATAGTAATTGTCACCCTTAATAGGCATCTCCTTCTTTGGCCTCACTAAGTCAGGGCAGAGGAAGCGAGGGAAAGGAAGAGGAGATTTTCAATGAATGCCCTGTTATCACTTCTAACTGTAACCGATACAATAGAGTCCCGTCTGGGTGTCTGTTCTTATCATCGTTGGAGTCGTACTCATCTTGACCGGCATTGCAAACATCCAAACGAAGACCGCTGAAGAATCCGGAAGACGAAGGCTGATGAACTCGTTACTTGGACGCAGCAACACCTACAAAGGAGCCACGGCCGTCTCCGTCGGGTGGATACGTGTGATCTGCGGCATTGGCGCAATCATTTTCGGAATCGTCTACATCTTTGTGGGGCCATTCCTGGCACGCTGACGTATCGAGCGTATCCTGTCACGCTGCGGGACATCCCGCCCTATTTCACTCGTTGTGATCTCAACAACAAACCATAAGGCAACCTGACATGCTGTATCTGCAAAAAGGGAACTTCCAGAAAGTAGTCCGATGGCTTGGGGGTCGGTGGATGACGGCCAACCAGGCGACGGCGTTCGGGATCGTGTTCGTCTTGCTGACGTCGGCGTCGTTCTACGTCGGACTGAGCGTCGAGGGCTGGCGATGGCTGTTGCTCTTGACGCCGGTCTTTCTCGTCTTTCGGATGGCAATGAACGCGCTAGACGGAATGTTGGCCCGGGAGTACAACACGGGCACGGTGGCGGGCGAGCTGTTTAACGAGGGACTCGACGTCATCGGCGATACGGTCTGTTACAGCAGCCTGTTTTTCGTCCCCGGCGGGCCCAATCTGACGCTGACTCTGTTGCTCCTGCTGGCCTGGATGGCCGAGTTCTTCGGCGTCCTGGGGAAGGGCCTGCCGGGCGGTGTGCGTCGTCACGAGACGTTCCTGGGCGGAAAGCCCGACCGGGCCGTCTGGATGTCGGTCCTCGCCGTGCTGCTGTTCATTCGGCCTGCGTTCCTGGAGTACGTGCCCTACTATCTGCTGGTGATGTCGTTCTTCGTGTTCATGACCAGCGTGCTTCGGATCCGGAAGACCTTGAAGGTGAGTCGAGACGAGAAGTACGAATCGTACACCTGGATAGGGAGATAGCCGCGAATGAAATCCCTGCTAAGCTATCTTTTACTCGCTTTGTTGGTGAGCGTGTCTTTCTATCTGCTCTTCGAGCAGGGCGCGAAGGAAATGCTCATCGTGATGGGTGTGGTTGTCGGACTGCTTGCCTTCTTCTCGGTGGTGTGGCGAGTCATGCGTGTCCGCGGCGGCTCGATGGCCGAGGAGATTCGCGACCGCACGATTACCTGGTGGTGGATGGTCGCCGTCTTCATGCTCGCCCTGGCGACGCATAAGATCGTCTCGTTCACGTTCCTCGGGCTGCTTTGCTTCTCGGCACTGCGCGAGTTCTTCTCGTTGCTGCCGAAAGAGGAAACGGTCGAGCAGACCGGAACCGCCGATGGCGAGCCGAAAGTCCGGCTCCTGCAATTCAAAGATCCCGTCGCCGTGACGATCTGCTACCTTTCGATTCCGCTGATCATCGCGGTTGCGTATGTCCAATGGTACGAGTTGTTTATCATTCTGATTCCCGTCTACCTGTTCCTACTGATTCCGATTCTTTTTGTCGTCGAGAATCGAACCGAAGGCGGCCTGAAGTCGTTCGGCGTGTTGGCGATCGGATTCTTGTTTTTCGTGCACAACTTGGGCCACTGCCTGTTCATGATTAACATGGGCGCGATCGTGTTGATGTTCTGCTTCACCCTGACCGAGGTCCGCGACCTGCTCTCATTCTGGCTGGGAAAGAGTTTTGCGTCGCTTGCCGGTCGAATGGAAGACGGTTGGCTGCAACGCCTCTTGGAGTGGCGTATCGCCCCGTCGGTCAGCCCTAAGAAGACCTGGGCGGCCGGCCTGGGTTCGGCCGTCATCATTGCGCTGGCCGCGATGGCCTTTGTGCCGCTGATGCCCGAGTTCCCCGAACGGCAATTGGGCTACGGCTTCATCGTCTTCGTCGGCTTCATGGTCGGCCTGCTCGGACTCTTCGGCGATCTCGTCTTCTCGATGATCAAGCGCGACATCGGCGTCAAGGATTCCGGCACCGTCCTCCCCGGTCACGGGGGCGTCATCGATCGCGTCGACAGCCTGGTGTTCACCATCCCCATCACGTTCCACCTGGTCTATTGGTATTGCTTCTAGAACTGGCTTCAGAACTCCGCAGGCAACACTCCCTGCAACGAGCCAGGGAATATTTACCAGACCCAAAGGCTCTGTAGGGGTGGAATGAACCTCTACCGCTTTCTTGCCGACTTGATCGTGGCCGTTCACGCGGGCTATATCGCCTTCGTAATCCTGGGGATGGTGACCATTTTGGTCGGGGGCTGGCGGCGGTGGGGGTGGGTGCGGAACTTCTGGTTCCGGCTGGTCCATTTCCTGACCATCGCGATCGTCGCGGCCGAGGCCCTGCTGGGGATCGTGTGCCCGTTGACGACGTGGGAGAACAGACTCCGCGAGGCGGCCGGCGAGTCCACCCTGGAAGGCTCCTTCGTCGGCCGGCTGATGCACGATCTGGTCTTCGTCAGCGCGCCGAAATGGATCCTGACGACGTCCTACTGCGTGTTTGCCCTGGTCGTGCTGCTGACCTTCTTCCTCGTGCCCCCGCGACGGCCGCGACGAAGAGAGAAGAAGAGGACGAATTCCACCTCTTCCGATGACTAGCGTCGCCTCAACGGCGCTTCGCTCTAGTGTCCCGATGGGCAAATACCCATCGCAACCCGAAGCATGAGCGAGGGACGAGAGATTGATACGTCCCTCGCTCACGCTTCGGGTTGCGATGCAGACTTGCCGATCAAGAGACTAACTCCCAAACTCGACAACTCGGCGTCGATAGTACAGGTAGTTTTCCAGCGGCACTTCCATCGGGACCATGTGGTCGCAGTTGGGGATGTAGCCGCCACGGCGACGCATGGCGGGCAGGATCCGGTCGAGCATCCGGTCGATGTCGTCCTTCGTCTTCGCCAAGACTCTCTTGTCGATGCCGCCGAAGATGGCCAGCTTGGGCCAACGGCGGCCGATCTCGACGACGTCGGAGCCGGAAGCGACCTCGAATGGACTCATCGCGTCCATGCCGATCGCGTCGGTGTAGAGGTCGATCACCGACTCGGCCCGGCCATCCGTGTCGATCTGGAGGTGCATGTGGCGCGACCGGTCGATCTGTCGGCTCTTCACGTTGGCCACGAGCTGCTGGTAGTAGGGAAAAAGAAACTCCTTCATGGCGTCGGGCGAACAGAGCGGGCCGTGGTTGTAGCAGATGTCCTCGCCCAGGTAGAGCTCGTCGTAGGTGACAAACTGCTGATGCCGGGCGGTTACCGCGTCAGCCAGTTCGAGCCAGGTCTTCATGCAGTCGTGGATCAGCTCGGGCATATCGTAGAAGGCGTACATGATGCCTGTCGGCCCGAACAGGCTCCGCAGATACATGTACCCGCCGATGACGCGTTGGGTGATCATGTGCCCCTGGGCCGCCTTGGCGACCGCTTCGGCCCGTTCTTTTTCAAGATAGTCAAACCGGCCCGGGGCGTCGGGGGCCATTCTCCATTGGACGTCTTCCCACGTCTTCTGGTCCTTGACCGGGTGGTCGATGTACTCGGGCATGAATCCCATGCGCCGGTTTTTGAAGACCAGCAGATGCCGGCCCGCATGGTCGCGAATCACTTCGTGCCGGCCGCGATCCTCGATGACCTCCTCCTTGAACAGGGGGTGGAACTCGGTCTCGCACCAGCCGAGGTGATAGATCTCGTAATTGCCCGGCGGCTCGAAACCGAACAGCGCCTCGACGTCCGTGTCGCGGGGCAACCCTTGGGCGAAAAACTGCTCGTAGTCGGGAAACCAGAACGGGCGCTGCACCAGCGGCGCGTCGGGCACGATGGCGTAAGCGTCGCGGTACTTGCGGACATACGACGGCATCTTCTCTCGCGGGACCATCGCGTGAACGCCGTCTTGGGGAACCGGGTTTTCCATCGGGAGACTCTAACTAAATCAAAATCAGTTCATCAGCTAGTGCAACGAATCCCCGGGTGCCACTGGCTCTGCCAGTGCCTTGGCTCGCAGGAGTCTCAGCACTGGCAGAGCCAGTGGCACCCAAATATCATCCTCTATCACCTGGAATCTACCGTCACCCACACTGGGCTTGCCCAGGCCCGGTGGCCGTCGGATTGGAGCAGGCGCAGGTAGTAGTAGGTCTGCTTGCCCTTCGGTCCAGGCAGGGTTTCTTTCAATTCCACGTCGAGCTTGCCGTGCTGCCAGGACTTGACCGTCTTGCCGTCGGAGATGATCTCCACCCGCTCGATCGGCGCGGTCCCGTGCAGTCGGGCGTCCAGGCGGACCGGTTCGCCGCGCGGCACAATGATCTCGCTGCCCATCAGGGCTTCGTTGATCTCGACATGGCAGATGATAGGCACGCCCGAGGTGGCGTAGACGTGCCGCCCGTTCATGGCCTGCCAGATCGCCTCGCGAGTTAGTTCCTTGGCGGCGAAGCCCGTCATGGCCGCGTAACCGGCCATGTTGCTTTTCTTCCGATACGGAGGGCATTGGGTCGCGTAAAGGCCGAAGAACGCATGCCGCGTGGGATACGAGTCGTGGTTGTCCGAGCCGCCAACGAATCCGAGGCGATATCCGGCCGCCAGAGCCGCGCGGACCGAACAGTCCTGGTTCGTGGAATCCGAGTAGATGCCGTGCGGGTCTCCGGCAGTGTTTGGTTTCGCTGGTTGCGTGGTCAGCTTCCGTGGGTTGATGCCCCACTGCTTGTCTTCTTGGGCCGTCTCGCTGCAGCCTCGGGTTTGAAGCATCTCGACCAGCCGCACCCGACTTCCAACATTCGTCCAGGGGAAATCAGGGTGACCCTGGGCCATCGTGCAATGCGGAATCAGAAGAATGTCCTTCGGCCCATCGAATTCTCTTACCTGGGCCCAATCGTGGTTGCGATCGGTCCACGAGACGTCGACTTTCGGCGAGCGGAGGTAGACATTCACATGGCCGCCCTTCTGGCTGAGCTCCCATGCCGGGATGGTGACCAACCGGCCGGGACGATGGAAGGTCTCGTTGATTGCCAGGACTTGCGGCCACCACGGTCCGCCCGCGTGCTCCGACAGGGCCAAGACGTCCAGTTGTAGGAAATCCCGCCCGTAGGCGTACGCCGCCGTCGCCGGGCGGTTCCCATCGGCCGAGTATTCGCTGTGGAAATGCAGCTCGCCGAAAAAGTGTCCCCGACCGTGGATCGGACCGGGCAGGATGGCCGCGCTGAGCATCGCCGTGCCAGTCGCTTCGTCGCGGACGCGAATCCGCGCGGGTTTGGAGCCCTTCAGGCGAACGCCAAGGATATGCAGGCACCCGTCTCGCGCGGTTTTCCAGTCCAGTTCGGCCGGCAGTCCTTCCAACGGGCCGACGGCCTCCAGTCGCACCATGCCCTTCGGCGGACTCGTCGGATTCCCGAATCGGTCCTTCATGAAGACAGACACCGGCACGAAGCCCGACGTGTCGGCCATCGACTTCGAACGGACCTCAACCTGCGCCGGTTTGCCGGGGGCCAATTCGAGTAAGACACTACGGCCGATCTGAGAAAACCGTTTCTTGCCCGGCGGGGCCACTTCGAGTTGCAGGAGCCCGAACACGGGCGCCGTGTCGTAAGGGCTCGGCCGCCCCTTGATCCGCAACACGACCGCCCCGCCCGGGGGCACCGGCCGCTCGATTTTCGCCACGACGGCCACATGCTGCTGCAGCCGGTCGGGGATCTGCCCTCGCATTTGGGCGTAGAAGTCGCCGAGATTGTTTTGTGTCACCGTCACTTTGCCGCCGCCAGACGTCTCCGCCGCGTCGAGCGACCAGGCCGCCTCCTTCAGCCCGCCGCAAAGGGTGCGAAAACCGCCGATGACCAGGCGGACTTGTGTCCCCGTGGGCAGACCGTGGGGACACTCCAGCATGAGCGTGTGGGGCGACTTCTTGAGATCCTCGACCGAGTAGCGAGTTCGCCCTTCGTGTCGAACTTGCATGCCGAGCGTTTTCCACGCAATCCGCGCCTCGTCGCCGCGGAGCAGGCTGCCGTTGGCCGTTAGACACATTCCCAGAAGTAGACATGCCGTTCGGATGGCGATCCGACTTCTTGGAGAAAACAACACGGATGGCGGTCTGCCTTCCGGCCCGGACCCGGCGAGCCCCCTTTTTTTCAGGCGAGTCAGACGAAGACGCCTCATCAGTCTACCCTCATGCTCATGATCAGGCTCCAATCGAAAACAACGTAGATGGCCAGCATGACCAGAGCCATAAGTCCCCAGAGCCGCCAGACAAAGGTGGGTTTCACATCCTGCCGCGCGTAGGTGTCTCTCACGCTGGGCAAACGTTCTTCATCGGGTGAGTGGCGCGTCAGCAGGGAGATAACCGCCATGAAGATGCTGCATCCGACAAAAAGATAGAAAGACAAGAACATGAAGCCGGGCCACGCGACCTCGGCCGGCCACCCTTTGGTCCGACATACCCCCACTCCCAGAGAAACGACCGACCCGAGCGCCAGCGTCCACAGGGCGGCCGTGCCCGTTGCCCTTTTCCATAGCACGCCGATCAAAAAAACGGCCGCCAGGGGTGGGGCAACAAAGGCGATCATGCTTTGAAAGAGGCCGAACAAGTCCCGTTCGACCGTGGCCAGGCCCAGAGCGCAGTACTGGGCGATGACCGCCGCGAACAGGGTCACCAACCGGCCCATCCATTTGATCTGCCTCGGCGTGGCGTGGGGACGGAATCGCGGAACGTAGACGTCCAGCGTAAAAACCGTGCTGAACGAATTCAAACCCGAGTCCAGCGTGCTGATCACGGCAGCGATCAACACAGCCACGATCAGGCCGGTCATGCCCACGGGCAGATGGTTGACGACCATTGTCGCGAAGGCCTGGTCGGGATCCTTCAGGCAAGGGTGCAAGACACAGCACAGGATGCCCGGCATCAGGAAGATAAACGGCGGGATGATCTTCAAAAAGGCGGTGAAGACACAGGCCAACTGCCCCTGGCGCACATCCCTTGCGGCCAGCACGCGTTGAACAATCGTCTGATCCGCGCACCAGAAATAAATCCCCATCACGGGATACCCCAACAGCATGGCGAGCCACGAGTACTCCGGGTCGCTTGCCGGACGGATCAACTGCCAATACGAGGCGGGAACGCTCTCGTAAAGTCGCCCGACGCCGCCGACTTTGATCAAGGCGATCACGGTTAGTGTCGTCGCCCCGAGCAGCATGAGGACCGACTGAACCGCATCGGTCACGATCACGGCCGCCAGCCCGCCGGCCACGGTGAAGCTCGTGGCGATCACCGTCAGCACGAGAATCGCCACCGCCAGCGGCCAATCCATGATCTGTTGCAGCAAAAGCCCGCCGGCGTAGAGCACCCCGGCCAACCATAAGACGATCGTCGTGAATAGCGTATACAACGAAAGGAACTTGTACGTGGCTTCTCCAAAACGACGCCGCATGAACTCGGGCATCGTGCTGACTTTGGTGGTGATGTAGTAGGGCAGAAAGAGCATCGCCAACAACATGAGAAACCACCAGGCCAGCCAGTCGTAGTTGGCGGCCACCATGCCCGTGCTGTAACCGATTCCGCAAGTGGCGATCAAAAACGCCGGCGTAACGTTGGTGCCGAAGATCGACAACGCCATGCTGGGCCAGCGGAAACTCCGATCGGCCAGGAACAGGTCGTTGGTGGCCCGGCGGCGATAGCTCACCCACATGCCGATCCCGACGATCCCCACGGCGTACGCGGCAATGA
The DNA here is from genome assembly GCA_016931075.1 of Pirellulales bacterium. GTDB lineage: Bacteria > Planctomycetota > Planctomycetia > Pirellulales > Thermoguttaceae > JAFGFF01. The sequence goes on along the minus strand of JAFGFF010000471.1, from coordinate 20,498 downwards.
CGACGAAATCGAGCGTCTGGAGTTGGCCGTGTATGTCCATACTTCAATTCGGCGGGTGGCTGGGGCATTTGCCCCAGGTTGTTTGAGTCGCATCCCAGGTCTCTGGGGCAAGTGCCCCAGCCACCCATTGGTTTTCAGTTGTACACATGTCAATAACTATGGATTCCGTTACTTCTTCAGCAACCGCCGGGCAAAGATCGACGCCACGGGGTTGCCGGCAATCCGGCCGCTCAAGGCGACTTGGCAAATCGACCAGGCCCCTTTTCCGTCCGGCTTTCGAGCGGCGACCGGGCGGTTGCAACTCAATAGGATGCGTTCCCAGCCGGGCGCGTCCAACGCGTGAGCGGCCAGCAACGGCGAGGGGCGGTCCAGTTGGGCGTTGTACCAGAACTTGAAATCGTCGGGCTCGAATCCTTCGACTAACGGGTGGCCCGTGTCGCGCGAGACAAATTGAACGCGATTCGGCTTCGGTTCGCCGCCGACCACGACGTCAGTCCCGCCGATGCGATATTTTCCCTTGGGCACTTCGAGAAACACGGCCTGGGCGCCGTCGCGGACTGCCTGGGCCACGTCGGCGCGGGCTCGGGCGAACGCTCGCATGTCGTCGATCAGCACGGCGTCGTCCGGGCGGATGGGGCCCTCAAAGACGGGTTCCGCCCCCAACTCCTTGGCCAGTCGGGCCGCCTTGCCCTGGGGGCTGCCGATCACGTAGACGCGACGCAAGGCGATTTGTGGTTTTGGGAAGACGTTGATGTCCACACTCGTGTCGTGCAGGACGTTGCCCTGGGCGTCCAGAAGACCGAGACGGACCGTGGCGACCGTGCGTTGATCCACGTCCGGGGCCTGAAAGCGGACTGAGCCTTGATAGATCGCGTCGACCGGCCCGATCTTGGCGGCCGACGAACCACTTTGGTGCACACGACCATCCATTTCGAGTTGGTAGTGCAATGTTGCCCCCTTGGGCACGCTGTTCAGATCATTACAGACCCAGGCCTCCATATCGAGGGGCTCGCCGGCGAAGAAGGCCCGGCGGTCGGTCCGCAGGTTGGCCATCAGGGGCGCGAGCGCCTCGCGGTAGGCGAACCAGGCCTGTTTGGGGCGTCGCCGGCAGTCCATGATGGCTTTCATCCAGCCAGCGGGGAAAGCATCGACGAACAGGTGAACCGCGAAGCTCTGCATCCGTCGGTCGCGGCGAAAGGCCTCGGTCATCAGCCGGACGGCCCAGGCCTGATGGGCGTGGCTCCGCTCGACCCACTGATCCAACGTGCGTGGTGTTTCAAAAAAGTAGTAGTGATGGTTGCTCGTTTGCGAGCCGGGAATGCGGTCCGGGGTCCAGGTTTTCTCTTCAGCCGACGTCTGGGGAAGCCAGGACTTCCGATACCGCTCGTGCATCAGGTCGACCGGATCAAGGCCTTCGGCGCCGAACTCGCCGCAGCCGTAGCCCCAGCCCGGCTTGACCGGCTTCCAAAATCCTTTGTGCAGCGCGCCCATCTCGACGCCGTGGCCGTTGTACCAGGCGGTGTAGCAATGGTAGTCGGGCAGGCCCGGCCCGGGCGGATCGTAGTCGCCGTCGACCGCCTTGACCACCCGCGACGGGTTGGCCATCCGGACCACGCGGTCGGCCGCCGCGAACATCTCCAACAGCTCCGGCCGCGTGAGATTCCGCTGCGGCATCTTCCACGCACGGGGAATGGGCTCATTCATGTACGTGACCAGGATGTTCGACGGATGCGAGCGCACGAGCCGCTCCATCTCGCTCGCCTGGCGGACGACTTCGGCGTACTGGTTGCGGTGGACGTTGCCGAACAAGGGCAAGTCGGTCTGAAGCAGCAGCCCGAGCCGGTCGCAGTAGCCGTAGATCTCGGGCTGGACGGGCGTTTGCGTCAGGCGGAGGTAGTTCATGTGCGTGATCTTGGCCAGCAGGATGTCGTCGATCAACTGCGGCCAATCCTTCTCCATCACGCAGCGCTGCTGCGCGCCCATCGTGTTCGCGCCGCGGAGCCTGATCCGTCGGCCGTTGAGATACATCCGGCCCTTGGGCTCCTTGACGTATTCCATCCGGAAAGTCCGCAGGCCGAACTGTTGTTTTGCTGTGTCTAGCAACTCTCCGTGGTCGTCGAGCAGTTTCACCTGAAGTTGATAGAGCCAGGGCGAGTCCGGATTCCACTGGCGCGGGTTGGCGATCTTCATCGGGATCTTGAAGCAGCTCACCCCGGCGACCACTTCCAGCTTGGCTAAGCCCGGCAGCTTCTTGACCCGAGCATAAAACACGTTGGATTTGGTCGGGAAGTTCTGCCCGAAGGCCGATACGTCGAGCGTGACGTTCGCCGGTCGGGGGTCGCAGTTGAAAACTTCGATCCAGGCCTCGGCGCGACCTTCTTCAGGCAAAGGATGCACGAAGAGGTCGTGGAGGAACACGCGGGGCCGCGCTTCGACCGCCACGTCCTGCCAAATGCCCATGCCGGGCGGGCAGCAGTGCCAACCGACGCCCGGCTCGTCCCACCCGGGCCCGACGGCCGCGTAGATCTTGTCGCCCTGCAGCCGCGTTCCGCCGACGAATCCCGTCTTGGCGTCGTTGCCCATCATGATGTGATCGTTTTCGACCTTCACCAGCAGGACGTTTTCGCCGAGCCGCGCATGACGGGTGAACTCGAACTCGAACGGGGCGAAGAGCCCTTCGTGCGAACCGAGCAGCGACCCGTTGACGAACACGTGGGCAATATAGTCAACGCCCTTGAAGCGGACGAACAGGGCCCCTTTATCGAGCATCGCCCGGGTGACGTTAAACGTCGTGCGGTAGTAGGTCACCGCCCGGCCCATGGGTGGGCCGTAGTGCGGGATCGTCACCCGTTGCCATTCCCCCTGTCCGGCCAGCGTCCTGGCGAAGTTGGCCCGATCGGCGTCGGTTTCGACCCGCCAGTCGAACGACGGCAGGGGAACGCGGATCCGCTGGTCCTGCAACGGCGGGGCCAGGTCCTTGAGAAAGGGGGCATGGCGCTCGCGCTGACGCAGGAGTTCGGCGCGAAGCTGTTTCGCCGTGGTCATCTTCGGCGCGGGCTGGAATCGGGAGGGAGTCCCGGCGGCGTCGATCGGGAGAAGGCGACGGTCCAAACGGGGCGGCGTAACTTTGGTCAGCTTCCGATTCGCATAGTCCGCCTGCATCGCGCCGATCTGAGCGAAGACGTCGCCGCCGCCCGGCTCGTTGCCCTTCGACTCGTTGCCCATCGCCGACAGGACGGCAACAGACAACGCAATCACGATGCAGCGGTGGATCCTCATCGGTGCTCCTCGTTTGTCGTCTTGATATCGACGTCAGGCCCAGCCCTCGCATTCTGGCTCGTTCGAGGAAGGGCCGGCTCACAGGCAATCGGCGGGCACGCGGCGTGGAAAACAAAAGGGTGGACATGCTGGTAAATCTGGAGCTTGCGTCTCGATACTCCAGTGGGAGGATCCAGCATGTCCACCATTGTAATCCGGTGAAGGGCCGAAGTCGACGGTTAGCGGCGGGTGGGTGTCTTTTCGAGCCGGAAATCCAGTGGTGACTCGGAGATGGCAACTTTCAGCGTCGTTTGGCTATTGTAGATGGCCGGGATGTAGTTCGCCTTCTCGACCGTCTTGCGACTATTGGGGATGTCCGGCGACCCGGACATCCGGCCCGTCTCACGCAGCCCCACGATCCGCACGAGGTACGTGCCGCCGTTTTGCGGTCCGGCTTCCTTCGAGAGCGTGTAGCGGCCGTCGGCGATGATCCCGCCGGTTGCCCGTCCGGGCGTTCCCTTGTCGGGAATGAACTGGATCGTCCCTTCCACGACCGGCTGGCCGTCGAATGTGACTTCGCCGGAAAGAGGCACGGTCTTGGGCGAGGAATTGCAGCCTGTCAGCACCGCCGCAGACAGGAACACCAAGAGCCAACCGTAGCGCACGAGTAGTGTCCTTTCGATGATAGTGATAAGTATTATGGCTATTGCGGCGCGATCGTTTCCTGCCCGTTAATGCTGCCCATAGCTTGCCATACTTCGTGATCAATCGAATCAGCCATAAAAGTGACGGAGCCATCGGCCATGCCGACATTCACCCCGTCGGGATGGTAACTCCGGGCGGAGAATCGGATGGTGCTCCACGTGGCCGCCGTGGCGGTGCACGGGGCCTTGGCTTCATCGCAGTGGACGGCCCCCCAGCCGCCGGCCACCTCGTCGGGCATCGGCGTGTTCGGGCCGAACAGGTGCGTGTAGTGGACTCCCCAAGCGCTCCACCAGACGCCACGCAGGTCGGACGTCCCGTCCGGTCCGGTGATCACTTCGGACATGGCTACTGTGTTCGACGTCCCGTCGCGAATGTCGACAATGGATCGCTGCACGTTCATGTTGAACACTGCCCGTTTTCCACTCGTAACCGATGGATTGATGCCGGCGTCGTTGTTGCCGGCTGGGGCGTCAGGCGCGTTCGGTTCGATGTAGGTGCCGTCGGCGCTGAAGCAGCCGGCGATGTTGGAGCGCGTGAAGCCCGGGCCCTTGTTGTACGTCTGGTCGTAGAGGGTTTCGAGCCCCCCCTCATCGGATGGGCATTTGTACGCTTCGACCTCGCATCGACAGGCAGGCGCGTTGACGGTGTACCAGGCCGGCGTCAAGACGTCGTAGTCCATCAACTCCGCCACGTTCTTCTGTTCGAGATAGGGCAGGATCACGGTCATCCAGACCAAAGACGACTCCTTGTTGTTCTTCCTGAACATCCTGAAACCCATCGGCAGCGCGCGGTGGGCGTCGTGATAGAGGTGAACGGCCAGCCCGGTCTGCTTCATGTTGTTGGCGCACTGCATCCGCCGTGCGGCCTCGCGCGCGGCCTGCACGGCGGGGAGCAGCAAGGCGATCAGGATGCCGATGATCGCGATGACGACGAGCAATTCCACCAAGGTGAACGCTCGGCGACTCGCTCCAACACGAGAGGGCATCAATACATCTCCTTTACACCAAAGCCCCCGGTCGACGTTCTCACGCGCCGGGGACTGTCATCCGTCAATCGGCCTTCTACTTCCGTCGTTTCAGAAGCAGGCCGGCCGCCAGCGTGAGGAGCATCACCAGGGTCGACGGCTCAGGCACGGCGGTTCCTTCGGGAGTGATTCCGTCCCAGTTGGCGGCAAGGATCGAGGCGTCGAGATCGTCAACATGGCCGTCTCCGTTGAAATCGCCCTCTTCGTTCGTGAAATCCGGATTGTACTGCAACCAATGGGCGGCCAGGGTATGGGCGTCGAACTGATCGACGATGCCGTTCCCGTCAGTGTCACCGGGCACGTCCTCGATAGGAATGCTAGTGACAACAAACTGGTCGAGGTACACGCTCGGACTCGGGTTGATAATAATCAGGGTGCTGAGTTTCGTGACCGGAACGGTGCCTTCGATGAACGGTCGCGGTTCGTCGAACTCGCCGTCATAAAGGTCCCCCTCCAGATCGTCGAGCGAGAGCTGGTAGGTCTGGTTGCTCATGTTGAACAACATGCCGATCTTGTATCAGTTTCCGACCTCCATGGAACCCGCTCCCCATTGGGTTGTGATCCATTCGCTACCCGAGCGTTGCCTAAGGGATCCGTCCTTCGCATAAAGGGAGATTCCGACCGACGTGTTGTAGTCCTCGAACAGCACCGAATTGTTGTCGAAATCACTTACATAGAGTTGTATGTTCTCAAAATCCTCGCCCGCAAGCACGGCGTATTCGATGAGAACTTGATTCTCGGTTTGGGCCGTGAAAGCCCTCGCATAGGTGCACCAGTCCGCCAGGCTGTCCAGTCCTCCAGAGGAGTGGATGGCCTGATCCCCTTCGTAGTACGTGGTGACGTCGACACTTGTCGAGCCGGTAAGGAAGGTGTCGGTTCGATATCTGGACCAGGGAGTCATCCACCCGAGCCCGGTTCCCCCTTGCCCGTCCAGGTCAATGTACGGGAAAAATGACTCCGGGTCCGCGATCCCCGAAGAGTTGTTAAAGCCGGATTCGGCAACCAGGGTTTGCGCGTTCGCGGGACACATGGCTAGCAGGCCAACCGCAAGGGCGCATACAATCAGCGCGAAGGATGGTGTGTTATTCATCAGGGCTCCCTATTCTTGCAAAGAGTTGTTTGATTTCTGCACAGTCAATGATCGACAAGCCTCCATCTCTGCCGGTCATTGCGTACAAGTGTCGTCGAAGCAGCCTTTTCGATCTGCCTGTCCGCCAGTGTGTGCGGGACGGAGGCGTCGGGCCGTCGCGTCAAGGGCCCGACCCCCGTCATCTTCCGTGGCTTATTGATGGCTGCATAGTCAATGTGCGTGCTTCGCCGCCGATGGGCCGCTCTGCGGCCTGATCGGCTCCCCCGACACCGAGGGAAACGTTCATTGGCAATGCAAACCTCAATAGTCCCCCCTGAAGCCACACCTCGGCCTTACCAATCATGCCTGGCAAAGCGAACACGATTTACCGCCTGCACCATTGACCAATCAACAGGCTCACCGCCGCGAAGCACAAGAGCACGAACGTCGACGGCTCCGGAATGCTGGTCATTATCACCACATTGTCCATGTGAAACGAATTCCTGGCGCAAAGGATCGCGAAACCGTTCAGGGAATCGACGCTCTGATGAAATGGCCGGGCAACATCGTAGTCTCCGTCAATACCGATCTGGTACGTGTCGGCCTGAAGGTCTAAAAGCACGCTAAGCCGATACCATGTATTCGCCGTCAGATTGGTAAACTTCGTGGATGCTGGTGTTGAAGTTCCATAATATTGCTTGATCCACGAATTGCCCAAGACAACTACACCGGCTGTCCCGACATAATCTTCCGCATCATATTCCAAATCTTCACGGCCCAAGTCGGCGAAATAGATGTTAGTGCCGCCGGAGAGCGTCGGCATGTTGATGTCGGCTTCCCAGAGGACGGTGGCATTGGTTTGCGTGGTGAAGGCACGCCCATAGCCGGTTTGCACGGCCGTTCCCTTAGCGAGCGTAACTCCCTGATCTCCTTCGGTAAGGGCGGTTGTTTGGACAGTGGCCGATCCGCCGGGAAATGCGTCGTCTCGATATTTCTTCCAGGGGGTCGTCCAGCCCGGAGCCGTATCAACGCCCCCCTGCCCGTTCAGGTCTCCGGTGGTCAGGGGGCTCGGGTCTTGGATGCCCGAGGCGCTGGTGTTGAATCCCGATTCGGCCAGGGGATACATCGTTTCCGCATTTGCGGTACCGGCTGCAAGCAGGCCGATCGCAATCAGGCAGCCGGTGGTCACAAGAAAGCGTTTTCTGTTCATCAGGCGTCCTCACTTTCTGAATCTGAAAAGGAGTAGATCTTGGAGTAAACTCACACTCGGCCAGCGCTCTCTTGTTCCACGAGAGGTAACGGGGGCCCCTTCTCTGTGCCTGCCAGGCTCGCATCGACGATTGCAGGAACCAGTCGATGCAATCAGCTTCTTTCGCTTGTCTTGTCCTAAAACGGGTTTGGTGTATCGAATCGAGCGGCGATGCTGTCCAACAATGTCACCACCGCCCCCAAACAGCGACCTCATTCTAACACCCCGCAACCCCCAAAAGAGTTATGATTTCGCCCAGAAGTTTTTCCGCGTTTTTGTGAACGCCGCGCAGCGTGCAAACCGTGTAAGCAAGCGAAGACTCGGCGAAAGCCGGACTACGGTCGACTTCCTCGAGCGCGGCCCGCGCCGGCATGAGAAGGGCACCGTCCTCGGAGGTAACCAGCCGGCGCCTCACGCGCTAGGCAATACCAGAAATCGAGTGTTATCATGAAAGCCGTACCCAAATGCCCAAAAAGCATGGACGTTTGGTTCTCGCTAATGCAGGAATCAATCGAGGTGAACCTCATCATGAGATCGAAGCATTTTTTCGCGATGTTCGTAGTGCTCATGTTGGGCACTGGCTTGGGCAATCTAGCAGCCGCCAGCGACACCCGGCCGAACTTCATCTTTCTGCTGGCCGACGACCTGGGCTACGGCGATCCGGCCTGCTTCGGCGGCAAGGCCGTGGCGACGCCAAATCTGGATCGGCTGGCCGACGACGGGATGAAGTGGACCCAGTTCTACGCCGCCTCGGCCGTGTGCACACCCACTAGGGCGAGCGTACACACGGGACAGTATCCACTGCGATTCGACATTCGCCAGCATTTCCCCGGGACCAACGACAAGCATTTGCCGACGTCGACAATCACATTGCCCGAGCTGCTTCAGGCGGCCGGCTACGCCACGGCCCACATCGGCAAGTGGGACCAGGGGCGGCTCATTCTGGCGCGGACTCGCGACCCGGCCCGCGCCTTGCCTGGCCCTCTTCAACACGGTTACGACCATTACTTGTGCCAGCGCGAAGAGCAACCGTTCCGGGGCAACATGCTCAGAAACCGAACGCTCTATCGCAAGGGCGGCACCTGTCTGTTGCGGAACGAGAAGGCCGTTCCGCCTGACGATCCGTACTACCCCCAGCACCTGACCGACATCATCGGCGACGAAACAGTTCGCCTGATCGGGGAGTACGCGGCCAAGAAGAAGCCGTTCTTTCTGAACGTCTGGTGGAACGTACCGCACACGCCCTACGAACCGGCCCCGGAGCCATTCTGGAGCCAGACGGCCGCCGAGGGCATCTCGGAGAACCAGCACCGTTTCCGCTCGATGGTCGCCCACATGGACCACAAGATCGGCCAGATCGTCGCCAAGCTGGACGAGTTGGGCATTCGCGACAACACGTTCATCCTCTTCACGTCGGACAACGGCGGCGCCTACGAGGCCGATATCGGGCCGTTGAAGGGCGGCAAGACCGATCTGCACGAAGGCGGCATCCGCGTGCCCATGATCGCCTCCTGGCCTGGCAAGATCTCCCCCGGCACGACGTGCAATCTTGTGGGCCACACGAACGACATCCTGCCTACCTTCTGTGCCGCAGCCGGTGTGAACGTGCCTCCGGAAGCAAAAGTCGATGGGATCAGCCTGCTCCCCCTCCTCACGGGTAAGGAGACTACGCAGGCTCCACGAACACTCTTTTGGCAACTCGACTTGTATAACCCTATCCAACGTCACTATCCCAAACCCAAACCCTACGCCACGGCCGCTGTCCGGCGCGGCCCGTGGAAGCTGCTGGCCAAGGGCGACCGACCGGTGGAACTGTTCAACATTGAAGAAGACCTGACTGAGAAGACGAATCTGCTGAAGAAGAAACCAAGACTCGTAGCCGAACTCCAGGATGAATTGCGGGCGTTCCTCGCCGCACCGCGAGACCGGTCGGGGCAGGCAACCCCAACGTTCTGATTGACAAGTTTTTCGCCTGCCCGATATCGGCTGCCTCTCATCGCAACCCGAAGCGTAAGCGAGGGACAGGAGGAGGGATGGGAGATTGAGACGGCCCTCGCTTACGCTTCGGGTTGCGATGTGTACTTGCCAATCAGGACATTAGGAGTCTATGGAATACCGGGTGCGGGCATCTATGAAGTCGCCATGGTAGACTATCCGAGGAGGGAGACCGGCCCGACCAAAACGGTTTCTGGATCCAGTTAGCGTCCATCATGCAAGTCCTTTTGGCCCTCGACACCACGAACACTCATCACCGCAAGATCATTCGCGGCGTCACGACGTACGCGCACGATGCAAAGGGCTGGGCGTTGCACTTGATGCACGACCCGCATCAGGGGTTGTTGTATCGGGACCAGGATCCACTCGAGAAGCAGCTCATCCTCGACCTGTGGCAGGCCGACGGAATCATTGCGGCATTCACGAGCCGCGAGAACACGGACGCGCTGAGTAAAGCAAAAGTCCCTGTCGTCGGGATCGAGCCTGACTTTGGCTGGGGCGAGCAGGTCGCCCATATTCCGTCTTTTTCAACGGACAATCGCGCGATCGCCCGGTTGGTTGCACAAGACCTCATCGCCCGCGGATTCCGCCAACTGGCGTTCTGCGGGGTGCCGACGACCCGATTCACCGGATGGTCGGCCCAGCGCGAGGTAGCTTTCGCCGAGTGTGCGGCCGAAGCGGGCGTGCCTTGCGACATCTTCCCGACTGATTCGGCAAAAGGAAAAGGGGTGTCAAAGGTCCACGAGCGGCTCCTGGCGTGGGTCGACTCGCTGACGAAGCCCGTCGGCCTGATGGCCTGCTATGACGTCCGGGCGTTCCACGTTCTGGACGCGTGCCGGCAGCTTGGCCTGCTCGTGCCGGAAGACGTTGCCGTGATCGGTGTGGATAACGACGAGATGTTGACCGAGTTGAGCAACCCACCGCTGAGCAGCGTGGAACAAGGGGCCAAGAAAATCGGCTACGAGGCGGCCATCCTGCTCGACCAGCTCATTGCCGGCAAGAAAGCACCCGAACTGCGAATTCAGGTCGAGCCCGAGAGACTTGTGACGCGCCGTTCGAGCGATTTTTGGGCGATCGAGGATGCGTACGTGTCCGAGGCGCTGAAATACATCCGCGAGCACGCTTGCGAGGGCATCCAGGTGGCCGACGTCGTGAGGGCCGTCGCCGTGTCACGTTCGACGCTGGAGTCCCATTTCCGCAACGCCATGGGCCGCACGCTGCACGCCGAGATCCAAAGGGTACAGATGGAATGCGCTCGCCGGCTTGTGGCAACCACCGATCTGCCTCTTAAAGAAGTGGCCACCGCCGCAGGCTTCAGCTACGTGCAGCACATGACCACCCTGTTCCGCCAGCACATGGGGCAAACCCCCGCCCAGTACCGCAAACACGCCCGATCGGGATGAAGCGCTGTGGGGGTAGCCGGGTGCCATGCCCACGCTCGCGTGGGCATGCCTTCCTGGGATGCCACGGTCTTTGCATGTCCACGCGAGCGTGGACATGGCACCCGTCACCAATCAAGCGAGATACTATTGGGAATCCTTGGCCGATGCGCTGTTGGGCGTGGGAGAAGAGGACTCTCGCCTCTTTCGTCGAGAACCATCGGCCAAGAGGGCAATGTGCGGACGGGGCTGCGTCTGGCCTTCCGACTCGCGGCCCAGCTTAATGTCCTGATCGTCGAAGAAGTTGTCGTTCAACAGACAGGGTTGGCTGATTTCAAGAATCAACGCCGGGCCGACTCCGGCGAAGCAATGGGCTTGGCCTCGGTCGACGGCCAGCACGTCTCCTTCGTTCATCGTCCGCTCGACGCCGTCGAGGATCATCCGGACCGTGCCCTTCACGATATAGAAAGTTTCGTGCTTTCGCTGGTGGTGGTGTTCCGGACAAGTCTGCCCATCTTGCAAATACAATAATTTCCCGCAGTAGCCTTCTTCGATCTCGTTGGCGATCCAGTGCTCGATCTCGCCGATCTCATCAAACCGTCCCAGACCGAAGTCCAGAACCAAGGCAGGTCCGGGCGGCAAGGTAATGCCCCACTGGTCCATCTGGCGGCGTTGCTCGTCCAATGCCTTTTGGGCTTGCGGTCCTGTCAGGGCCACCTCGACAGCTCGTTTCAACTCATCCATCAATAAAATCCTCGAAACGGCTTCCTCGGCACGGTTCGGCCGAAAAAGCCACGGTGCTCCTGATCCGCTGCGTCCTCCTTCCCATGATAATCCACGACCTCGGCCTCCTCTACCACAATTCGACTTACGAAATCCCGTAAAAAAGCTTCCGGAATATGCCTGCCGAGCTCGGCTGCAGGCCCCGAGTGTCTTTTTTCATGGTGTCTACCCTTGACGGTCATTAACACTGCCCCCCGTGTGAGTGTCGGCTATGCTGGTATACTGAGATCTTGGTTGAGCCCCTCGTTCCGGCAAGGGTCTGATCTGGAGTACGGGACGTGAACACACAGGTCAAACGGAAAAACCAGCCCGACGGATTCGGCTCGACGCGGATCTACTACAACAACTTCGCTGGGCATCTGCTCGGCAGCTACAATCCGAACATGCTCCACCCGGGCTTGCCTGGCCGCTACTCAGACGAGGACTGGTTCCGGACGATCGACATGATCGGGGCGTTTGGGTTCAACGTGTTCGAGTTCTGGCTCGTGCCTCGGTTGTTTTGCCGCGAAGGCCTCAATTCAAACGTCGGCCGCGAGTTCGCCCGACAGATGAACGCGACGATCGAGTACGCCGGTGAAAAGGGCATTCGCGCCTACGCCGTCATTAGCCTGGCCACCGTCGGAAGCGACTGGCGGACGTATTGCCCCAATGATTCGGTGCAGTGGCGGGAACTTCAGTTCCTTTGGGACGCCTGGACGAAGCGGCTGCCCGGGCTGGGCGGCGTCGACATCTTTCCCGGCGACCCGGGCGGGTGTTCACTCGGCGGGTGCACGGCCGAAACGTTCATTGATAAGTCGGTCGAGATTGCCGCCATCGTGCAGCGCAATCTGCCGGACGCCAGGCTGACTTTCAACACGTGGGGTCCGCCGTTCTTTGCCTGGGGCGTCATCCAAGGACCCGACGAATGGAATAACGAGTTCCTGCCCGGATATCAGGCAACCGCCTGGGAGTCGACGCCCGAGCGGACCGACCGGGCAATGACGCACCTCCTGAGACGCCTGCCCGATTTTCCCGATAAGACGGCCGTGGCCATCAACCTGGGCTTCAATCCGGACGGAATCCCTGAGGGCAACGCCGACGCCCGGCCGTGGGCCCGAGAAATCGCGAAGACGCATCCCATCCAGACCTGGGACTTCAGCCTGACCGAGGGCGAAAATGCCGTCTTGCCCCACTGCCGCCTGGAACGGCTGTTCCAACAGCGGCGGCGCGAGCGCGACGCGGCGCCCTACCGGGGCGGCATCTGCTTCACCATGTCGCCGAAACTGAATCAACTTTCGAGCTACGCGGCCGCCCAATCGTTCCTCCGCCCGGACGCCGACCACCGCGATATCGCGGCCGAGTTCTTCGAGAACCTGTTCGGCCCGACTGGCCGGCGGATCGTTCCCTTCATGCCTCTGTTCGAGGTGATCGAGGACTGGGGCAATTTCACGCAAATCGGCCTGGCACGGGACGAGTATCATGGTCAGATGGAAGAACTTGCCGCGATGCTGGAGGGGCTGACAGCCTGCGGGGCCGACGACGTGTCCTTCTTCCCTTCGCCCGATGAGTACCGCCGAGAACTGGTCTTCTTCGCCCGGCTCTTCGCTGATCTGACGGGCCGGTCGCCCGATTACAACTCGCTTCGGCGGCGATACTGGAATCGGGTCTACGCGATCTACGATCACCTGCCGACGCACGTCGATCCTCGCCCGAGAGAGGCCACCGACCATCTGATTCAATTCTTCCAGAAGTGGGACCGGGGATAGAACCGATGCTCGCGAGTTTTTTGCAGTTACTCGATGGCCGGCAGCCCCAGCAGATCGTCTGGACGGCCGACATCACCTACTGGATCTCCGGCCGGCAAGAGGACGGGACGGCCAAGCCTGAGTGGGACACGGAAGAAGGCTACCTGAAGCTGCACGACGAGCTGGGCATCTTGCCGTATTACTACTATAAGAAGTTTTGGGCGGGCGAGCCGTGCTACGACGACTCGGTCGAGTTGATCGACGAGCAAGACGGCCACGTGCAGACACGGCGGATCCGCACACCGCGAGGCGAACTGACCGAAAGGTCCGTCTATTCGCCGGAGAGTTGCTCGTGGGGAATCACGAAACACTTCGTGAAGACGGAGGAGGATCTCGACGTCCTTCTCGATCTGGTACGTCGCCGGAGATGGACGCCCTCGCACCTGGACGACTGGCCCAAGCGACGCGACCTCTGGGCGGCCCACGGCGGCTATCCCTGCATCGGGTTGCCCCGCTCGCCCCTGTCGGCCTTCTTCGTCGAGTGGGCGGGCGTCGAGAGCGCGACGTTTCTGATCGTCGACTACCCGGAGAGAATCGAGGAGCTGTTCGGTATGATGGAGGAGCAAGAAACCCCGGTCCTCGATGCGATCTGCCGGCTGGCGCCGCCGTTGGTCCATTTTCCCGACAACCTGACCAGCGAAAGCCTGACGAGCTTTTATGACCGCCACATGGCCGCCGGCCACCGTCGCCGGATCGAACGGCTGCGCGCCTCGGGTGTCCGCTGTGCGGTCCATTTGGACGGCACGGTCAAGGGCCTGTTGCCCAAGCTTGTTCGCTCGGGCTTCGACGCCATCGAGGCCCTGACGCCCAAGCCGGCCGGCGACCTCTCGTGCGCCCAGATGCGCGACCTGGCCGACAACGACCGGGTGATCCTCTGGGGCGGAGTGCCCGGCGTGATGTTTGCCCCGCCCTACACCTGGCCGCAGATGAAGGCCCACGTCGAGCAGACCCTGGAAGCATGGCGCGATCGGCTCTTTGTCCTGGGCGTCGCCGACCAGGTCCCGCCCGACGGTGACATCAACTTCTGCCGCCGGATCGCCGAGTTGGTTCGCTAGAGTGCATCCAAAATGATTGCTCGGGGATGGCACCTGCTTCTTGCCCGTGAAACACCGGCGCTCGCGTCAGCGCGACACCCTCGGCGGCCAGCAAATTGCGGAAAGATTCTTGGTCAAAACCATAACCGTGTTCTCAGCGTTGGACGGCTATAATGGCGCCGGGGCCGGTATTCTGCTTATGCGCGATGCATCTAGAGGAGTCTTCATCCATGTCTAGCGCGAAGTCTCGCATCCTCGTTCTTGTCATTTGCACTCTGTGCGTTTTTATCGCATCCTCGCGAGCCCGAGCCGACGTCATTCTCACGTTGGACAGCGGGCAGTCGATGAACATCGCGGCCATTGGAACCAGCCTGACGGACAAAGTGTTCAATCAAAACCACTTCGGCGGACCAGGTTGGTTCGAACAGGTCGGCATGTGGCTGCAAACCAACTATCCCGGCCAGGTGACGCTCTCGAATCGCGCGGTCGGCGCGTCGGCGTCCGCCTACAACCCGCCTGGCTACCCTGCGACGGGCCCCCAAGACGGCATGAGCCAACTCAACGACGTCCTGACGCATGACAATCCGGACGCCATCTTTCTCGAGTTCGCCATCAACGACGCTTACACGGTCTATGGCATCTCGCTGACCCAGGCAAAGGCCAATCTGCAGACGATGATCAACACGATCAGAACGTGGGGCGTCAATCATGGCAAGACGGTCGACATTGTCGTTCTCTCGATGAACGATTGCTACAACAGCCGGCCGGACCTGGAGGACTATTACCAGGGCTATGGCGAGGTTGCCGCGGCCAATGCGTCCGACCACATGTTGTTTGTCGATAACTATCCACTATGGAAGAATCTGCACGACACGAATTTGCCCCAATGGCAAACGTTCATCGCCGACGGCGTCCATCCCAGTCCCCTTGGCTCGGCTAACATCACCGTGCAGGAAGTCAAGCGAGCATTGCTGGAGAAGGCGATTCCTGAACCGAACTCCATAGTGCTATTGAGCATGGCTGTCCTGACACTGGCCATCACCCGATTCGGTCGACGTTCCCACATCCCCCACAGTCGATAAGCCTTTGGCGCAAAGCCCGCGACCACTTGTCAAGCGGCTCGATCAACCGCTACAATCGCAGATCCACCAGCGTGACGGGGCTACAGTTGCGCTACAAGGACGCGATTCATGACTGAGCTAGGAAATCTCCACGCCGGCGCTGCCAGCTTTGATGTCTCGCCGAACGATTCACAGTTTCTGTTCGGCTACCCCCACGTGCGTCGCCAAAGCACAGGCATCCACGACCCGTTGTTAGCCTCGGCTCTCTACCTTCGCAGCGGCGCCGAACAACTTCTCTTCATCGGAACGGACGTCATTTTCATTCCAAAATGGCTTGCTCTTTTCGCGAGAGATCGGATTGCGGCGTCGACCGGGATTCCACGGGCGTCGATCATGGTGACCGCCACGCACACGCACTCGGGCCCGACGACGGTCGCGTGTCTGAGCAACGAGGCCGACCCGGTCGTGCCCAAGCCTGACAAACGCTACCTCGACCGTCTCGAAGACGGCATCGTCCAGGCGGCCCAGCACGCCGTCTCCCGGACGAGCCCGGCTGTGGTGGGACTCGTCGAGGCCGAGGGTTCGTGTGTTGGCGGCAATCGTCGTGATCCGTCGGGCTCAGTCGACCCGCGCGTGCCCGTCTTGGCCGTCCGGCAACGAGACACCGAGCATCTCCTCGGGCTGATGGTCGTCTCGGCGATGCACCCAACCGTGTTGCACGAGGACTCGACGCTAGTCAGCGCCGATTTTCCGGGCTCGACACGACGGATAATACGAGAATCCATCGCCGGCGCGGATTGCCCGATCGTCTGGCACACCGGCCCGTGCGGCGACCAAAGCCCTCGGCACGTGACGCGTGAAAACACATTCGCCGAAGCTGACCGTTTAGGTCACGAGTTGGCCGAGAACATCACGACGGCCTTGGGGCAGGTCGACTATCGCGAGACGATCCGTTTGTCGTCGACCGGTGCGGAAGTCCTTTTGCCCCTTCGACAGCTTCCGAACGTGCAAGAAGCTCGCGCGAGCCTTGAACTTCGTCGGGTGAACTTCGAACGACTCCGGGACTCGCAGGCTCCGCCTGCTACGGTCCGTGCGGCCGAAGTCGACTGGTTCGGAGCCGAGGAGACGTTAGCCTTGGCCCAAGCCGCGCAAGAAGGACGGCTGAAACGTTTCGCCGAAGCGTGCATGCCGGCCGAGATCCAGGTTTTTCGGATTGGGCCGTGGACATTTGTCGGCTGGCCGGGTGAGATCTTCGTCGAGTTCGGGCTACGCGTCGCCCGACAGTCGGAAAACACCTACGTGATATCGCTGGCCAACGGCGAGTTGCAGGGCTATCTCGTCACCGAAGACGCGATCCGCGCCGGTTCCTACGAGGCCAACAACGCCCTGTTCGAAAGCCCTGCCAGCGGAGACTTGTTGGTCGAAAAGACGCTTGAACTGTTGAGACCACAGTGAGAGGACGAAGAACCAAGGGTGCCACTGCTGGCTTGTCCAGCAGTGCACTTGATTGGCATTGTGGCCAAGCACTGCTGGACAAGCCCGCAGTGGCACCCCATTTTCATCAAGTAGACACGGGCTGTATCACCATTTCATACAAAGGACAAGCGACGTGAGTCTGACGCTGACGTTCGACTTAGGGACGACCTATTTCAAGGCGGCGCTCTTCGATGAGCGGGGAGCACTGCAAGCCCTTGCACATCGGCCGCTGGAGGTCGAGCATCTGCACCCGGACCTTTGGGAGATGGGCATCGAGGTTTTTCGACACACATTAAGCGACCTTGCCCACAAATTGCGGGACACGTTCGGTCCGCTCGACAGAGTAGAGGCGATCAGCTTCGCAACCCAGGCCAACTCGTTCGCCTTGCTCGACCGGCAAGACCGGCCACTAACGCCTCTGATTCTCTGGCCCGACGGCCGGGCGCGAAACGATACTCCGTCGGCGGAAACGCTCTTAGCGGGAGTCGCGCCTTACGGGCAAACTGGCGTGCCCACGATGAGCTGCGAGTTCTCACCGGCCAAACTGCTCTGGATCGCTCGCGAACAGCCGGACATATGGCGCCAGGCCCGGCGGCTGGTGTTTATTAGTGATTACCTCACCCTGTGGCTCTCCGGTCAACACGTCACTGAAGCCGGCGTGGCCGGGCTGACGGCCTTGGTCGACATCCGCCAGCCAGCTTGGTGCCCCGAGGCGCTGGCGCGGTTGAACGTGCCAATCGAGTGGATACCGGCGATTGCCCGGGCGGGAACAGACTTGGGCGCGATCCGGCCCGAGGCGGCGGCCGAGTTGGGCGTGCCGGCGACGTGCCGCCTGGTGCTCGGGTGTCTCGACCAATACGCCGGCGCGATCGGGGCAGGTAACGTCACCCCCGGCGACCTGTCCGAAACGACCGGCACCGTCCTGGCCACGATCCAATGCGCCAATCGGCTCGATCCGGAACCCAACGGCACGATTTTTCAGGGGCCCGGGTTCGCCCCGGACGTTTTCTTCCGCATGGTCTTCGGCGACGTCTCGGCCAATCTCCTTGAGCGGTATCGAAACAGCCTGCCCGACCGACCGCCGTTCGAGGAGTTGGTCGAGGCAGCCTCGCGCGTGCCGGCCGGAGCGGAGGGATTGCGGCTGTGTGATAAGCCTCATCTGGTTCCCCCGGTCGAGATGTTCGTCGATCGGCAGCCAAGTCACGGCCGAGGCCACGAAGTACGGGCCATTCTCGAAGCGGTAGCCAAGGCCCTAGCCGAACAAGTTGGTCAATTGACCGGTGGTACAACACCCGAGATCATTCGTAGCGTCGGCGGCGCGGCCAGAAGCAGACTGTGGCGGCAAATCAAGGCCAACACATTAAGATGCCCGGTCGTGGCCACTGCCTGCGCCGAACCGACCAGTCTCGGGGCCGCCATCCTGGCCGCCGCCACGATGCAAGGCCGACCGGTAAGAGAGCTTGCCGCCGTATGGATCGAAACGCTGCCGGCCGACGTTGGGGCGTGAGGCTGCTCGGCAAATTCGATCGAAAGGCGTCGACACACGAGTCAGGGAACGGTGACAAGTTCCCCGGCGTTGCGACTGGCCATGCCCAGATAGAGCGCGTGGTCGATATCCTCTGAGAAGAAGGTGACCGAACCGTCGCAAAAGCTCATGTTGGTCCCGCCCGGGTGTTGGCTCCCGTAGGCGCCGTTGTTGTTGAAGCCGATGTACGTGGCGCTCTCGCTGTGCAGACCGGCGTTGATGGGCCCGGAGTTTCCGTAGTAATGCGTCGTCCAGCAGGTCTTGCGCGGCTCATAGGCGCAGTGGGTCGCATTGCAGCTCGGGCACAACAGGACGGAGAGGCCCATCTCGGTCGTCAACGTGATGTGGTACGCCGAATCGGCTCGTTCGTTGAAGTGGTAGCGGTCGACGAACGCGTCCTGCTCCATGTAGGACGCCAGGCGGACCCAGATCCCATGAAAATAATGGTCGCACGAGGAGGGCGGATATTGCTTGTACGAGGTCTCGTACATCTGCAGGGCGAGGGTCGCCTGCTTCAATTTATTGACGCACTGGAGGCGTCGCGCGGCCTCGCGTGCCGCTTGGACCGCCGGCAACAACAGGGCGACCAGGATGCCGATGATGGCGATGACGACGAGCAACTCGACAAGCGTGAATCCGTCGCGGTAGTCATTGCGCATATTCGCTATCCTCGCCTGCCCCCGCACGTTGCAAGCAATATTCCAGGTCAGGCACATACTGTTTTCTATCTGGTCCTGATGTCCTGTTCCGTGTGTCACAGAGAGCACTTGCGTAGCTGATGAGCCAGAAGACACACTAGCGCCCCGGCCAATAGGGCAAGTATTGACGGTTCAGGCACGGATGTGTTGGCGCCCTCGCCTCCACTGCCGGTCCAGTTGGCCGCCAAGATCGATGCATCGCGATCGTCGACCAGCCCATCCCCGTTGAAATCGCCGTGCAGTACGTCTCCTGGAGTTACGTTGGCCAGCCAGTGATGGGCCAGGATCCGAGCGTCCAACTCGTCGACTGTACCGCTATTGTCGGCGTCTCCGGGAATCGGCGCCTGCGGGTAAAGGTTGAATTGCGCGGGATCCAGCGCCGCGTCGGAAATGCGAATCGCGTCAAGGTAGCCCTGGAAGGCCAGACCCTCGGTCGTGCTGGCGGCGGCGTCTCCCAGGCCGTATGTCCGGGCAGTGTAAGCCGTGTCGGCGCGGGGACTATCACATCTGCGACCACCTGAAGGTCCAAGGCTTCCAAGCGCCCGGCTGCGCCCAGCAATGGTTTGTCACGGCGGTCGAGAAGGTGGTTCCGCTGCCCGAGGACTTCACTTTCGAACAGGGCGCCCTGGTCGAGCCGGCGGCCGTGGCCGTTCACGCGGTAGTCAGGGCCGGTGACGTGGCCGGGCAAAACGCCGTCGTACTCGGTGCGGGGCCCATCGGCAATCTGGTTGCCCAGGTCGCCCGAGCATCTGACGCCGACGTGCTCGTGACCGATCTGAGCGACTTTCGCCTCGACGTGGCCCGGCGCTGCGGGATCTCCCACACGTCCCGCGCCGATCGCGAAACGCTCTGGGAAGCGACCGCTCGGGCGTTCGGCTCGTCCGGCTTCGACGTCGCCTGGGACTGCACCGGCTGCGAAGCGCCCGTCGACGCCGCCGTCGGGTCGATCGCCAAGGGAGGGCGTCTTGTCGTCGTGGGAGTCTTCGCCGAAAAACCACGCGTTGATCTCGGCCTGGTCCAGGACCGCGAACTGTCGCTCCTCGGAACGCTCATGTATCGCCGCAATGACTACCAGCGGGCAATCGAGCTGATCGTCGCCGGTAAAATCGCCACCGGTCCGCTGGATTCGGCGCACTTTCGCTTCGAGGACTACGCCGCGGCCTACGAGTTCATCGAACGCCAGTCCGACCGGAGCATGAAGGTGTTCATCGACCTGTTCGACGACAGCATCGGCCCCGGATTCAACGGGGAACAAAATTGATCCGAGCCGATCCTCTCCCGATCAAAGACGATCGTGCGAGCAACCCTCGCCGCACGGCTCGACGTCCCAGGCGAACAGCGTCGTCGCCGGAGCGCCCCACGTCGCCTCGGGCACAAAGCGGAGGGCCTTGGCATGGGTCTTCAGCGTGATGCGAACCAGACGCTGATGGTTGTTTTCTTCTCGATGGACCGTGTGCC
>JAFGFF010000470.1 GCA_016931075.1 Pirellulales bacterium | reverse complement strand
TACACCGAGGTGGGCTACTACGGCCGGGACGTCGAGAGCATGATCCGCGAGCTGCTCGACGCCGCGATCGCCCTGGTCCGCGAGCAGGAGCGGAGCAACGTCGAGGACGAGGCCCGCCGCCGGGTCGACGACCGGCTGGTCGACCTGCTGATCCCGCCCCCGCCCGCGTTCGACACCTCGGCTGAAAGTCCCGATTCTTCCGAGCGCTACCAACGCAACCGCGAGAAGATCCGGGCCATGCTGGCCGCCGGCGAGATGGAGCAGCGCAAGGTCGAGCTGATGACCGAGCAGAAGGCCACGCCGATGATGCTAACCGGCATCGGCATGGAGCAGATGGACCTGGACCTGCAGGGGATGTTCGAAAAGATCCTCCCCAAGACGACCAGCCGCCGCGAAATGACCGTGGCCGAAGCCCGGGCGTTCCTCTTCGAACAGGAATGCGACAACCTGATCAACCAGGACAAGGTCCACGCCAAGGCGATCGAGCTGGCCGAGAACACGGGCATCATCTTCGTCGACGAGCTCGACAAGGTCGTCGCCAGCGAGCACGCCCACGGGGCCGACGTCTCGCGCCAGGGCGTCCAACGCGACCTCTTGCCCATCGTCGAGGGAACCACCGTCCAGACCCGGCACGGCTACGTCCGGACCGACCATATCCTGTTCATCGCCGCGGGTGCCTTCCATCGGGCCAAACCGAGCGACCTGATGCCCGAGCTGCAGGGCCGTTTCCCCATCCGCGTCGAGCTGCAGGACCTGACCAAGGACGATTTTGTCCGGATCCTGACCGAGCCGAAAGGCGCGTTGACCAAGCAGTACCAGGCCCTGCTTCAAACAGAGAGCGTCGAACTGGTCTTCGAGGACGACGCCGTCGAGGCCCTGGCCGGCTACGCCTACAACGTCAACCGGACCACCCAGAACATCGGCGCCCGACGGCTCTACACGATCCTCGAACGCCTGTTGGAAGAAGTGAGCTTCGAAGCGCCCGACATGAAGATGGGCCGTGTCGTTGTCAACGCGGCCTATGTCCAACAGCGCCTCGAAAAGGTCTCCCAGGACGACGACCTGAGCCGGTTCATCCTGTAGAACCAGCGGCCACTTCGTCGGCAACCGCTTCGCACGCCGCGGCGACCGCCTCGTCGGCCAGCATCTCGAGGGTCGCGTCCAGGACCTCGGGCGGGGCCAACTCCTGGATCGCTTCAGCCGATTCGGGCATATCGTCGGGCGCCGGGTAATCGGTCGGAGCGGTCTCTTCGTAGTTGGCCGGTTCGACCGACTCGTCTTCGGTCGGCTTGGCGTCCGACTGGTCTTTCTTGTGCTTCGCCGGCTTGGTCGGTTCCTCGCCGCGGAGGTTGCTGGCGATCTGGAAGCCCAGCGGATCGCTGGCCGGGGGCGGAGTCACCGGCGCCGACACGAACCGGACCCGGGGCTCACGCGTCTGCAGAAGCAGGGCCTCGACCGCCTCGCGAGCCACCTGCCGACCGAACGCGGTCCGACCGGAAAGGGCCAGCGTCTGGTCCAACAGGAACGCGGCCGGATTGATCACCTGAACCCGAAGGGCGCCGACCGTCTCGAGGCCCGGGGTCTGGTCGTCCAGCATCTCCGTGGCCCGAACCGCCACGTCGACCGTCCCCATCGGAAAATCATTTGGCACTTCCCAGATGAGCAGGCCGGTGACCGGATCGAGCGTGACTCCCTCCGGAGCACCAGGCTCGAGGGCGTAACGGACCGGATTGGTTGGAACATCGGGATCGAACGCCTCGACCTGCACCCGAAGCGTTCCGCCGGGCAGGACGGTCAGCTCGGCGTTGATCGGCGTGAAGACGGGCGGGTCGTCCACTTCGGTCACGGTGATATGGAACGTCTTTTCATCGGTCGCGCCAGCCGAGTCGGTCACGCGGACCACGATCGGAACCGTCTGGCCGCCGAACGATTCACCAGGCGTCCAGGTGAATCGGCCCGTGGTCGGGTCGATCGCCGCGCCGGCCGGCGCCCCGGATCCCAACCCGTACTGGATCGTGTTGGCCGGCAGGTCGGGATCAGTGGCCGTGACGTCGATCTGGAGGAGTTGCCCTTCGGCGGTCGTGGCGTCGGCGATCGGATCGAGCACCGGGACGAGGTTTTCCTCGGTCACGGTGACGCGGAATTTTTTGTGGGCGACGGCGCCGGCCGAATCGGTGGCCACGACCGTGATGTCGTACGCGCCCGGCCCTTGGGCCTCGGTCGGCGTCCAGGTGAACAACCCCGTCTGGGCGTCGATCGCCGCGCCTTCAGGCGCGCCGGCCGCCAGACTGAACGTGATGGGAAGATCGCCGTTGTCTTCTTGAGCGACCACTTCGACCGTGAGCGTATCGAGCTCGGTTACGAGCTGATTGTCGATCGCCCAAATCACGGGGGCCTGGTTGATCTCGATCAGGAACGTCTGCTGGGCGTGGTTGCCCGCCTCGTCCTCGACGACCACGACCACGTTCTGCGAAATGCCGTGCGAAGCCTGAGGCGTCCAGGTAATCTTGCCGGTCTGGCTGTTGATCAACATGCCGGGCGGGGCGACGGACAACTCATAGTGGGCCTCGCCGGCTGCTTCAACGTCCGACTCGACGTCGTAGACGTATTGAACACCGGCCAAGGCGTCGCCGACGGACGTCGACGTGATCTGGGGCTTCGTCGTGTCGACCGTGATAATCAGGGCGGCCGACGTCGGGCTCACCAGGTCGACTGTCTCGTCACGGTTCCCGTAATCGATCGACTGGTTGGGCAGCGTCTGCACGGCCGTGATGACGTGCTCGCCGTCGGCCAGGGTGACGGCGCCGTTGGTGACAATCAGGGCGGTGGTGCTCGTGGCCGTGAGCTGGCCGATCAACTGGCCGTCGGCGTACAACATAACTTCAGCCCCGACGGTAAGGCCGCTGACCCAGATCGAGAGTTCCTTGCCGCTGGTGTTGTTCAGGTTGGTCAGGCTATCGGTCGAACTGGCGCCCGTGTCGCTGCTGGTGGCCAGATCGAGGTTGGTCGGGGCGGTAGGGCGAACCAGGACGGGCACGATCTGCGAATCGCTCCCCGAGTCGCCCGTCACCGTGACGCTGATGGCGTACACACCCGGCCCGGCCAAGGGCGTCACCGTGGCCACGCCGGTCGTCGGGTCGCCGGTCAGCCCGAGCGTCCCGCTGTCCGAGACCACCGTGCCGGAATACTGGATGGCGTCTCCCTCGACGTCGACGCCGGGAATGGTGAATGTGACCGGCGTGTCGGCCGTCGTCTCCAGGTCGTCGATCGGCTGCAGATAGGGGCGGTCGTCGACCGT
>JAFGFF010000469.1 GCA_016931075.1 Pirellulales bacterium | reverse complement strand
GGGGATTGGGGATTGGGGATTGGGGATTGGGGATTGGGGATTGGAACCGAGCGGGGGGCGTTAGCCCCCTGTTCTGTCGCGCGTTTGGGCCCCGATCCCTAGCAGAACCCCGCAACAGAACAGGGGACTTACGTCCCCCGCTCGGATTCCGATCACGCGACAGAACCACGTCCCCCGCTCGTTCCCCAATCCCCCTTGCATCACCCGGCCTTTCCTGGGACACTTCGCCGCTTGTGTGAATCCGGGATCCTGAGACGGCGTTGCCCATGGAAGGTCTTGCCAAGAGGCTTCATATCGCAGTCGGCCTGATGGTCTTGATTGGACCGGGCTGCGCGCCGCGGTATTACGCGCCGCCGGGCGTGGCAGGGGCGCCGCCGACCGTGTGTGGGCCGGTGCTCATTCCGCCGGGCCAACCGGAGTGCGTCTGGGAGACGGTTGTCGACGTGGTCGATGACTACTTCCAGGTGCGAAGCGAGGAACCGATCCGGCTGGTCGAGGGGATCGCCACGGACGGCGAACTGGTCACGTTCCCCGACACGGGCGCGACGATCTTCGAGCCGTGGCGTCACGACTCGGCCAACATGGACCAGCGGTTGGAGAGCACGGTCCAGTCGATCCGGCGTTGGGCCCTGGTCCGGGTGACGCCGGCCGAGCAAGGCCGAGCCGGCTATTGGGTCGACGTGTCCGTCTACAAAGAGCTGGAAGACTTGCCCCGGCCCGTCCGGGCCGACGCCGGCGACGCCACGTTCCGCTACGACGGTTCCCTGACGCGGGTGGTCAACCCGGTGACCGAGTCGGGCACGGCCCAGGGTTGGATCCCGATGGGACGCGACGCGGCACTCGAAAGCCGCATCCTCGGCCAACTTCTCTCCCGAACCGGCACTGTTCCCGTGGCTACCCGGTGACGGGCGTCTGCGTATTCGAGATGGCCGGGGCGGAAATCGGCGGAGCGATGGGGGCCGATTGGGGCGCGGCGGGCAGCTTCAGCGTGAAAGCCGTTCCCTTGCCAGGCGAGCTGTCGACGCGAATCCGGCCGTGATGCGATTCGATGATGTCGCGGCACATCGAGAGCCCCAGCCCGGTGCCGCCCTTGCCGCTGGCGTCGGGGCCTTTTTTCGTGCTGAAAAACGGATCGAAAATCCGCGGCAGCTTGTCGGCCGGGATGCCCGAGCCGTAGTCCCGCACGACCAACTCGATCATCCCGTCGTCGGCGCTGGGCGAGAGCTTCAGGGCGAGGCGGCCGCCGTTGGGCATCGCCTGCCGGGCGTTGATCAACAGGTTCAAGAGGACCTGCTGGATCTGATTGCCGTTGACCAGGGCCGGCGGGACGGGCTCGAATCGCTTGTCGATCCGGATGCGATACTTGTTCATCTCGCGCTCGAGCAGAACGAGCGTGTCGTCGAGCAGTTGGACCAGGTCGACAGGCTCGCGCTCGTCGCTCCGGTTTCGGGCGATCCCCAACACGCCGTTGGTGATCTTGGCCGCGCGGTTGCTGGCCGCCAGGATCTTGTCGAACGCCTTTTCCCGCGTGGCATTGTCCCGATGACGCAAGCCGAGCTTGGCGTAGTTGATGATCGTCATCAGGATGTTGTTAAACTCGTGCGTCGTCGTGCTGACCAGCTCGCCCAGGGCCGTGAGCTTTTGGGCTTGGGCCAACTGCTGCTTGAGGATGTCTACTTGCTCTTGAAGATTTGCCTCGTGCGACGCACCATCCATGACGCTGGAAACTCCTTTGGGACTTCTGGCAAGGCGGTCTGACGGTTGCCTGGTCATCCGAATCCGAAGCGGCCGGCCAGATTCACCCTCTTGCCTGGACGGTGGTTTTCTGGCTGTCTTTCCGGGTCGACGCTTCTTAACTTGGCTTCAGGCAAGCAGTTAGCCGTTATTGATCTATCGTCGGATCGGCCTGGGCAACTCAAACACAAGGGAATATAATCCGCCGCCCGGCTCGTTTGAGCATCGCCGGCCAACAAACACGGAAGTTTGGAGGGTTTGGGAATGCACACGGTCGAACAATTGGAAGCGACATTGGCCGTGGCGAAGTCGGCCGGCTATCAGATCCGCCAGGAGTGGCTCGGCGGCGCCGGCGGGGGCGGATGCCAGTTCGGCGGCCAGAAGTGGCTCTTTCTCGACCTGGCTTTGGGACCGGCTGAACAGCTTGACCAGGTGGTCGACGCCCTGCGTGACGACCCGTCCGTTGTTGGCTTGGCCATGCCCGAGGCAGTGCGAACGCTGCTTGGCGTTCGCAAAACCGCCTAGCTGGGTGCCATGCCCAGACGTCCGCCTTGGCGGCGGATGGGCATGAGATTGAAACGCCCTTGCCAACATGCCCACGCAAGCGTGGAGCATGGCGCCCTTTCGATACTTAACCGGTAAGTGATTTCTCCGGCTCTTCTTTGATCGGCAGATCGAGGTCGATCAGTGCGGCCTTGCGGCGATTTGATTTGTTGTAGGCCTTGACAGCTTCATCGGTGGGCAGCAGACGGCAGCGGATCGCGCGGCGGAGCAGGTAGGCGGCCGCCTCGTCGTGCAATTCGAGGCCTGTTGCTTTGCCCGTGCCCAGGAAGACGATTTCCGGTCCCCCCCGGCACAGGCGTGTGAGATGGGACGTGTCGATCGCCAAACGTCCTTCCTTGGCCGAGCCGGTCAGCGGCGTCTTGAGCGTTTTGACTTTGCCGGCGACGTTCAAGAGGTAGTCGCGTCGGACTTCCTTGTCGCCGATCTGGTGCCGGCCCGAGCGGAGCGGCACGATCTCCGGATAGCCGGTTCCGAGGGCATTTCGGTGTTTGAAGGGATTTTCGCCCACGGCGGCCCGGGCCAGGGCCACCGCGCCCAGCACGACCGCGTCGTCGCCCAGGGCCGAGACGAACACGCCCTTCGACTCCCGGGCGCCGGCGAGTCGATCGTCGGCGACGATCCGCTCGATGATCGGCATGATGTACTGGCTGCACGCCTCGATCACGCCGCCGCCAAGGACGATGATTTCAGGGTCCATGAGATGGCGAACGGTCAGGCACGCATGGCCGAGCACTTCGGCCGCGTGCTGGATGACCTCGGTGACCAACTCGTCGCCCGCTTCGAGCGCTCGACGCAGCACGCCGCTTCGAATCACACTCAGATCGTCACCGGCCAGTTCGGGCACGATGCTGGGACGTCCGGCGGCCAGGCCCTCGCGGATGGCCCGTTGAATGGCCGTTCGGCTGGCCAGGGCCTCCAAACATCCGCGGTTGCCGCACCCACACAGTGGGCCGTCGATCTGCATGATCATGTGGCCGATCTCGCCGGCCGATTCTCGGGCGCCGCGCCAGACCTGGGTCTTCTGGATGAACCCGCCGCCGATGCCCGTGCCGACGAAGATGCCCAGGGCGCTGACGGCCTTTCGGGCAACACCCAGCCATTTCTCGCCGAGGATACCGAGGTTGGCGTCGTTGCCCAGGGCGACGGGCATGTCGAGCTTCTTCTCGAGCATCGGGCCGATCTTGGCATTGACCAGGTTCATGTTCGGCGCGACGACGACCAGCCCCTTGTCCGGATCGACCACGCCGGGGATGGCCAGCCCCAGCGCCACCGGGGGCGTTTTTTCTGGGTCCGGGCGAGAATCGCGCGCCAGCACCTCGGCGATGGTCTTTTGGATGGCCTCGAGCACCGGTTCCGTGCCGCCCTCGCGGGGCGTGCGGCACTTGCGCCGTTGGATCACGCGGCCCGACGCCTCGACCAGGGCCGCTTGAATCTTCGTTCCGCCGACGTCAACGCCCAGATAAACGCTTTTCGAACTTCGGGCCACCTTCAATCTCCGGGGCAAAGGGTGTGGTGTCTGGCCGCCAAACACCAATACCCCAATTGCCCAATGGTGTAAAGGTGGGGGGGAGAGTCCCCTCTAAGACATTCCACCGCGAAGTGGGAGACACGTCACTCGTAGACGCCGAATTCGTAGGCTGCGTCGTACATGGCGACAACGTTTTCGGGGGGCACGCCCGCCTGAATGTTGTGAACGTTGTTGAACACGTACCCGCCGCCCGGCTTGAGCAGTTCGAGGTGGCGGCGGACGTGCTCGCGGACGACCTCGGGCGTGGCGACGGGCAGGACGTGTTGGGCGTCGATCCCCCCGCCCCAGAAGACCATTTCATCGCCCCACTTCTCCTTCAATTCGGCCGGGTCCATCTGCTCGGCGCTGATTTGCACCGGGTTGAGGATGTTGATGCCGTTGTCCAGCAGGTCGGGGATGTACTCCTGGCACGCACCGCACGTGTGATACCAGAGCTTGGCCTTGGTCCGCGAGCGGACGTATTGCATCACGTCCTTCTGAAATGGTTTGACGATCTGGCGATAGACGGCGGGCCGGAACAGCGGGCCGTTCTGCCCGGCCAGGTCGTCGCCGACCATGATCACGTCGACCAGATCGCCCACCTCGTCCAGAAACAGGCGGAACCAGTCTTTCCAGTAGGTCGCGACGCGATCCAAAAGCGCTTCGCAGAACTCGGGCTGGGTAACCAGGTCGACGTACCACGCTTCGAGCCCACGAAGATACCAACAGGTCTCGTAGATGACGCCACAGATCCCGCTGACCACGGCGTAGGGTGTTTCGTTGCGGATCCGCCGCGCTTTGTCGCGCAGGCCGGTAAAACGCGTCGGATCGTCGCCCTTGGGGAACGGATAGTCGGCCAGTTCTTCGATCGTCGCCTCAGCCAGGGGGTGGTGCGAAACATCCATGTAGAGCTGCTGGTCGTCGGGCATGGACCAGACGACGCCGAACTCGTCGGTCAGGTCGTGCCAGACGCGATTGCCGCGCCGGTTCACGCGGATGGTCCCGTCGAATGCGTCGGGCGGGCCGGCGGCAATGTAGCGGGTGTCGACGCGAAGCCGCTCGAGGACCTCTTCGCTGGGCCGGGCCAGTTGCTGGACCGCGTCCATGATCTCGATCTGCCCGTCCATGCCGAGATGATCCAACAGCGCCTGGTAGGCGAACTTGTGGATGCCCGTCTGGTTCCCGCCCAAATCAATCGGGACCCGGTCGGGCGTCTGGTGATGGATCGCCGCCAGGACGCGCTCGCGTGAAGTCATCGTCTCCGATCTGTTCGTCGTATCAACAGCCATCTTCGTAATCCCGCCTTCGGGCGGATGCTCCTATGATCGTTCCATGCGTCGTCGCCGAATCGGCGGTTCCACATCATCTCCCGCGCGCCGAGGCGTGCGTCCGCCCCGGCGCGGTGTCTAGGCGCCCCCGCCGGCGTCGACCGGGGGCGATGTGCCCGGATCGACGGGGGTCGTCTGTTGGGTCGAAACCGGGGGCTCCGACAGTTCTTGTTTCTTCTTCTCTTTTTCCTTGAGGAAGTTTCCTCCTCCGATGACGATCGTCGAGAGGATGAGCACCACAAGGCCCGTGAGTATCCTATTCACCGCCCTGCGCCCGGCGCCTCGCCACTCGCGCAGCGCCAAACCCCAGAGGTTGCTGAAGACGATGATGAACGCCATGTGGATCGACCAGCTTGAGAAGTCGTAGTCCTTGCCCAACTTCGTCGTTCCCATGCCGTAGAACATGAATTGGAGATACCACGTCACGCCGGCCGTTGCCGACAGGAGGTAGTTGGCCGCAAATACCACGCTGGAGAGCCGCCCCCGGTTGATGTAATCGCCGGCCGACCGGTTCCGCCAGTTGAGCACAAGGCACCAGATCAAGTTGACCGTGAATCCGCCGGCCAGGATGACGATGAAAACGGGAGAGTTTTCCCAGAGCTTGGGGGTGTCAAGATCGACGGCAATGGCGGCAATCGGCTTTCCGCTCTTGATTCCCAACGCCATGCAGCCACTGAGAATGCCGGCGAACACGGCAACCGCGAAACCCTTCAGGAGGCTGAACTCCCGGATGGTTTCTTCCTGCCCCTCCTGGGCCAGCTTGCGTTCCTTGGCCACGCCGGCCCAACCGCAGATCGCGATGCCGACCAGGCAGATGGCAATGCCTCCCAGCGTGACCAGCCCAGCCGTGGAGCTGACGATCTCGCCTAACTCACGTGCGACTAACGGCGGAACGAGTGTGCCAAACGCCGCGCAGAATCCCAGCGCAAGGGCGTAGCCTAGCGACATGCCCAGGTAGCGGACCGACAGTCCAAACGTCAGCCCGCCGATGCCCCACAACGCGCCGAACAGGTAGCACTGGAGAAGGTTTTTGGTCGGGGCCGCTTTCAGAACTTCCCACAACTCGGGCACGGTCAACAGCCCGACGATCCATGGAGCGATGATCCAACTGAAGAACCCGCCGACGAGCCAGTAGCTCTCCCACGACCACTTCCGCACGCCCTTGAAAGGCAAGTAGAAGCTGGCGGCCGCCAGCCCGCCGATGGCGTGCAGAACAATACCTAGAAACGGATTGGTCATCGTGTCAAACGGGCTCCTCGTAGACACAAACGCCCGGGAAGCAACTAGCTCAATCGCGTCAGTCGTCTTCCCGGGCGTGCCCCCCGGTGCCGGCAGCTCAGGCTCGCGTACCTCGTCATCTCTTCCTCCCTCCATGCTAAACCGGGAAAGCTTGGCGCAAACAGCCATTAGCGACACTCTACCTGCATTTTGCGACACGCCCATCGGCAAGCAACGAGCCCTGTCAGCAATACCCGTCCGCGGCGGGGTGTTTTCGGAGAGCCGTATTCGCTGAAAAGAGAGCTCGATCGTTGTCGGACTGGCAGGGTGGCACCGGCATCGACCTACTCGCTCGCCAAGTCGACGATTTTGGCCGGGGTGGCCTGGGCCTGGCCAACGGCTTCGTCGCGATAGAGAGGCAGGTGGCGGTAGTAGACCTCCAGGGTGCAGATGGCCAGGCTGGTCATATAGAGCCGGCCGCCGGATCGGGCGAACTTGCCCCGCGGATCCCAACTGCCCGCCTGGTGACCCGACTTCGCCTGCATGTTGGTCAGCAGGACGCGCATCCGGTCGTTCCACCGTTTCCACTGTCGTCCGCCCAGGTGGTGTAGCACTTGCGAGCCGTAGTACCAATAGTAGATGTCGGTGTTGCGGGGCTGCGGGAGGTTTTTCATCAGGTATCGTACCCCGCCGGTCATGCCGGCGCGGTCCTTGGGCCAGCCCAGGTACTGACGGCACAAAAGCGCTTCGGCCGTCATGGTCGGCGTGGGGCCATGGCCGGGCAGATAGGCGTAGAGGCTGCCGTCCGAGGCGGCCTGGGCCCGATTCAAATAGGCGTCGGTGCCGGCGAACGCGGTCGACGGCACGTTCAAGCCGGCCATGCCGCCGCTTCGCAGGGCCATCAACTGCCAACCGACGACGCTCGTGTCGGCCGGCTGGCCCGGCTCGTAGCGCCAGCCGCCGTCGCGGTGCTCGTTGCGCATGATGAAGTCGAGCGCCTTTTGGGCCGGCTCGCGGAGTTGTTCGTCCCGGGTCAGGCCGTAAGCTTCGCACAGGACGATGGTCGCCAGTCCCTGGGCGTACATCCGGCCGGCCGGATCGCGGAGATCGCCGTCGGAATACTGCCGCGAGACGAGCCACCGCAGTCCGGCCGTGACGGTGTCGGTGTACTTGCCCTGTTTGTGCGTCTGACCGGCTCCGAGCATCGGCAGCAGAGCCAACGCCGTGGCGGCTACGTCGCTTTCGACCAGGCCCTGCCCGTCGCACTGTCCCTGACAACCAGGCGCTTCCTGAAAACGGTGCAAGCTCCACCGGCCGTCGGAGAATTGGTGCCGGCTGATCCAGACCAGCCCTCGGGTGACGGCCGCCTCGGTGAACGACGTCCCGCCGTCGCGATAGACCAGGTTGGCTCGAACCGACGGATCGCGGCCCTGGAACATATTGCCCACGGTCCCGGCCGGCGTGGGCAGGGCCTCTTCGGCGTTCAGGTCGGGCTGGTTGCCGAACGGGTCGCGGATGTCGACCATCTCGGCCAGGGGCAGCAGGTCGTCGACCGTGCCCCGTTCGTCCGACTTGGGCAGTTCGTGTTCGACCGAGCCGGGTGTTTCGAACTCAACGGCGTCCTGATCGAGCCGTTCGAGTTCGCCCTCCTGACCTTCCAGGTCCTGATAGGCCACCGCCGTCGAAAGGAAGATGGCCAACGGCCGCTGGGGCGGTTCGATCATCCACAGTCCCAACAGCAAGATGCCGATCAGATGAACCAATAGGCTGATCAGCCAGGCTGGCGCCAGCTTGGCCCAGTCGAGCCTCGACCGGCGGCGCCCCTTGGCGCCCCGAAACCCGCGCGGCGAGTAGGCCGCCAATTGCCGGCGCGGCGGCATGGGCGCGGCTGCTGGAACCGGGAGTGGCGGGGCAACAACGGGAACCGGCGCCGCTGGCTTGGGTGGACGCAGCGCGGTGGGACGGATCGCCTCGGAAGCTTCCCGCGTGGCCGTTTCGCGTTGTAATTGTCGTGTTTCGAGTAGCCGCTGGGCTTCGCGTTCCTGCTCTTCGGTCAGCTCGAGACTCGTCCCGCACCGGAAGCAGTCGGCCAGCATCAGCCAGAGACGAATCGACATCGGCGCGCCGCACTCGGGGCACGCACATGCCAACACGTCGCCGTCGAGCCAGATCGTCGGTTTCTCGACGGGCAGATCTACGTGCGAATCTTGGTGGGTGACGGCCATGGCGGGTTCTCTGTTCCCGATCCCCGACGCTGTGCCGGCCCGATGTCCAGTTTGGTCCGCGAGAAACCCCGCGTCGCACTGCATCGGGCACCTCCCTACACCCCTCAGTCTATCGCCTACCCCCGACCCGGGGCAAGCGCCCCGCCGGGCCGGTTCCGCCCGCTACTCCCCCCGGCAGGTCTGGTCGGAATGCCGCTTCCACGTTACGATGGGCCATAGCAGCCTGTTGGGAAAGAGGCAGGGTGCCATGCTCCACGCTTGCGTGGGCATGTAGGACTTCGAGAAACCGCAAAAACATGCCCACGCAAGCGTGGAGCATGGCACCCGATACGGAAAATGTGCTGACAGTGCTTTTGTGGAAGATAGCTCTCGTCCTTTTAAGAGACCGCGCATGTCCCACGACCCGCAATTGCTGATCGAACAACTTCAGGCCAATGTCTCGAAGGTGGTGCTCGGTAAGAGTCAGGCCGTCGAGCGGTGCGTCGTGGCTTTGCTGGCCGGCGAGCACGTTTTGCTCGAGGACGTGCCCGGCGTGGGCAAGACCCTCTTGGGCAAGGCGATGGCCAGGAGCGTCTCGGGCAGCTTTCACCGGGTGCAGTTCACGCCCGACTTGTTGCCGGCCGACATTACCGGCGGAAGCATCTATCACCCCAAGACGGGCGAGTTCACGTTCGAGCCCGGGCCGGTGTTTGCCAACATCCTCCTGGCCGACGAGATCAACCGCACCACGCCCCGGACGCAAAGCGCCCTGCT
>JAFGFF010000468.1 GCA_016931075.1 Pirellulales bacterium | reverse complement strand
CGGATTTCGCGAGGAGGCGTTTAGCGAGTTGCCTTACGCCCGCCAAGTCGCCGAGCATTTCGGGACCGTGCATCACGAGGCGATCGTCACGCCCGAGGCGGTCCAGAGCCTCGACGATCTGGTTCGCTACTACGACGAACCGTTCGCCGATTCGTCGGCTATCCCGACGATGCACGTTTCGCGGTTGGCGCAGGAGCACGTCAAGGTCGTGATCTCGGGCGACGGGGGCGACGAGGCGTTTGGTGGGTATCGGCGTTACGCTCATGATTTGGGCGAGGCGCGGCTGCGAGGGCGGCTGCCTCGGTGGTTCCGCCGCGCGGGCCTGGGACCGCTGGCGCGTGTCTGGCCGAAAGCCGACTGGTTGCCGCGAGTCCTACGCGCCAAAACGTTGCTGACGAACCTGTCACTTGACGCACCGGAAGCCTACGGCAACACGCTCTCCATGTGTCGGTTGCCCCAGCGGCGCCGGCTGCTCTCGGCCGACGTGGCGGCGCAACTGAACGGGGCTTGGCCGGAGCGATCCATTCGCGACCACTTCGCCGCCGCGCCGGACGACGACCCGTTGGCCGGCATGATCGCGGCCGACGTCAACACGATCCTGCCGGACGACTTTCTCGTGAAGGTCGATCGGGCGAGCATGTCGTGCGGGCTCGAAGTCCGCCCTCCGCTGGTCGACCACGAGTTGCTCGAACTGGCCGCGACCGTTCCGTCGGAGTACAAAATCCGCCAGGGCCAAACCAAATGGCTCTTGAAGCGGCTATACGAGGACCGCTTGCCCCAGGGGCTGGCTCGCCGGGCGAAACAGGGCTTTGAAATCCCGGTCGACGCCTGGCTCCGCGGTCCGCTGCGCGACGTGTTCGACTCGGCGGTGCTCGGGCCGAACAGCCCGGTGGCGGGTCTGATCGATCAAGCGGTCGCGCGACGGCTCGCTCGGGCCCATCGGGCCAGGACCGGTCGCCACGGCGCGGTGCTCTGGGCCGTCTTGGTCTTGGCGCGTTGGGCCGAGGAGTATACGGGATCGACAGGCGGGGCTGAAAAACCTGTCGCGCCCCGTCCGGAGAACGGCAACGCATGAAGCAATCGGAAGGCATCAGCGACGTGCATGCAAAAACACGTCTGGAGGAGCGAATTTCGGACCGCGAGTTCCATCGGGTGTCGATTCCCCTGCTTTTGCACAGTCCGATTCACGTCGCGCAAGGGCGGCAACCGATTAGCGTCGGCATTCCGCTGGCCAAGGGGAGCTTGCGCGAGCCGGGGACGCCGGTTCTGACCGACGCTGGAGGCTGTGGGATCGTCGTGCAGGCGACGCCGCTTGCTCGTTGGGCTGACGGCAGCGTGCGATGGCTGCTGTTGGATTTCCTGGCCCCGGAGCTTTCGCCGGGTGTCACGGAGGCGAATCTGTCGTTCCCGCGGGATGACGGTGCAAATCGCCGGCTGCCTGGCGCGCGGGTGGACGAATCGGGCAACGTCGTTTCGATTGACACGGGCGTTGCCCGATATGAGATAGGGCGAAGCGAGGGAACGCCCCTGAATCGCGTCTGGTTGGGCGGCCGAGTGTTGGGCGATGCCCCGTTCTGCCGGACGCGATTGGTCGATTCGCGGGGAAGAGCCCTGACGCCGTCGATCCGGAACGTGGAAGTCGAGACAACCGGGCCGGTGCGCGCAACCGTTTGTGTGTCGGGACGATTCGCGCGTGGTAAGGGCCTGCGTTTCCGGGCAAGGTTGTCCTTCTTCAACGGCACTGGCCTGGTGCGGTTGCGACTGGCCGTCCACAATCCCAACCGTGCCCGACACCAGGGCGGACTCTGGGACTTGGGTGATCCCGAGTCTCGTCTGTTCGAAGAACTTTCGCTGATCATGGGATTGCCTTCGGGTGGAGCGGTGTCTTGGCGTTGTGAACCGGGCCAGGATTTCACCCGGCTGGAGGGCGGCCCGCTGGAGATCTATCAGGATTCCAGCGGCGGCGAGAACTGGCAAAGCCGCAACCATGTGAACCGCGAGGGCCGCGTTCCGTGCCGATTCCAGGGCTATCGGGTTCAAGCTCCCGGCCAGGAGAGCACGGGCGGTCGAGCCAGCCCGGTGGTTCGGTGGCAGGATGAGCGGACGTCGCTTTGTGTGGCGGTGCCGGAGTTTTGGCAGCAGTTTCCCAAGGCGATCGAAGCCGACGACACGAGCCTTCGGCTGGGGCTTTTTCCCCGCCAGTGGGACGACCTGCACGAACTGCAAGGCGGCGAGAGAAAAACCCACACGGTATGGTTCAGTTTCGAGACTGGCAACGAAGCGGGCGCCGATCCGCTCGCCTGGGCCGATCAGCCCGCCGTCGCGCTGACGACGCCCGAGCACTATGCCGCCGCCGGGGCCGTGCTGCATCTGCTGCCGGCCGCGGTCGCCTCGGACGAGCGATTTGACACGTTGATGGACGAGGCGCTCGACGGGCCGAAGGGATTTCTTGCCAAACGGGAAGCGATCGACGAGTACGGGTGGCGCAACTTCGGGGACATCTGGGCGGACCACGAGGACGTCTACTATGAAGGCCCCAAGCCGGTCATCTCGCACTACAACAACCAGTTCGACGTCGTCGACGGAGCGATCCGCCAGATGATGCGCACGGGCGATCCCCGCTGGTTCGAACTGTTCGATCCGTTGGCCCGGCATGTGATGGACATCGACATCTACCACACGCGGCGCGACAAGGCGGCCTACAGCGGCGGGTTGTTCTGGTTCACGGACCACTACCTCGACGCAGCCACCTCGACGCATCGCACGTACACAAAGCAGAATATGCCTCGCGACGGGCGCTCTTATGGCGGCGGGCCGGGGAGCGAGCACAACTTTGCCTCCGGATTGTTGCATTACCACTATCTAACCGGAGATCCGGACGCTCGGGAAGCGGTCTTCGAGTTGGCCGAGTGGGTGCTGCGAATGGACGCCGGGGCGGAAACCGTATTGGGACTCGTCGACGACGGTCCGACAGGAGCGGCCAGTCTGAAGGGACACGATGGCAGCGCCGGGCCGGCGCGCGGGGCAGCCAATTCGATCCATGTGTTGCTCGATGCGTGGTTGCTCGGCGCGAACCAGCGCTATCTGGACAAGGCCATATCATTGATTCGCCGCTGTATCCATCCGGATGACGATATTGCTGCGTTACGTCTCCTTGACGCGGAAAAGAACTGGTCGTACACAATGTTCCTTTCGGCGGTTGCCCGATTTCTCGATATTCGTGCTGACCTGGGCGTCTTGGACGAAGCGTATGCCTACGGCCGTGAGAGCCTGTTGCACTTCGCGACCTGGATGGCCCAGCACGAGCGTCCCTATCTTGATCAGCCCGAGGAGTTGGAGTATCCGACCGAGGCTTGGGCAGCGCAGGAATTCCGCAAGGCAAATGTTCTGCGGTTGGCTGCCCGACACGCGGAAACGTCCGTGGCGTCGGAGATGTTGTCGCGGGCGGATGCGCTCTCGGAACGGGCCTGGTCGGACCTGATGGGATTCGAGACACGTTGCGCAGCGCGGGCACTGGCGGTTGTGATGAAGGAAGCGACGACCGAAGCGTTCTTGCGATATGGCGACGTCATGCCGGCGGCAATCCCTGTTGGACAGTACGAGTATGGGATGCCGGCCAAGTTCCTTGGGCAAAAATGGCGGGTCGGAAGACAGTTGCGGACACCGACGGGCGCGGTCCGCGTGTTGTTGAGTCTCTTCCGTCCAACAACATTGAATAAGTTGGCGTGTCTTGCGAAGAAACGGTGGACGGACTGCTAAGAGGGTATAGGGACAACGAATGAGCGACGCATTGCGACAACGCGAACGAAGAAAACAACACGCGGGCTTCTCAGATGATGGGGCTGGCGCCTCATTGAAAGAAGACGTTCGAACAGGCGAGAAACCTGCCGATGGACGCGGGAAATCCGTTGTGGTCGGCTATGTCGCCATTGCCCGACCGGATCACTGGTTCAAAAACGTCTTCATGATCATCGGGATTGTTCTGGCGTGCTTCTATCATGCCGCGCCGTTGGGCATAACGGATATGGCGCGATGCTTCGTTGCTTTCCTGGCAACGTGCCTGATGGCGTCGAGCAACTACGTGCTCAACGAGATTCTCGACGCGCCGACCGATCGGAACCATCCAGAGAAGTGCAACCGGCCGATCCCTTCCGGGCGAGTCAATGTCTGGCTGGCCTACTTGGAGTGGATTATACTGGCCGTGGCGGGCGCGGTGCTGGCAGCGTTGCTCAACGGAGCGTTCGTCGCCATGGCCGTGCTGCTCTGGGTGATGGGGCTCGTATACAATGTCCGACCGATTCGCGCGAAGGAACTACCCTACGCCGACGTTCTGGTTGAATCGATCAACAATCCGATCCGGCTGGCGCTAGGCTGGTTTGTCGTAACAGCCGCGACGATCCCGCCCGTGACACTGGTCGTGTCCTACTGGATGATCGGCGCGTTCCTGATGGCCAGCAAGCGTTTCGCCGAGTACCGATCGATCGCTGATCCCCAGCGCGCGGCCGCCTATCGCGCGTCGTTCCGTCACTACGACGAAAACCGGCTGCTGGTGAGCATGGCCTTCTATTCGACGGCGGCGGCCCTTTTCCTAGGCATGTTCATCATCCGATATCACCTCGAACTGATATTGTGCATCCCGCTGATCGCGGGGTTCTTCAGTCTCTACTATCGCTTGGCGCTTTCCGATGGGAGCGCGGCGCAAGCGCCGGAAAGACTCTACAAAGAGCGAGGGCTAATGGCCTATTCAGTCGTGTGTCTGGTCGTGTTTCTCGCCCTGATGTTCATCGAGATTCCAGTCCTCTATAAGTGGTTCAATGTCGAGCCTTCGTCGGTGCAAGCGCTTTGGAAGATAGGGCCGGGAGGGGGGCCATGATTGCAGGATGTGCGACAGACACCGCCGATAAAGGCGTCTCCTCGAGCCGATATGTGTTCTGGGTCGCGCTGGTGGTGGGGTTGGCCGCGCGGGTGTGGATGCTCTGGTGCTTCGTGGGGGAACCAATCTACATCCAGGACGCCCAACACTACAACATGTTGGCCGTCAGCCTGCTGGAGAGGCAGGAGTTCGGCGATTCGACGGGTTGCTTGTCTTCGATGCGACCGCCACTCTACCCTGCTTTCCTCGCGGGGGTTTACTCGGTCTTTGGATCGGAGAACTTCCAGGCCGTGCGAGTCGTTCAGACATTGCTGGGTCTATGGATCGTGGTGCTGGTGTACCGGATGGCCCGGGACCTCTACTCACCCTGCACGGCACGTTGGGCCTCGTCGGTCGCGTTGGTGTACCCCTCCCTGATCGTCTTCGCCAATCTTCTTCTGACGGAGATTCTCTTTGCCGTCTTTGTTTGTCTGGCATGTAGGTCGATGCAGCGTTATCTGGGAAGCGGGAGCCTGGGCAACTCGGCGTTGTTGGGTGTTTGGTTGGCGTTGGGCGCACTCACACGAAGTGTATTGTGGTTGTTCGCGCCGATGCTGGTCGTGTTTTTGTTGATCGCGGGCGGTGCGGTCGGATGGCGGAGACGAGTGGTGGTTGTCGCCGTGCCCGTGGCCACGTTCGTACTGGTCCTTTTGCCTTGGACAATCCGCAACACACGGCTCCAGGAAACACTCACAGTCATCGACTGCATGGGCGGCCGCAACTTCATGATGGGCAACTATGAATACACGCCGATCTACCGGACGTGGGACGCCGTCGGTGTCGAAGGAGACCGGGCCTGGGATCGGGTGCTGGCGGCCGAGAACCCGGAGTTTGGAAAAGGGACACAGGGGCAACGGGATAAACTGGCCATGCGGCGCGGGCTCGATTTCGTGCTGGCGCGCCCAGGCCTGACTGCCAAACGCGATGTAATCAAGTTTTTCAATTTCTGGCAGCTTGAACGGACCGTCGTGGCTGGCATGACGCGAGGGTACTGGGGCGGATCGTCCAAGGCATTGATCTTGACGGCGATGGTGGTCATTGTTGGGGCCTATGCGCTGACCATCCTTTCCGGGGTGTTTGGTTTCGCGGTGCTGCCCTCGTCGGATCGTCGAATGGACTGGTTCTTGCTTCTGCTTGTCGGATTCGTCTGCGCTGTGCATACGGCCGTGTTCGGTCACTCTCGCTATCACCTCTCGCTGATGCCGCTGGTGTTCGTCTATTCCGGCGCGGCGTGGAGCCGGTTTGGCGAGATCTGGCGCCGGCGAAGGCATTTTTCTTTCTGGGTGGCGTCGGGAATCGCGTTGGCGTTGATCGGAAGCTGGTTTTGGGAAGTGGTCCTCGTTGAGTGGTGGCGGTTGAGTGAAATCGTCGCGTGTGTGGGAAATGGCGGGACACTCCTGTAGTCGTCCATGGTGTCCATCGGATTATTGGCTGTGCATGAACCAGTCATAGGAAAGGAAGGCTGACAGACGATGCCGGGGATCTTTACTGTTGCCGACGCGAGCGGACTCGCTGACCTGACGCAGTTGATGGACGCGATGCTCGAAAGTGCTACTCATCACGATTCGTATCAAGTCGAATCCAAAGTGGACACGGTTGGCGGCGTTGCCCTGGGACGCGTGACACTCGGGTTTCTCCAAGCGGGTCGACAGCCGGTCGAGAGTGAGGACGGCGCCGTGTCAGTCGTCATGGAAGGTGAACTCTACCATGCCGATCGGCAGCGTCGCGCGTTAGTTGCAGCCGGGCGAAGACTCTGTGGACAAAGCCACGCTGAGATCCTCCTGCACGGCTATCAGCACCAGGGCAAGGGTTTTTTTAGAGATCTGAGTGGGAAGTTCACCGCGGCCATCTGGGACGCGCCGCGACGCCGACTCGTTCTGGTCAACGACCGTTTCGGTATCCGCCCGCTCTACTACGCAAAAGTGTCCGGCCGGCTCCTGGCGGCGGCCGAGATCAAGGCCCTGTTGCTTGACAGCGTCGTTTCGCGGGTGCCGAACCGGCAAGGACTCGCGCAGTTCTTCACGTTTGGGCACTATCTAGCCGAGGACACGTCCTTCGAAGCCGTCCGTCTTCTTCCGGCGGGTGGATGGCTCGAATATGACCTGGCCAATGACCGGCTGTCGGTCGAACACTACGCCGATTGGACGACCGCCCCGATTCCTTCCTCCGGAACCGCTCAAGAATGGCTCGACCAGATTGACGAGGCATGCCAGGAAGCCGTCGATTGCCGCACGCGAGCGACCGAACACCTGGGAATCGCCCTGTCCGGCGGGCTGGATGCGAGGACCATCCTCGGGTTGATCGACCACGACCAGTGCCCCATCACGTCGCTGGCCCTGGGTATCCCTGGATGCGGCGACCACCGCTTCGCCTCGCGGCTGGCTGCCCTGGCTAACGTCCCGCATCACAATTACGACCTGAACACGGCCTTTCTTGGGAACTTCGAGACGCATCTGGAAGAGATGGTACGGCTGACGGACGGGCAGTATCTGTCTTCGTGCATTGTCATGCCCACACTGTCGTTCTACCGAGATTTGGACATCTGTGTCCTCTTGCGAGGACATGCGGGCGAACTGATGCACATGGGGAAAGCATATAACTTCTCGTTGGACAATCAAGCTTTAAACCTGCGAGACGAGGCTAGTTTGCGCGATTGGGCTTTCTCGCGCCTCCGCGGGTACATGCTTGACGGCGTGAAGGGAGCTTTGTTGGCCGACATGGACGGCTATTCATTCAACAAGAACGCCCAGGCGAGTCTCAACGGCTGTCTTGACCGATCCAAAGGCATTGAACCGCCCGTGCAGCGGATCGGACATCTCTTCCTGACACAACGTGTCCGGCGAGAGACGGCCCTGTCGCTGGTCAAATTCGGCTCACGAGTCGAGATCCGGTTGCCCTATCTGGACGAAAAGCTCGTTCCCTTGCTCCTGGCGGCTCCGCCCGAGTTGAAATTGGACGAAACGATCCAGGCACACATTCTCCGGCGACGCCGGCCGGATTTCCTGACGGTGCCGAACGTGAACACAGGCACGCGGATCGGGTCAAACCGTCTCCGAAAACAACTGGCTTTGCTGCGCCAACACGTGTTGGCCAAACTCGGCGCGCCGGGCTACCAACCCTACGAGCGAATGGGACTCTGGCTCCGCCGCGAGTTGCGCGACGTGGTCGGAAGGCTGCTCTTGGACGACCGGTGTCTCGAACGGGGGATCTTTCAACCCGATACGGTCAAGACGGCGGTCGACGCCCATTGGAATCGCCGACAGAACCACACGTACCTTATTCTGGCCATGATGACGTTCGAACTCGGGCAGCGGATGTTGGTCGACAGCCCACCGCTTGATGTGACCACAAACGACGAGTAACCCCTTCGCCAATCATGCCATCCTCCGGCGCCATCTGCCAACTTCTACACAGCCTGACCGTCGGCGGCGCCGAGGTCTTAGCCGCCGAATTAGGGCGCAAGCTGGGCCCGCGCCACCGGTTCGTTTTTTTCTGTCTGGAGGAACTCGGCACGCTCGGGCGGCAACTGAAGGAAGAAGGTTTTACGGTCGAGGTGATCGGTCGCCGTCCCGGGATTGATTTCACATGCGCCAGACAACTCCGACGGCTTTGGCAGCGTCACCGGATCAGGCTAGTTCACGCCCATCAATACACGCCCTTTTTCTACACCCTGGCGGCCCGGCTGGGAACCGGCTCGCCTCCCGTCCTTTTCACCGAACACGGCCGTTTCTATCCCGACTATCCACGGAAGAAACGGATTCTGTTCAACCGGCTCCTATTGCGTCGGCGCGATCGGGTGGTCGGCGTGGGCCGGGCCGTCTGTCAGGCGCTGGTGCGGAACGAAGGCATCCCCCAGCGACGGGTCGAGCTGATCTACAACGGTGTCGATTTGGATCGAATTGCCCAGGCCGGCGACCAACGCGACTCGGTGCGGGCCGAGCTGGGCGTCTCGCCCGAAGATTTGGTTCTTATCCAGGTCGCCCGACTCGACCATCTCAAGGACCATTGCACGGCGATCCGCACGATAGACCGTGTGGCCAAGCAGGCGCCCGGCGCCCGGCTCTTTCTTGTCGGGGAAGGACCCGAGCTGCGGACGATCGAGTCGGAGATCCGCGCGCGGCATCTTGAGAGTCACGTTCGACTCCTGGGGCTTCGGCAGGATGTTCCTCGGCTGCTGGCCGGCGCCGACGTCTTTCTTCTGAGCAGCATCAGCGAAGGCATCCCCGTCACGCTGATCGAGGCCATGGCCGCCGGGCTACCGGTGGTCGCCACCAACGTCGGCGGCGTGGGTGAAGTGGTCGAGGCGGGCCAAACGGGACTCTTGGCTTCCTCGGGCAACGACGTGGCGCTGGCCGAGGCGGTCATGAAGCTGGCCGGCGATGCCGGGCTTCGCCAAGAGATGGGAAAACGAGGTCGCGCCCGGGCCGAAGCGGTTTTTTCCGAGCGTCAAATGCATGCGGCCTACGAACGGTGCTATGAGGAGATGCTGCGTGGGTGAGCCGGTGTTTGAAAAGAAGGTTGAACTATACAAGGGCGACGCACCCTCGCCCCCGACCCCTCTCCCAAAGGGAGAGGGGAGCATGGCATCAGACCGTCCGGCGACGTTGTTGGTCTTCTCGGACGACTGGGGACGCCATCCGTCCAGTTGCCAGCATCTGATCGGACGGCTGCTGGGCAAGTACGAAGTCCTTTGGGTCAACACGATCGGAATGCGCCCGCCCGCGCTGGATCGAACCACGCTAGTCCGGGGGCTGGGCAAAATCCGTCAGTGGCTTCGGCCGGGCCGGGCAGAACAAGGAGGCCGAGCGGCGGCGCCCGACTCCAGATCGTCCACCTCGACGGAATTCAATCCGCGTGTAATTAGCCCGTTGATGTGGCCCACATTCGGACCAGTACTCGGCCGTCGGCTCAATCACCGTTTGCTGTGCCGTCGGCTCGAAGCGGAACTGGCC
Source organism: Pirellulales bacterium (assembly GCA_016931075.1). Taxonomy (GTDB): domain Bacteria; phylum Planctomycetota; class Planctomycetia; order Pirellulales; family Thermoguttaceae; genus JAFGFF01. The sequence continues at coordinate 1,787 of JAFGFF010000468.1, read as the reverse complement.
GCGGCTCCACGCCCGGTGGTGGCCGTGACGACGATTCCCGTGGTGGCCGACCTGTTGGGCGAATTGCCGGTGGATCGCTGGGTCTATTATTGCGTCGACGATTTCAGCAAGTGGCCCGCACTGGACCAAGCCATCATTGATCAAATGGAGGGCCAGTTGGTCCGACAGGCCGACGTGCTGGTGGCCGTGAGTGAAAAATTACAGGAGCGATTGGCCGGCTGGCGGCGCGAGTCGCATCTGCTCACGCACGGCGTGGATCTGGCTCATTGGACCGATCCAACCTTGGCGATGCCTGAAGCGTTGGAAAGGCTGCAACGTCCGTTGGTCATGTTCTGGGGGCTGATCGACTGGCAGATGGACGTGCAATTCCTCGAATGCCTTGCGGCCGAGATGGACCAGGGAACGATTGTACTCGTCGGGCCGACGGACAATCCGCCGGCAGCACTGTGGAACGTTCCTCGCGTCGTCCATATGCCGCAGGTGCCTTACACCGAGCTTCCTCGACTGGCCCAGGCGGCCAACGTCTTGATCATGCCCTACAGCGACAGCCCGGGCTTGCAAGAGTCGCAGCCGCTGAAGCTGAAGGAGTACCTGGCGACGGGCAAGCCGGCCGTGGTCCGCGACTTGCCCGCCAATCGGGCGTGGGCCGACGCCCTGGACCTGGCCGATTCGCCCGAGGCGTTCGCCGCGATCGTTTGCCGCCGGTTGGCCGAGGGGCTTCCAGCCGCGCAGGCCGAGGCCCGACGACGGCTGCAGCAGGAGAGCTGGGACGACAAGGCCCGGGAGTTTGAACGAGTCGCGATCCTGGGGCCGCGTTCGGGCGACACAGGGGAGGGCAGGCATGTCGGCTGAACGCCCCTTCGTCTTGCACACACGCGTGGTGACCGGCACCGGCGGCGGGCCGGAGAAGACGATCCTTAACTCGCCACGATTTCTCGCGACGCTGGGTTACGATTCGCTCTGTGCCTACATGCACCCGCCGAGCGACCCGGGCTTCGAGACGCTCGAAAAGCGCGCGGCCGACGCCCAGACGCCGCTGGTGGGCATCGAAGACCGAGGACCTTGGGATTGGCGAGCCCCGCGCCGGCTTCTGGAACTGTGCCGGCGTCACCGGGTCGACGTCTGGCACGGCCACGACTACAAGAGCAACGCCATCGGCCTGATGGTCCGGCGGTTCTGGCCGATGAAATTGGTCGCCACGGCGCACGGTTGGGTCAAGTTCACTCGCAAGACGCCCCTCTACCACGCCGTCGACCGGTTCTGCCTGCGACGCTGCGACCATGTGGTGTGTGTTTCCGACGACCTGCTGCAGACATGCATCGCCAAGGGAGTGCGGTCCGACCGGTGCTGCCTGATCGAAAACGCAATCGACACCGAGCACTGGCGCCGCCGGATGTCGCCGGACGAGGCCAAGCGGCAATTGGGCCTCACACCGGGGCGGTTGCTGGTCGGGGCCGTCGGGCGGCTTTCCGACGAAAAGGGCTTTAATGGGCTGATTCGCGCGGCCGACCGGCTCCTGAGCGAAGGGCTCGATTTCGAGCTGGCTATCGCCGGAGAGGGCGACTACGGGCCGGCGCTTCAACGGCTCATCCGCGAACGTCAACGCGAGGACCGGATCCGTCTGCTCGGATTTCGAGCCGACACGCTCGACCTCTTTCAAGCGATGGACGTCTTCGTGCTCAGCAGTCTCCGCGAGGGCCTGCCCAACGTCGTGCTCGAAGCCATGGCCACCGAGACGCCCGTCGTGGCCACGCGGATCGCCGGGGTGCCCCGGGTGATCGAACCGG
>JAFGFF010000467.1 GCA_016931075.1 Pirellulales bacterium | reverse complement strand
TTCACGAGAGGGAGACCTCCTTTTATCTACGGAACTATCAAATGCCGCCAGTCCCCCGGCAAAGCCGGGGGTTTTCTCAGATAATAAAGTGCTATTCGTCACCCGCGTGAGCAGCCGAAATCAGTTTTGATACCGCTTCTGGTGTTTCCCAGAACTGACTCATGTGGGAGGTCAGCTAACGCGGGTGGCCTGACATTGCAGTGGCAATAGCATCTATGGGGCAAGTCTGTCGCTTAGTTCAGGCCAGTAATCGCACGCATCTGGCCGAATAGTGGACATTAACACACCCTCGTTAATGAACTGGGTGGTACCTGTCGAGTTGACGGGCAAGTGGCCGCCTGCACGATGCAGCGCGATGACCTCCCAGAGATCGTTGAAGACGGGTGAGCCGCTGGAGCCCGGCATTGTGTCGGTGGTGTAATAGAGACGGTGTTGCCAGCATCCAGTCACTTGATTTGCCGTAACGACGATCTGCTTCAGGCCACCATTGGGGTGCTGCACAATTACAACGTGCTCGCCACGCACTGGATCGGCGTTGGCATTCACAAAGAGGCACCCCCAAGAGGCCAACGGTGGCTTTTCCGCCGCCTCACTTACACCCACAATCGTGTAGTCGAGGGCGGTGCTAGTGTGAAAGCGAGCAGTGTCGAGTTTGTAGCGACACGTACCTTGGACATTGCCATCGAAATCACTCTGATAATTGAACTCTGCCAGCGACTCAATCGCCAACGAGGCATTGGGGAGGACATGGTTGTTGGTCATAAGCAATCCCCGGCCAATCATGAAGCCCGTAGCGAGTCCTTCTGGCGTAAGGATTCGACACACCGACTTGGAAGCCTGTAATCCATGCTGGATCCATGCGATTTGTTTTAGGTTATTGACTCCAAGGATTCTCTCAAATGGTAAAGGACTACTCAGATATTTCTCGCGCACAACAAAGTTGGGAGGGACAACCGGGCAGTATTCGGCACTAGCCTGAACCAATCTGGGGGGGAGCAGAGCGAGTAGGGTTTCCAACAGCAACTGTTCTTCACTCTCGACTTTGCGGCTGCTGAGTTCACCCTTTTCGGAATCACGGCGCAGACGACAGTAGCGATCGACATCTGCTTGAATTTGGCTGCAAAGTGCTGGATCAAGTACACCAATGTAGTTGCGCAGTCTATCAAGAGCGAACTGTACATTCCCGTGAGCTACTTGTTCCCGAAGACCGCTTGCAAAATCGCGTAGCATGGATGTTCGCGGTCCTTCAGTCGGGCTGTGCGGTTGTGACTTGTCTCTTAACTCCAACGCAAGCTCGTTGCTCAAGGTAGTAAGCCGGCCGTATAACGCATCCGCTGGATCGATGTGGCGTATTAAGGCACCTAAAAGGAGCACCATGGCGTTCTCGTGTGTGTCAGCTCGATATTTACCCACGAGATAGGCGATCAACTTATCAGTCCGTTCGTCTCGGCTGGTAGCTTGTGGCAAACCATGTTGCCAAGGCGACAGCGAATCGTCGGCGAACATTGCGCGAAGGGCCTCGTCGCTGTCCAGTGGTCGAGTTTCCAAGAGTGCCTCGCGAACTCTTGTGTGAAGATGCACAGGCAATCCGGTCATCGTTCGCGGCCCTTTCCTGGATAAACGGAACCATTTCAGGATGCCTTGCTGCTGAGGAAGTCAAGACCTCCACTGGCGATCTCGTTTGAGCAACTCAGCGCAAGCAACATAGCAGACGAATAGATGGAACAGTGTATGTACTACGGAACAAGCCCCCAATACCATTCCTTTCTTCTGGACGCGTCGGGATTTCTTTGAGAAAACCCATGGGAACGTCCTATCACCGCGCCAATCTTGGGACTAACATGGAATGCTGAGCTTGCCTTGCAAGGACGTTCCCAAATCTGGACGATTCGGCTAGAGTTCTATTAGCCTGCGACAACGTTCCATACTGCCTGGGCTGCGTGGATACAATCATCGGTTAGTTAGCCCGTTCCTTCCGCACGACGTAGAAGTTCCGATCCGCGCAGTCTAACAGGTGATTTGAACATGTCAACATTCGTTCGTTTTCTGAAGCAGGTCGTTTCGCTCGATCCGAAACGGCTATTTCGACCTACCGGTATCTCAATTTGCCATCTCGTTAGTCAGAGCTCCCGAGAAACGGCCAAAACAAGTCAGACAAGCCCGCAGACGAACGTATACGCTTCCAGGGGGAGTTTCCTGGCAATAGCGCTGCTATGCACATCGGTGCGAAAATCAACACAAGCGGGCCTCCACTTCGTATGGCAGGACAGTGAGGTCTCTCGAGCCTACCACCGCCACCTTCATGGCTTGGCGCCGGTTCTCTGCAGCTTGGAGAGCCTGATCCGCGGCCGGGGGGGCACTGTCTGCCTCGGTAGCGACGAAAGGGTTGCCCCCTGGATGCTGGCCGCGACGGCCACGCTGACGAGGCAGTCAAACCAGTGGTTGTCCTGCCGGGTGGCGCGGAGCTTCCATTCGTCGACTGTGCGGTCGCGGGCTATCGTTTTAACACGAAACTCGGCCGTGAGGTGCTCGGCCAACAGGCGATGGGCCTTTTCGTCACGACCGAACAGAGACAGACAGCCTGGGTCGCCCATGGCCACGGCCAGTCGGTTGGCTAGCTTCCGTCCCCAAGGCGGGCAAATTGGACCAGCAGTGGGGCTGCCTGGTCTGCGTTGAGCATGTGAAGGTACGCTAACTTTCCTGCGAGACGTTGCACGCGATGGGAATCGGGCGGTTTGGCGGCCTGGGAGAGTTGGTGGATCTCGGCCCGCAAACGGCGACGGTCGCGGCGAGAGAGGCCCACCGTGGAGTTGACAACAACTCCTGCCACGGTCTGCCGGCGGGAGCGACGCAGGACGCGAGTCTTCTGCCGGTTGAGCGAGAATCCCTCTTCCCGGACAATCTTTGAGGACAGCGTGATCATCAGCTTGATCTTCGCCGTATCATCCCCGGAGAAGGTTAGGTCATCGGCATAGCGGGTGTAAGCGAAGCCGTACTTACGGGCCAAGCCCGCCAGACGTCGATCAAGCCGCAACAGCACCGCGTTGCACAATCCCGGGCTTGTCGGTGCCCCTTGCACACATGAGCGTGGGCCTACCGGCACATACACGAGCTTGCCGTCGATCTCCACCGGCTGGCGCGGCGGCTCGGTCATTAACACCGCCAGGACCGTGGCCACCTGATAACCATAACCCAGGGCAACGAGGAGACCGCGAACGCGGCCGAAATGGATCGAAGGAAAGCAGTCCTTCAGATCAAGCTTGATCAATACGGCTTTGTTAATGTGCGGGTGGGCATTGGTGGCCACCGAACGCCCTGAGCGGAATCCATGGGCGGCGGCACTTACTGGCAAGCGGCTGACGAGTAACTCGTGCAACCTTCGTTGAATTGCTTTGAGCCGCCGTTTGGGGGCGTGGATCAGCCGTTCGCCTCCAGATCGTTTAGGGATAGCGAACGTGACGTAATGCGGCGTCGTCTCCCGGATGCGGTGGAGGCTATAGTGCCGCAGCATCCCGACTGAGATGCCCAAGGCTTCCGCCAGGTCGGCCTCCGTTTGCCAAAGTGGCAATCCATAGCGATCAAGCTGTTCCGGGTCGGGCAACAGGTCGCGCAGGTTGCGATCCCGGCAGCGTAATGTGGTCGAGAATAGGCGATCGGCCTCCGAGCGATCCAGGTATTTGGGCTTCGGCGGCCGGGGCCAGACGTACCCTTGAGACTTCGGCTTCGGTTTGGGAAGCAGCCGTGAATCACGGAGTGCACGGCGGCAATGACCCGGCTTGAGCGGTCCTCCTGACGTGTCGACGACCTCGCGGACTTTTGCCGCATCGGCGCTGGTGTCGGCTGCCGAAAGACCCGCAACGATCCGCGTTGCCGGCTTGGGACGAAACAGCGATTTCAGCCAATCGAGAAAGCTCATAGGCAAGGTTGTTGGATAAGAAAGAGGTGAATGTCCGGGCCTGGTGGGGAACCACTTGCGAGGCTTTGGACTCGTGGCCTCCCACGTTGCGTACGTGGGAGCCGTGGCGGCGTTATGGACGCAGCATGCCGCCGCGGCGAAACACCGCGGCATAGTTGGCTGGTTGCGAGCCCGCCAGGCCCGGGCATTACACCTCCTTCTCTATGTTGTTATCTCCGGGTTCTTCACCGCTGTCAACCTCCCAACGCGAGGGTTCCCTCCGCGTGGTCGGCGTGTGGGTGTCGGCAGCCGTGCTGGTGGGGCGGTCAACACATTGCGGTCGGCTAATCTGGTAGAGAGCCAGCATGTGTTCGCATGGCCCCTGATTCATCAAGTGTTCGTCGAAGAAGGGACAGGAACATCGTCCAAATATGATTCGGCCGGTATCGTTGATCACGATTTCCACCGGCTCGAAACCAGCGACGGCGCCTGTGACCCGCCAGTCGCGGTAAATCACTGTCCGGCTTATTTTCCCGTCGGGCGACTTCAATCCGCGAGTTTTCTGTGTTTCCTCAGCTATGCACGAGTGAACGAGCACGCGACCGTCGTGGATTAAGCCGGCGGCATGCTCGCGGCGAAGGTCAGGTGGGAAGAAGTGTGACTCGTCGATTGGCTGCTCGAATAGCACGCGGTGACGATAGCGGCGGTTCTCCACGTCGAACATGCACCGTCCCTGGCGACAGAGTCGCACCAGCACTCGCGAAGCCGCCGGTTCGTCGATCGCCAGCGCCGCAGCGAGTTCCCCGATTAATAGATGATACCGCTCGTGCAGAAGCTCTATCGCCGGTTCGAGGTGACGGTCATCACTTTGGGCCGCCTCGGCCATCAGGTCGAACCCACCTGTTCCGGTGAAGCCGCTGGCCGAAAAGCCGGTCATTCCCAACAAGAATGTCATGCCCGGAAGCTTCACGGCGTAGAAGCTGGGGAGTGCGCGGCCTTTGAGGTAGACGTCGACCGATTCTGCAAACGGGAGCAGCCCCTCGATCAGCTTCAGCCTACGGCGTCCCCAGACTCGCGTGACTTTGCGTTCGGTGTAGTTATGCTCGGTCCCCGTGAGTGGCACGACGAACTCCCATGGTTCGAGCACCAGCCGCACCGGCTCGCCCGGCTCGAACTCGTAACGCAACGCGCGTGGCGAGACGCGGGCCTTGGTGTATCGGAGGTACCGCAACGCAGCCAGCAGGTCAATGGGTTGGACCGTGATCCGGGTGCCGGGCATGCCCATGGCTGCTTGCACCTGGAGGAAGCCACGGACCCACGTATCGGGTAGATCGACCTTCTTCTCGAATCGGCCACCCGCACCGGCGGTGCGGACTTCCAGTCCGTCAGCCCCGACGCGAAACGTTGTTCGGCGGCTTGTGCGCATCTCGCCCAGCGCGCCCCAGAGCCAAGCGGTGAAGTCGATGTTGGTAGTGCCGGTGACAACTTCACCCTCGCTGGTGAAGATGCCCGGATCGACGATCAGGCACGCGTAGATGGACTGGTCCTGACTGAAGGCTTCAAAAAAGAGTCGATCGGGGTGAACCGTGATCACGGGATCGAGAATATCGGATGATGATAGCCAGGTATCATTCGACCAGATCGCTTCTCCCAATGCCCGCAAAGCGATCCGCAAAAGGAACGCGTTTCGCTCGACCGTGCCACAAAACCGCACGGGACGGCGAACGTTGGTGGCAATGGATAGCGACGCTTCATCGCGAGTTGAGTCGAACGCCGAGGGTGAGGCGTAGTCAACAAGGACGATCATGATGTCACCACCTCCCGACGGTAAACACGCGGCTGCTCACAATCGCTTCGGAGCCCGGGTCGATGGTACAGTACCTGGCCGATCAGACCAACAAGTTCCTCCTTGGGATATTTCTTGTCTGGCAAATGAAGGGCCTCGCGGGCACGTCGGAGGATGAAGGCCGCGGCATTGGCATCGGACCGCGCGGCCCCGGCCAGGGCACGGAAGGCAGCCAGCCGTGTCTTGCGGTGCAAGGGACGGAGAAGCGTACCGATGAGGATATCAAGCCACCGCACGGCCAGTGTTCGCGCCCGGGGATCGTCCTGGGCGAGAATGTTGTAGGCCAGCATCTGCACGTGGATGTCGGAACCTTCCACCAGGTCGCCAAGCGCGGCGGGTACTTCGAGAAATACGTCGAACGACCGCACGAAGAGCAGCCTCGCGAGCTTGTTAGTCTGCAACAGCCGGGAGTAGCTGAAAATGGAGTAGGCTGGAATCCGCGTGAGGACCTCCGCAGCCCGGCGGGCGAACAATGCAGGGTCGCGGTCACGAATCGCCTGGTAGTAGTCGCCCAGGTGGTCGGCCGTCTCCATAATCTCGTTGCGTCCTTTGGCACCCCAAGCATAGTCCCAGCGGACTTGCGTCGCGTAGCGGCTGGCCAGCAGGTCGACTAGTTCTTCGTCATTGCTTTTCAGAGCCTCGGCGAGCAGCTTCGGTCCACCCTGCCACCAGCGAGGCAAGACGTGCGCACGATAGGGGCCGTGGATCATCTCGGGATAACGCCGGTAAAGCCCGACGGCTAGGTCGTCGTCCAGAGAGTGGACAACGGCCAGTCCAAAACCGGGCCAGTTCCACTCGCGCGAAACGCCAGCCAAGGCATGGAGCCGGGAGACGCGGTCAGCTTCGTCGATCGAGGGAGCACCGAGCAACTCGCGCACAGCATCGTTAAACAGCTTTTGACCGCCCGCCGTACGGATGGCGGCCGACCATAGGTCCCACCAGCCCTTCGACTTGCCCAGCTTGACAAATCGCTCGGCCTGGCGAGAGTACCACCCACCCATCAGACTCTCGAGCTTGGCGCGAACATAGGGCATGACATCGCGTCCTCGAGCTTCCAGCAGCCTGATTGCCCCGTCGCTGAGGTCCAGATTCCAGCCCTCCGGGTGTCGAAGGACGAGCTCATCGTGAAGCTGTTCCGGGTCGTGCACGCGCTGGGCCAGGGTCAGCACCTCGTCCTGCCACTGCTTCACCGACACTTGCTTGCGATAGAGTGACCAGCGTAAGGATTCATCACCTGCTTCGTCCGCCACGGCCAGCAAATTCGTCCAGAGAGTCCGCTTGCTGTCGTCCCAGTAGTCGGACCGGAGGTGATGAAGGATGAAGGGGGCAGCCGACTGGTCGATACGGTAGATTTCCAGCGCGGCCAGTTCATCCAGACTGAAGGAGAAATCGAACTCCTCGAGTACCGCCGCACGTGCGGCGGGACCAGTAGCGGCGCGATAAGCGCTTACGACCGCGACGCAGCAGGCGTCGTTGTCGGCGCCCCAACGCTCGCCGGCGAGTTGCCATTGGAGCAAACGGCGAACGAGTTGTGTGTCGCGATTCGTACGGGCAGCGACGAGCCACGCATCGAGGTGCGAAGCATGGTCCGCCCAACGGACTCGCTCCACACGCTGTCCATTGTTGGCCCAGGTGGCAAAGTGCTCCAGGATGAACGGGCGAAACATCACACGGTTTCGCTCGTAGAGCGCGGGTCCCCAGAACCAGGTAAGCCCCGGCAGCGATTCATCGTGCCTGAGCCCTTCTAGGTGATCGCGCAACCGAGCATCGTCCCGCTGGCTTTCCAGCAGGCGTTCGATTTGCACCCTCAGCCTCCTCGTCGCCGATTCGCTCACGCCAGACTCCAAATGGATGGCAGGTTGTGAGAGCGCAGCCAGTAGACTCCGTAAAGGGCGGCTTGTCAAGGCGTTCGTTGTGATCGCCCACGGGATTGACGGGATCAGGCCGCCGGTGCGGTAACCACAGGCAGCCGGCCGATAAATTGGCCGGCGGTGAGCTTGTCTTCAGAGCACAGCGACTCCTTCGTGCTGGAAAGACAGACATTTGACAATACGGTGTGAGCCCTGGGCAAACCGGTGGCCCTTCCCGTACAAATTGCCCAACTGTGGCCGCTGAATCTCAGAAAAGCAATGTTGGGTGGTTCAACCGTCTTTCCCGACGTCAGCGCAATAAGCCAATACAAGTGGCCCCCCACGTAGTATTGTAAAACAAAGAGGTTTTCAGAGCCCAACTACTACCACCTTCATGGCTTGGCACCGGATCGCTGCAGCCCAGAGAGCTTGATCCGCCGGCGTGGAGGGGCCGCTGTCTGACCGGGCAACGCTGAGAGTGTCGCGCCCTGGATGCTGGCCGCGATGGCTGCGCCGACGAGGCAGTCGAACCAGTGGTTGTCCTGCCGGGTGGCGCGGAGCTTCCATTCGTCGACGGTGCGGTCGCGGGCCATTGTTTTGACGCGGAACTCGGCCGTGAGGTGCTCGGCCAACAGGCGATGGGCCTTTTCGTCGCGCCCGAACAGGGACAGGCAGCCAGGGTCGCCCATGGCGACGGCCAACCGAGCGTGAATGAACGACTTCCAGTAGTTCGTGTCGATCAATACGTGGCGGACCTGACGTTTGCCGGTGGTCGAGGGGATCCGCCAGTGGTGGCCGATCCGGTCGCCTCGCTTGCGGCGGTATTCGGCGAACGGAATCGAGGACGCCCCGACGTACCGGCCGTGGCTCGGCAGGATGATCCCTGCATAGGCAGACTGACGGCAGAACTGGTAGACCACGTCGGTCGACTGGCCCCAGTTGGCGTCGATCAGCACGCGATCGATTTTCATCTGGGCGCCGTCCTCGCGGCGGTACGTTCGCGGCAAGCGCTCCTCGCAGAGCTTTTCCAGGCCGGCGAAGATCGAGCCTTCCAGGCCGGCACCCGGTGTGGCCCGGGCCAATGTCCGTTGGACGTCTCGCAGCGTGAAGTACGCGCGGCGCTGATCGGGCCATGTGCCATAGTCGACCACGTAGCCGGTGAAGTCCTCCTCCCACGCGGCAATCAGCCAAAAGAGGGCCCGTTGCTGCACGTCGACGAACATCGTCAAGTGCGACGCGCCCAGCGGGAGCGCGCCACGCTCGTAGCCGTTCGTCTTCGCGGCGATCTCCTCGACCGCGAGCATCTCCTCTCCCTCGGTTTCAACGATCGGCTCGTTTTGATATTCGGCGAAGAAGGCCGCCTCGTCGCGAAGGCGGAGGTTCATGGCGTGCTGGATGCCC
>JAFGFF010000466.1 GCA_016931075.1 Pirellulales bacterium | reverse complement strand
GTCATGCAAACACCAAAACCCTTCGCGGACTACAAACGGCCGTCCGGCTACAGTCCCTACATGAGTCTGTTCCGCTACAACGACGCCGGACGCGGCATCAACAACTATTACAACTCTGTCCTGCCGCAACTGGATCAACAACGCCAGAATATGTTGGATGCCAGGGAGATCCGGCAGCTCGGCGACGTTGCCCGGTACGATTACCAGTCGATTCAACAGAGCAAGCAACGGCCGGGCAATGCGGTCCGCACGGAGAATCGCCAACCGGCCACGTTCATGAACTACCAGCAGTACTTTGGTGGTGGTCGGTAGTCGGCTCGGGGCGAGAATCTAGCTTGCCGGTTCGTGGGTGACCAAGCCTGGTTACACAGGCAAGAAGTGTACCCCCGATTTCTAGCCCGACGCCGCGTGGCGGACGGCGATCTCGGCCTGTCGCGCTTGCATCAGCGCCTGCTCGGCTTCCGACGTCTTGCCGGCCTTCTGGCAAATCAGGCTCATCGCCACGAAGCTGAACGGATCGTTCGGCTCCAGTTCGCAAACCTTCTGGCCGTGCTGGACAGCCTTTTCATGCTCCGACTGCTGGCTGTAGAAAACACTCAAGGCAGCGTGGGCCAGGGCATAGTCGGGCTCGTCGCCCAACAGGCTTTCGAGTTGCCCGATCGCGGCCTCGACGTCCCCCTGTTGCTGATGCTGGATTGCTTCGTCGAATCGTTCACTGCTTGTCGGCATTGAAATGGCTCCCGAGAGAGGTTAGGGGCATGGTTTACACCAAAAGGGAGGTATCGTTAACGTGCCTCGCTCCTAAGTAGTGTATGCATCCATCCCAAGAAGGACCAGGGTTTGAAATGAAAGGCCTAGGTAACGAAGTAAGAATGGAATACCGGAAACACTAGTGCGGTAGCCTTCTTGGTAATCTGGGTAAACAACTCCGGCGGGCGCAAGATCTCGCATTGGCACGATCGGCACTACCGATATGACTGGCAGGTCCCGATCGCGCCACGCAGTTTCACGTGGGCGAGTCAGCCCGGGGGCGGCGAGCCGACTTTCGGCCGTACGGCCTCCTGCGATGCACTTGGAAGGTTTGCCCCAGTGAACATTCATCCCACCGCGGTCGTCAGCCCCGAGGCCACCCTCGGGCATGGCGTCCGGATCGGCGCGTTCTGTGTTGTTGAGTCCGACGTGATCTTGGGCGACGACTGCTTCTTGGCCAATCATGTCGTCATCAAAAGCGGCACCACGCTAGGGCACAACAACCTTATCTTCGAGTCCGCCGTTTTGGGGGGCTATCCCCAGCACGTGAATATGCCCCAACGCCCGGGCCGCGTGCTGATCGGCAACCACAACACACTACGCGAATCGGTCACAATTCACCGAGCCCTGAAAGAGGACGAGACGACCGTCATCGGGGATCGCAACCTGCTGATGGTCAACGCCCATGTCGGCCATGATTGCCGGATCGGCAACAACACGGTCATCACCAACAATGCCATGTTGGGCGGCCATGTTCTTGTCGAGGATCGGGCTTATGTCTCTGGCGGAGTGGCCGTTCATCAGTTCTGTCGGATCGGCAGTCTTGCCATGGTTGGCGGCCAGGCCCGAATCACTCGTGACGTGCCCCCGTTCGTCAACATCGATGGCCAAACCAGTCTTGTCGTCGGGCTGAACCAAATCGGCTTGCGGCGCGCCGGATTTGACGAGCAGACGGTAAAGGACCTAAAAGCGGCCTACCGGCTGATCTATCGAAGCGGGCTGCAGTGGAACGAAATGCTCACACAGCTCCGCACCACCTTCGCCGACGGCATGCCGGCCCATTTCTACGAGTTTCTGGCTGCCACCCACAGGGGAATCATCCCCGAACGCCGCCTGCCGCCCGGGGCCACGCTCAAGCTCCACCGCGAACCCGAGATGCAGACACCTCGGATCGCCAAGGCCGGCTAGCCTTAGATGGGAAGGCTTTCACATAGGGCATGAAACGACCATTCCCCCAGAAGGCGGGGGTTTTGCGTGCTTTTTCTCTGCTCTTGAGGCGGTTATCAGGTGTGCCTGCGCCCTAGATTTGAGTAATCCGATCCTTTCCGTGGTCTATGGGAAACCTCGGGTCGCCGGGTTTCGAACTCGGCGTGGGAATGGCTGCTTCGTCGAAATTGCAGAGAGGGTTCGAAATCTTTTCGAGCCGAGCAGAGGGTTTGAATGAGGTTGTTTGTCCGTAATCACGAGCGTGACGTCCAGGGCTTTATCTTGCACCTGGTCAACCGCAACTGTCCCGAATTGCGTACGGCGGATGAGGGGCCTCGCCTGGAGCGGCGGACAAACTTGACCGTGCCCGTGCTGGTCGTGCCGCTGGTGGAACGCGAACCGATGCTCGACCAGGCGTTTGCCACGGTAACCAAGGAATTCGCGGCCACGGGCGTTTCTTTGGTCCTGGGCGAGTTGCACACACTGGACGAAGCGGTGCTTGTCTTCCAGCACGGCGGCAAAACAACGTTCCTCCGTGCCAAGGCGCGTCATCTTAGCCCGATGGGGGCTGGGTTCTTCCAACTGGGGATGCGTCTGATCTCCATCCTCACGCCCAGCGACTATCCTGGACTCGCCGAATTGGCCGATCGATTCTGACAGCCCCCCCTGCCAGTAGATTGGACGAGGGGACCTTCTGTGTGATGCCCAATGTAGCGGCGCAGCTTTTGAGGGACATTCCATTGGGGGGGGTAGTCGCCACAAAGGTGCCATCCCGTTAGTTCCGGAAGAGCTTTCTTGATCCGGATACAACCGGGGTGAACATTCGGTCTGTGCGAGCCATGGTTGACAGTTCTCCGGGCCATCCGGTACATTTCTTGGTTTGGTTTGGTCCGCCGACCCGATGGTCTCTCGAAGAGCTTGCGTAGAGCGACCTTCGGTCGCGCCGAGCCCGCTCGGCCGACGCGGCTTAGGCATGTGGTTCCCTGCGGCGTTTCCGCGGGGACAATCGGGTTGCACCCCCCCTGAAGTGACCCCTCTGATTGTGTTCCCGCTCGGGGTCCACTCACTTTCCAGGATCCCCTAGAAACAGGAAAAGGATGAAGATGAAATCGAGTCATGTTAGGTATCGCGGGCGGTTCGTCCGCGGCTTGGCCTTGGTGCTGGTCGCCCTGGCCATGCTCGTCGGCACGGTGGGCCAGGTCTGGGCCGCCGACGGCGGTGAGACGACGCCTGCCGGCGCAACGACCAATCCGGCGGCTGCTCCCATCGAGACCGGCCAATGGATGTATGGCGTTATTTGGGGCGTGGCGTTTGTCAGCGCGTTGGCTGCGCTGGGTTTCGCTTTGTACTTCTACCGGGCGATGAAGGCCTCGGACGAAGGCACCGAGGAAATGAAGGAGATCGCCAGCCACGTCCGGGTCGGCGCCAACGCCTACCTCTGGCAACAATACAAGGTGGTGTTTCTCTTCTTCGTCGTCATTTGCGGTCTGTTGGCTTATGCCGCATTCGGCCTTAAGGTGCAAAGCAAGTGGGTGCCGTTCGCCTTCTTGACCGGTGGGTTCTTCTCCGGTCTGGCCGGTTGGTTTGGCATGAAGACGGCCACCTGGGCCTCGAACCGAACAGCCGCCGGGGCTCAGAAGTCGCTGAACCAGGGCCTGCAAGTCGCTTTCCGTTCGGGAGCCGTGATGGGCCTGACCGTGGTCGGCCTCGGCTTGTTGGACATCACGCTCTGGTTCGCCGCTTTGAAGTGGCTCGTGCCGTACCTGGGCTACGGCGAGATCGGCCTGGTTGAAATCACCGTCACGATGCTTTGCTTCGGTATGGGAGCCAGCAGCCAGGCGCTGTTTGCCCGTGTTGGCGGCGGCATCTTCACCAAGGCGGCCGACGTCGGCGCCGACCTGGTCGGCAAGGTCGAGGCGGGCATCCCCGAAGACGACAAGCGCAACCCGGCGACGATCGCCGACAACGTGGGCGACAACGTCGGCGACGTGGCTGGCATGGGCGCCGACCTGTACGAGTCCTATTGCGGCTCGATCCTGGCCACGGCGGCGCTGGGCGTGGCGGCCTTCGCCAGCGGCGAGTTGCTGCCCGAGGGCGTCGAACGCACCAAGGAAATGATTGAAGCATTCCAACTCCGCGCCTTATTCCTGCCGATGGCGCTGGCCGGCGTGGGCATCCTGCTTTCGATCGTCGGCATTTTCCTGGTCCGGACCGAGGAACAGGCCGACCAGAAAACGCTGCTGAAGGCTCTGGCTCGGGGCGTGAACGCTTCGAGTATCTTGATCGTTGTGGCCGCTATCGGCCTGGGCTACTGGCTGCTGCCGAACTTCACGACGTTCTGGGGCCTCCCAAGCGTGGCAATGAGCGTGGTGGTGGGACTCTTGGCCGGTTGGTTGATCGGCAAGTGGACCGAGTACTCGACGAGCGACGAGTTCGCCCCGACGAAGCGGCTGGCCGACCAGGCTCTGACTGGTCCGGCCACGATCATCATCGGTGGCCTGGCCGACGGAATGAAGAGCGTTTGGTTCCCGGTCATCACGGTCAGCGTCGCCACGCTCTTGGCCTTCGGTTTCGCGGCCAACTGGAAGTTTGACGACGTTCACCTGTTCGCCATGGGACTCTACGGCGTGGGCATCGCCGCGGTGGGCATGCTCAGCACGCTGGGCATCACCCTAGCGACCGATGCCTACGGGCCGATCGCCGACAACGCCGGCGGCAACGCCGAAATGGCCGGCCTCGATCCGCAAGTCCGCAAGCGAACCGACGCCCTGGACAGCCTCGGCAACACGACGGCCGCCACGGGCAAGGGTTTCGCCATCGGCTCGGCCGCGCTGACGGCCCTGGCCTTGTTGGCCGCCTACGTCGAAGAGGTTCGGATGGGCCACGAGCACTGGGGCGACTCGGTCGCCGAGAGCAAGGAGCTCGGCTGGTACAAGGTGAACGAGCAGTTCATCGCCCAGGTCGTCGAAGAGAAGGACGACAACGGCAAGACGGTCATGAAGGAAGGCAAGCCGGTTCACAAGGCGATCGGCTACCTGGCCCTGCCTGATCATTTGCGCAACGAGAACGTTGCCAAGGCCTGGGGCGATCTGAAGACGAAGGCCGGCCCGGTGGCGCTGACCGAGGAAGTTGTCCAAGTGGTCGAGGGCGCGCCGCAATTCACGGCCTCGCATGACAAGCTCGTGCCGGTCAAGAGCGCCAATATGCTGGACTGGATGACCTACTACTCGTGTAATCTGATGAATCCGAAGGTTTTGGTGGGCGTATTCCTCGGGGCCATGGCCACGTTCGTCTTCTGCGCGATGACGATGAAGGCGGTCGGACGCGCGGCGTTCGGCATGGTCGAGGAGGTCCGTCGCCAGTTCCGCGAAAGGCCGGGCATCATGGACTACACCGAGAAGCCCGACTATGCCGCGCCCGTGGCCATCAGCACCAAGGCGGCCCAGAAGGAAATGATCCTTCCATCCGTGCTCGGGCTGATCACTCCCGTGGTCGTTGGTTTGCTTCTAGGCGTGGCGGGCGTCATCGGCCTGCTGGTCGGGGCCCTGTGCTGCGGCTTCTGCGTGGCCGTCTTCATGGCCAACGCCGGCGGCACGTGGGACAACGCCAAGAAGTACATCGAGGCGGGCGCCCACGGCGGCAAGGGCACCGACGCCCACAAGGCGGCGGTGGTCGGCGACACGGTCGGCGACCCGTTCAAGGACACCAGCGGCCCCAGCCTGAACATCCTCATCAAGCTGATGAGCATGGTCAGCGTCGTCGCGGCCGGCCTGATCGTCCGCTACAGCCTCACCGCGCTGGGCATCTTCTGATCGCTCGGCCACGGTTTTGACAAGAACGTCCACAAGCCCACGGGCCTCGCGCTCGTGGGCTTGTTCTTTGCGCTGGCAAGAAGGACTCCCCTCTCCCTTTGGGAGAGGGGCTGGGGGTGAGGGGATGATTAGTAGCCAGTGGCTAGTGGCCAGTGGTTGGTGGCCACTAGCCACTGACCACCAGCCACGAATCCACCCGCCCTCACCCGGCGGCTGCGCCGCCACCCTCTCCCAAAGGGAGAGGGTAGTTACGTCCCCGTGTCTTCCGGCCCGTAACGCCCGCGGTATTCGTCGGCCGGGTATTTGGATTCGTTCTTGGCCATCTTAGATTCTACAGCGGAGGACAGATCGAACCCCAGTTCGTTGGCCATGGCCAGGGCGTAGCAGAGCACGTCGGCCAGCTCGTCGGCCACTTCGGCCAGCTTCTCCGGCTGATCGGCCACATCGCGCGACTGCTCGACGGTGAGCCATTGAAAATGTTCCATTAACTCGGCCGCCTCGATGGCCAGTGACATGGCCAGGTTCTTCGGCGAGTGGAACTGCCGCCAATCACGCCGGTCGACAAACGCCTGAACCATTTCGCGCAATTGGCCAATCGTCGTTTTCGAATCGTCCATCATGTGGCTGTGAGTGTGTGGCGTTCTACTCGCGATGAAATTCCTGGATCGCCTTCCACGCTTCCTCGGGCGTGTCGGCGAATCGGAACAGGTCGAGGTCTTCGTCGTCGACGGTGCCTTCGTCGGCCAGGAACGGGAAATGGACCGTGTTTTCCCAGTACTTGCGGCCGATGATGATGATCGGGATGTCCTGCATCCGGCCCGTCTGGCGGAGCGTCAGGGCGTCGAACAGTTCGTCGAGCGTTCCAAATCCGCCGGGGAAGACGACCAGGGCTTTTGCCCGAAGGAGGAAGTGCAGCTTGCGGATGGCGAAGTAGTGGAACTGGAAGCAAAGCTCGGGCGTGATGTACGGGTTGGGGGCCTGTTCCTTGGGCAGGCGGATGTTCAGGCCGATCGACTTGGCCCCGACGTCGAACGCCCCGCGGTTGGCCGCCTCCATGATGCCCGGCCCGCCGCCGGTGACGATCACGTAGTTGCACTTGCCTTTGATCTGACATTGTGACGAGACGAGCCGTCCGAACTCGCGGGCCAGGTCGTAATACTGGCTCTTCGCAGCAATCCGCTCGGCCCGGGCGACCGCCCGACGCCGCCGCACGTCGTCCGGCCGCTCATTCAAGTTCGCTCTGGCCCGGTCGACACGCCGCTGCGCCTCGGCCGGCTCGCAGATCTGCGTGCTGCCGAAAACAACGATCGTCGACTCGATCCCCTCTCGCTTCAGCGTCAGCTCCGTCTTGAGCAGCTCCAGCTCCATCCTCGCTGCCCGAAGCTCGGGCGAAGCCAGAAACGCGACGTCCTTGTACGCCACGCGATAGCTGGGTGATTGCAGGATCCGCTGAAGGTTTTCACGCGAGGCAGAGTCGTCAGTCATGAGCAAGGCCGTTTGGTCTAAGGAAGATAATTGGTCAGGCAGTACCGTATCGATCCAGCTTACCCCGGTTGTCGACCCACAGCAAGCCACAGTTTAAGGTGGGCATGAGTAGATCAAAACGGCCAGAGGTTGGCCAGGGAGTTCCAGGCAAGAAGCCAGCCGAACGCAAGGGCAGCCATGCCGACGGCAGGTGGAACCATAGAGCCGGAGGAATGGCGGCGGGTGAACGGCCATTGGACGATCAGGATAACGAGCAATGGCACGCTTAGCCACACGACCGTCTGAATGCCCAGGAACACCCCAACACAACCGGCTGCTGAAACCACGCCAGGAGAACCGCGTGGTACAAACAACCGGTCGAGGACCAAGCCGATCGTGACGCCGACGGCCAGTCCGAGGCCCGCTTCGATCAGGCCGACCAGGGGATCATCCCAGCCGGGCCACAAGGCCACGGGATGGAGGCGCGGCCAGATCATCGCGGCGACGATCCCCACGCCCAGGCTCGCTCGGGGCCATAGCCGGTGCCCATCGTAGGCGACCAGGGCCACGGCCAGGAGCGTGGAGAGAAACAGCAGATGGTATGAGAACACGCCGACCAGTTCGGCGGCCGTAAGGGATGTAGCGGCCAAAGCCTTGCCCAACGCGACGGCCCGAAGCGGCAGATTGGCTCCGCCGGAAAGCAATTCGACCCAGGCCAACGCAAAGAAGACGCCGGCCGTCAGGGCCTCGACCAGCGGATAGCGTGGCGAGATCCATGCCTGACAATCGCGGCATCGGCCTCGCAGCAGGATCCATCCGAACACGGGCACGTTGTCATGCCAGCGGATTGGGTGCTTGCACGCCGGGCAGTGCGACCCGGGCCGGATCAGGCTCAGCCCGGCCGGAACTCGATACACCACCACATTCAAAAAACTGCCCACGCACCCGCCCACCGCCGCCAACCACAGGGCGTAGATCCATTTCAGCGTCGGCGGCAGGGTGGCGAAGTAGTCCATTTCGATGTGATAAAACGCAAGATGTGGGTTCAATCCGCCCTCACCCGGCGGCTGCGCCGCCACCCTCTCCCAAAGGGAGAGGGAAGCTGTACGGTCTATAGTATCCCGTGCAGCGGTCCGCCGGAAGCGGCCAGGGCGTCGACGCGGCGGGTGATTTCGGGATCTTCAACCAGGGGCGGAGCGTGATGGGGCTTGATTCGGGCGTCGATCACCAACGAGCCGCGACAGCCCCAGTGTTTATTTTCGGTGAATGAACTAATACCATACACGTCCGAGGCCGGGTCGCTTCGGGTGAACGTGGTCCAGAGCAGATTATCGAGCGATCGGGACGCAAACTCACTATCGTCAACCACGATCACCAGTGGAAACCGGTTGATCGGGCCCGACAGATCGAACGATTCGGCGAACCGAGCCACAGAAGCTCCCCTCTCCCTTTGGGAGAGGGGCTGGGGGTGAGGGTGCGTCGCATCAAGACAAGTGTTAGCTTCTTCTACTCGCTCGCCCGCAAACTTAGGCCCCCGAACCACCAACACACCCGGTATCCCGACCCTCGCGTCTCCAAACCCCAACGATTCTGGCAGCCCCAAATCACCTTCGATCGCCCGGGGCAACTCTCGAACCACCGGTCCGGCGGCGGCCAGCACCAGCTTCGAGCCCTGATTCAACCCCGGTCCGCTGTAGTCGAGCGTGTCGATCGTCGTGTGGGTCTGAAAATGCAAATCGCGGCCGAAATCGATCCGAGCCAGCACATGGGCAAGGAAGCCGGCTACATCTTGCACATCCAGTTCAGCGTTGTCCTCCTCGGCGGCGATCCAAAGATACTTGGCCAGCGAGAGCTGCCCTTGGCCGAGAATCGCGTTGGCCTGGGTGAGCAATTCGCGCGGCTGCCGTGGCTCGTAGGGCACGTATCGCTCGCTGCCCAAGGCCAGAAGCAGCGGATGGACACCCGCCGCGTCGACGGCGTGGACCGCGCGGACGCCGGGAATCGTCTTGGGGATCGCCGGGCCGGTCAGCTCGTGGATGAGCCGAGCGAAATTTGTGTCCTCCTGCGGCGGCCGGCCCACAACGGTGAACGGCCAGATGGCCCTGTCGCGATGGTACACTCGTTCGACCCGCATCACGGGGAACTCGTGGGCGAGGCTGTAGTAGCCCAAGTGATCGCCGAACGGTCCCTCGGGCAGCAGTCGCTCGGGATCGAGCCAGCCGGTCAGGCAGAAGTCGGCCTCGGCCGCGATGGGCAGTTCCGACCGGCCGACAATCATCGGTGCCCGCCGGCCCCCGAGCACGCCGGCCAGGGCCAGTTCGCTGACGCCCTCGGGCAGCGGCATCACGGCGGCCACGCTCATCGCGGGCGGGCCGCCGATGAAAACATTTACCGGCAGCCGCTCGCCCCGCCGCAAGGCGGCCGCGTGATGCACGGCGATGCCCCGGTGGATCTGGTAGTGCAGGCCGACCTCTTCATTAAGGCGATACTGCCCGCCGGAAAGCTGCACGCGATACATGCCCAGGTTGGACCGCGCCAGCCCGGGCTGGTCGGGATCCTCGGTGTAGACTTGCGGCAAGGTGACGTAGGCCCCGCCGTCGTCGGGCCAGGAGACGAGCTGCGGGAGCCGGTCGATCGTAGTCGTGTTGGCCAGCACCGGCCCGGAGCGGACCTTGCGCGGCCGGCTGTGCCAGGCGTGCCAGGGGGCGTTCAGGTAGAACCGTGGACGCCGCAGCAGATCAGCCGGATCGACCTGCAGCTCGGCCAGCCGCCGGACCGCTTCGATCGTATCGCGGAAGAGATACCGCACCCGATCCATGGTTCCGAACAGATTCGAGACCATCGGAAACGCGCAGCCCCGAACGTTGGCGAAATAGACAGCCGGCCCGCCGGCGCGAAAGACGCGTCGCTGAATCTCGGCCGCCTCGAGCCGCGCGTCGATGGGTTGCTCGATCCGAACGAGTTGTCCGATCGAGGCCAGGTCGTCGACGCATTCTCGCAGGCTGCGGTAGGTCACGGTGTCTTTTTCGTCTTGCGGATTGCGCCGGGGTCGTAGGCCTTGGCAGCCTTCTTGCGCAGATGGGCCAACTTCGTGGCTGGCGTGCGGACGCGGCGGTTCGTCTTGCGAGATTGGCCTTTGCCCATTGTTGGTACTCCCTACCGATATTCCACCAGGCGCCAATGGCTCTGATAGTGCCGGTCACCTCGGGTGCCACTGGCTCTGCCAGTGCCTTTGGAGGGCCACGCTCTGTCGTGGCCGTGTTCGCCGATTCGCGGACGCGACGGAGCGCGTCCCTCCAACATTATGGCGAATCGTCCCCATCGGCGTCCATCCCCAACTGCTCCAGGCGGCGGTAGAGCCGGGGGCGGGTGAGGCCGAGCAGGCGGGCGGCGCGGGCCTTGTTGCCGCGGGATTCGGCCAGGGCGCGGGTGATCAGCTCGAGCTCGATACGGCCCAGGAAGTCATCCAGATGGATCGGCTCGGTTGACGGGGGTGGATGGGCCGCGGCGTCGGCCGCCCAGTGGATTCGCTCGGGCAGGTCGGTCGGCAGGACCTGGGGCCTCTCGGCCTGACGGTGCGCGTGGGCAACGATCTCGGCCAGTTCGTCCACGTTGCCCGGCCAAGCGTACCCGTCGAGCAGTTCCAACGCCTCGGACGAAAATCCGCCGACCTGCTTGCCGCCGCCGGCGTTGAGTTCTTCCAGAAACCACTGGGCCAGCACGGGCAGGTCCTCGCGACGCTCGGCCAACGCGGGCAGGACGATGATGATCGGGCTCAACAACAGTGCCAACTCGCGGGCATACGTTCCTTCCTCGGCGAGCGAGCTCAGCGGCGTGCGGGTTGTGGCGATCACTCGCAAGGACAAGCCAGGCGTCTTGAGCCAGGCGATCAGTTCGGCATGAACCGCGGGCGAAAGCTGATCGGCGTCGTTCAAAAGCAGCGTGCTCCGGGCGGCCATCTTGCCCAACGAACTGGGCGTCAGGGCGCCGATCGTCGAGCGGATCAACTCGTCGGTCAACGTCGCGCAGGCCAGCGGGATGAGCGAGCCCTGCCGGTCAGGGTCCGAGGCGTAATGAATCGCCCGGGCCGTGTGCTCCCGGCCGCTGCCCGGGGGACCGACGATTTGAACATGCACGCGGCTGGCCACGGCTAGTTCGACCTGGGCCCGGGCCAACCGGCTGACCGGACTGCGGCCGACGAGCCGATCCATCCGATACCGACCGGCCGCCTCTTGGCGGAATTGCATGATCTGTTCGTGCAGCCGATTGGCGTCCGCATCGTCGTCCAGAACCGTGACGGTCGTTTGGACAACGTCGGTTTCCTCAACATCCTCTCGTTCCACCACGGCGACCAGGGCCACGGGCTCGCCGGTCGGTCCGACGATCGGGCAGAACCGGACCCGGCGACGCCGGAGCGTGCCATCGGTGTCTTCGTAACCGACTGTGCCAATGCAGGGCCGGCCGGCCATCGCTTCGGGCGGAGGACACAACCTCGCGGCCGCCGTGTCGGCCTCCTTCGGTTGTTCGGACGAATGATAAGCGCACCGCCGCCCCACGAGCCCCTCGGCCGCCCCGCCCAACCAACTCACGCACGCCTCGTTGCAGAAAACGATCGTGCCCTGTTCGTCCAGGACATAGACTGGTTGAGTCACCTCCTGGAACAGGTGGGCAAGCTGCGTCGCTCGGATGCGCGGTTGGGGCATGGCGGGTCAATCCGACTCAAGTTGTGCTTGAATAGGTGGTGCGTTCATGTCTTCCGGGCTAGCTTTTTCACACGCACGAAGCAACGGGCCGGCGTGAAGGCCGATGGCGATGGTCAACAGGGTACAGAGGATCATGGCCGTCCATGAGCCGGGCCCGCCGTCGGGGCGAGGCGTGCCCAGGGGGAAGCGGAAGTACATCACGCCGACGATCCGCAGGTAGTAAGCCGCCGCCACGGCCGCGTTGAGCACGCCCAGCACGGCCAGACTGACAAACCAAGGGTGCAGTCCGCCAGTCCCGCCCGAGACATTCAACGCCCCGGCGAACACGCACAGCTTGCCCCAGAACCCGGCCAAGGGCGGAATGCCCGCCAGGCTGAAAAGCAACACGGCCATCGCCGCGGCCGTACCCGGGCAAGTCCGTCCCAAGCCGGCCAACTCATCTAGATGATCGATCTGTTTACCCCGAGGGCTCAAAAATGCCAGCGCGGCAAACACCCCGACACTGGCCACGCTATAGACGGCCAGATAGAACAGCGCCGCGGCGATTCCGTCGCTCAGGGCTGACGGATGGGAGCCCCCCTTCCCTGCCGCCAAGCCAACCGCCACGGCGATCAAGATGTACCCCCCATGCGCGATCGACGAATAGGCCATCAGACGCCGGACGTTCGTCTGCCACAAGGCCACGACATTGCCGTAGGTCATCGTCACGGCGGCCATCGCCATGGCAATCCGCCAGGCGCTCGTTTCCACGCCCGGCATCCCCTCGACCACCAGTCGCACCAGGGCAATCAGAGCGGCCGCCTTGGGAACGACCGAGAGGTAGGCCGCGTTCAGATGCGTGGTGCCCTGGTAGACGTCTGGAGCGTAGAAATGCAGCGGCACGGCCGCCAGCTTGAACCCCAGCCCGGCGAAAATGAGAATCAACCCGATCTCGGCCACACCCAGCACTGGAGCGCCTCGCTCGGGGCCTTCAATCAGTCGGGCGGCGATCGTCGGCAGATCGGTCGATCCGGCCGCACCGTAGAGGAAACTCAGACCATAGAGCACGATCGCTGAGGCGACGACGCTCAAAAAAAAGTATTTCAAGGTGGATTCCTGCGGCGCCGGTCCACCATGACCCATGTAGAGCAGAAGGTACGTCGGGATCGAGACCAGTTCCAGACCGAGAAACACGAGGACGATGTCCTGGGCAGTGCCGACGAGCATTACCCCGACGACGGCCAGCAGGAGCGAACCGACGTACTCCGGCGCGTCCGGCTCGCGGTTCCGCCCGGCCATCATGACCAGCAACAAGCCAACGGCCAGCGCTGCCCAGCGCGTCCAGAGCGCCAACGCATCGCCCGTGACCGGGCCGGCCATTGCTTGGACCGATTGGGTCGCCAGCAGGGCCATGGCCACCACGATCCCGCCCCCGGCCCGCCATGCCCAAATGCCGCGCGACGCCACGAACGCCCCGGCGAGGTAAATCGCCACGGCCGTAAACGCCAACGCCATCTCGGGCATCAGGATCCAGAGGGTTTGGGTGGTCACGAGGTGGATACCTCCTGGGGATACCTGCAATTCTCATTTTCTGGGTGCCATGTCCACGCTTGCGTGGACATGTTCGCCACCTCGACCTGCATGCCCACGCGAGCATGGGCATGGCACCCGGAAGCTTCAGTCTGGCGACGTTCGAGCACCCGTTGAACCGGCTCGGTCAACCGATCTAGCGTCGGGCTGGCACGATCGAGGAAGAAGCTGGGCCAAACACCGATCCAGAGGGTCAACACGACCAGCGGCGCGAGCGTGGCCGTCTCCCGGGCGTTCAGGTCGGTCGGTAGAGATGTGGTTTCATCCGTCGAACGATGCTCCGGTTCGCGCAAGGGGCCGAAGAAGACGCGTTGGACCAGCCAGAGCATGTACCAGGCCCCGACGACCACGCCTGCGACCGCCCCGACGGCGAAGACACGATAGGCCATCTGCCAGCCGGCTGGAACGGCCCCGGCCCAGGCTCGATCGAACATGCCGACCAGGATGAGCAACTCGCCGGCGAACCCACCCAGCCCTGGCAGGCCGATGCTCGATAGGGTCAGAACGAGCATGAAGAAGGCCGCCCGGGGCATCCGCCGTGCCAGGCCGCCGTAGTCGCCGATTTGCCGGGTGTGGTAGCGTTCGTAAATCATGCCGACCAGGGCGAACAGCCCACCGGTCGCCAGGCCGTGGTTGACCATCTGCAACAGGCTGCCCTGCGTGCCCAGGGCGTTCAGGGCGAAGAGCCCCAACATGCAAAAGCCCATGTGGCTGACGCTTGAATAGGCGATCAGCCGCTTCATGTCCTTTTGGGCCAGGGCGACCAGCCCGCCGTAGAGAATGGCCGCCACCGAAAGGCTCAAGAGCCACGGCATGGCCGTCACGACCGCCTCGGGCGCCAATGGCAGGGCGAAGCGGAGGAACCCGTACGTGCCGATTTTCAGCAGCACGCCGGCCAAGAGCACGCTGCCGGCCGCGGGTGCTTCGACGTGGGCCAAGGGCAACCAGGTGTGCAGCGGGAACAAGGGCACCTTGATTGCGAACCCGGCGAACAGAGCCAGAAAGACGGCCATCTGCACGCCCGGGTCGATCGGCCCGACGGCCAGATGCTCAGTCAGCTCGGCGATCGAGAACGTCATCCGGCCCGTGCCCGAGTGATGATAGTCCCACAACACGACCGCCAGTAGCCCTAGGAACGTCAGCACGCTGCCAGCCAACGTGAACAGGAAGAACTTGTTGGCCGCGTAGCGTCGTTGCTCACTTCCCCAGATGCCGATCAGGAAGAAGAGCGGGATGAGCGTGAACTCGAAGAAGACATAGAACAGAATGATGTCCCGGGCGGCGAACACGCCCAACATGCCGGCTTGCAGGAGCATGAGCAGGCGGTAGTAGAGCGACGCCTGTTGGCGGACGGCCTCCCAACCGACCGTCACGGCTACGACCGACAGCAGGGCCGTGAGACCGAAGAGCCAGACGCTCAGCCCGTCTAGGCCTAGACTCAGCCGCACGTCAATCGGCCCCGCATCCGTACCCAGCCATGCCACGTCAACCGCCGCGAACGGAGCCGTTGAGCCCGCAGGAAACGAAAAGACGAGCACGGCTGCCATCACCGCAACGACCAACGCCGTGATCAGCGCCACCCTCCGCGCGCGCCGATAGTCCCCCCCGACCATCACGGCCCCGGCCATCGGCAGCAACAGCGTTGACAGCAGCAACTCGCCCATCAGCGAAAGAAACCGATAATAAGGGTCGTTGTCGAGAAGGAAGGGGCCACAGATGAACACAGATGAACACGGATTGGGGTAGTGGCCAGTGGTTTGTGGCCAGTGACAGGAGACAACTTCTTGGCTTGAGTACAGTGGTTTTTCACGAAATAGCTTTCAGGTTTTTTTGTGGAGATTGTTGCGTTCTGTTTGGGGAGTTTTCTTATTGGAACACGAATCGCCGCTGATCAACACTAATCAAGATGACAATTAGTGGCTATTAGCGGAGATTAGCGTTCTAAAGTCATGTTGTCCCTTGGAATTGTCGAAAACCCTGGCAGTCACACGAGTTTGAAGTAGAGGCTTAGGACGGGGAAGTCGTCCTCTGAAGTATCCCGGCGAGGCAAATATGCCCAGCCTTGCATTCCTCGGACATTGGTTTCCCTCTCACTAGCCACTAACCACCAGCCACTATCCACTCCCTCCATCTGTGTTGATCTGTGTTCATCCGTGGCCCCTTCCTTTTTCTATTTTTTATGACATCATCATTGACGCGAGCAGCACCAGCAGCCCAAGGATCATGACCAGGGCGTAGAACTGGAGCAGACCATTTTGCAGGGGGCGCAGGGCGGTGCCCAACGCGCCGGGAAGCGCGCCGACCAGGTTGACCAGGCCGTCGACCAGCCAGCGGTCCAGCCAGGCGAACGCCCGGGCAATCAGTACCAGCGGCCGGACGATCAGGCCGTTGTAAATCTCGTCGAAATAGAACTTCCGGTAGGAAAGCTGATACAGACCGAGCGATTTCATCACCGCGGTCAACGGATTGAGCAGCTTTCGCTTGCCGGCATAAAGACCGATCGCCAGGGCAATGCCAAGCACGACAATGGTCTGGCTGAGCACCGCGACGGCCAGATGCGAGACGGTTTGTTTTTCCAACTCGCCGAACGGGGCGCCCTCCGGGGCGAGATGTTGTGCCGCGTCGGTATCGAGGAAGGCGACCGAGGGTGTCTCGTGCAGGAAGTCGGCGAATCCGTGAGTCAGCTCGAACACGGCTCCGACAAGAACCGCGCACACGGCCAGGACGACCAGCGGGCCGGTCATCGCGCGAGGCGACTCGTGGGCGTGGTTGCCCGCTTCGGCGGGGATTTTTTCCGGCCCGTGGAACGTCCGCAGAAACGCGCGGAACGTGTAAAAGGCCGTCAACCCGGCCGCACCAAGGGCAACGAAGTAGAGCACCAGGTAGAACGTCGCCGCCGTGTGGCCCAGTGCCCGTTCGTGAAGAGCGACCAGGATGACGTCCTTGCTCCAGAACCCGGCCAGTGGGATGATGCCGGCCAAAGCGAGCGCCCCGGCCAGGAATGTCCAATAGGTGACCGGCAGCCGCCGCCGCAGGCCGCCGAACTGGCGGACGTCAATCACGCCGCCCATCGCGTGCATCACGCTGCCGGCGGCCAGGAACAACAGGGCTTTGAAAAATGCATGAGTGAACAAGTGGAACATCCCGGCCGTGACGCCCAAGATCGTCGCCGCGCCCAGGCCCAGGAACATGAACCCAAGCTGGCTGATCGTCGAATAGGCCAGGATCCGCTT
>JAFGFF010000465.1 GCA_016931075.1 Pirellulales bacterium | reverse complement strand
GCCCGCGGAAAAGGTGACAGCCACCTTTTGTGCGAAGCACCCGAAGGGCCGTTCCGGCAAAAGGTGACTGTCACCTTTTCCGCCGCGATGCCCCGGGTGTGAACGGTTACGGAACAGTTCGCTCCGTTTCTCCGGGACGGTCACGGAGCTGAGCAGGTAAAGCGCGTCCCCCACAGGAAGTAGATTCAAATGGGCCTGGTGACGTTGCGGGTTCTGGACGGCGCGGATCGGGGGCGGGAGTTCTCCGAACTGCCCACTCCGGTCAGTGTGGGCCGCGAGGAAGGCAACTCGGTCCAACTCAACGACGAACGGGTCAGCCGGTTCCACATCAAGATCCAGGAGGACGACGACAAGCTCGTCCTGACCGACCTGGAGAGCACCAACGGGACCAAGGTCAACGGCGAGAGCGTCCGGCTCTGGGTGCTCAGGCCGGGCGATGTGGTCATGCTGGGCCGAACCGTCCTTCTTTACGGCTCCGAGGAAGAAATCGCTCGACGGCTGGCCATCCTCCGCGGGGTGAATCTCTCGGAGGGCATTCCCCTGGACGCAAGCGAGTTCGACGAGGACGCCCCGTCGGTGTCGCTCGAGTTCGAATTGAACTGGTCCGAGGATCCGCAGGCCCGGACCATTCTGCACACGCTCCTCCCGCCCGAGTTGCCTAATGAACTCACGCCGGGCCAGCGGGCCCAGCTCAGCGAGCTGCTCCAGTATCTGCACTTGCGGCTCCGGGGTTTGATCCAGTCGGTCGAGATGCCCCGCCGGTCCGATCGAGTGGGCCTGTCGGAACGCCGGTGGCAGGACCTTCTGGACCTGGAACTTCGCCTGGCTCGCTACCTCCGCTCGATCGGCGAGCCCGAGTGAGCCTCTTTACCCGGGTGCTAGACACGCGAAGGCAAACGGGGTGGCGATCTAGAGAAACTGTAACGATCGTCTGCCCTTGCTTGGCGGCGATGGCCCTACCGAGACGTCACGGTCGATAGAATCGATACGGGCATGGACGCACCAAGTAGCTCCAAAGACAGGTCGATCGTTCGCTTTCTCTGTCAAGGACGGCAACACGTGTTGGTTCGATCGTTTCTTGTGACGCTCTGCTGCATCCTGACGCCGACTCTGGCTGCCGGCCAACCGCCCGCGCCGCTGCCTCGCCCAATTCCGTCTCACGTCAAAATCCCTCCTATTTACTTTCCCGAACCAGTTCCTGCGCCGCGTGTCGAGTCGGGGCCGATGACGCTCGACACAATGGTCGGGATGGCCTTCCAAAACAACCCGACGCTGCGGCTGGCGGCCGCCCGGGTCAATGCGGCCCGGGGGAGACGCGTCCAGGCCGGGCTCTATCCCAACCCGGTGGTCGGCTACGACGGCGAAGAGATAGGCAACCTCGGCACTGCCGGAAAGCAGGGTGGCTTCATCGGCCAACGCATCATCACCGGCGGCAAGTTGCGGCTCGATCGGGCGATCGCCGACAAGGACGTCGCGCAAAACCATTTCCTGCTTCATGCCCAAGAGCAACGCGTGCTGAGCGACGTCCGCGTGCGGTTCTACGACGGCCTGGTCGCCCAGCAGCGCGTCATCCTGACCGGTCAGCTCGCCCGAATCGGTGACGACCTGGTCAAGGCCACCAACCAGCTCCTTTCCGGACGCCAGGCCAGCCAGAACGACCTGCTGCAAGCCCAAATCCAAGCCGAGCAAGCACACATCCTCCTGGACAACGCCCAGAACGAAAGCACTGAAGCCTGGCGACGTCTGATCGCTGTGGTCGGCGTGCCCTGGATGACGCCAACGCTGCTCGACGGGAATCTCGAGCCCGGGCTGCCTGATTATCAATGGGACGATTGTTATCAGCTCGTTCTCTCGGGCAACCCGGAACTGGCCGCGGCGTGGATGCGGTTGAAGAAGGCCCGATTGACCGTCGCCCGGGCGCGCCGGCAGAACATTCCCGACGTCGATTTGATGGTCGGCATCAAACATTCCAACGTGAGCGACGACAACACGGCCGGCGTCCAGGTCAGCATGCCTGTGCCGATCTTCAACCGGAACCAGGGCAACATCATGCAAGCCCAGTCCGACGTCGTCGCCGCCTGCAATGAAATCCGGCGGATCGAACTCGACCTTCAGGACCGGCTGGCCGTGGCCTATCGTCGCTATCGCAACGCACGACAACAGACAAAGCGCTATCAGGCGACCATTCTCCCCCAGGCCAAAAAGTCCCTCGACCTGGTCACGACCGGCTACGAGCATGGGCAGGTCGAATACCTCATGCTGCTGACCACCCAGCGGACCTACTACCAGGTCAACCTGTCCTATTTGTCGGCGTTGCAGGAATTGCGTACCTCACTGGCTGTGATCGAAGGCCAACTCCTCAGCGGGGGACTAGGTGCGGTATCAGGTGTGGCACCTTGATCTGGCGTTGATTCCCTCCTGAGGGGGTCATATAATCCAAATGGAGTCAGTCGGAACTGGCCATCCCTAGCAACCCACTGAGTTCACGCCGTGCTTCGTTCACTCCTTTGCCTACTACTGACAACCATCTTGGTGGTTTGTCCTCTATGGTGTGGGCTGGGAGTCTGCGCTTCAGGCGGCGAGACTCAGATCACGAACGAATCGAACCACGCAGGCTGCCCTTCGTGCTGCTCAAAGCATTCGAACGCGCCGAGCGGTTCCGAACGAGGTCCCTCATCGCCTGATAAAGAGGGTTCGTGTGGCGGTGACTGCCAGTGCATCTGCGGCGGCGCTGTTCTGGACCAGGGCGATGACGCAATGCCAGGCGGTCCGACGGGCGCGGCTCGGGTTTTGCCCGCTTCCCCGACGCTGGACATCTTGGCGCCGCCTGAGGAAGTCCTGCTTCGACACGACTGTCCGGTAAGGATTACCTCTGGGCGGATGGTCTGTTGCCTCTTCATGCGCTTCTTGTGTTGATGCGCTAGGGCCGAGAGCCCACGTCGGGTGGCTTTTCCACCCCGATTCCTTCCGCCGGGCTCTTCTGCGTGCCTTTCCCACTGAAGGACGTCGTTGCGCGATTCGTTTGGACGTCCTGTCCCGCATCATGTCGATTGGAGGGAGCCGATGGACGATCGATGGCAAGAACTCGAAGTAATCACGCCCCGTACGGTTGGTCTATGGGGTGCCACTGCTGGCTTGTCCAGCAGTGGGAATCGATAGAGCCCCAGGAGACACTGCTGGGCAAGCCAGCAGTGGCATCCTTGTTCAGCAAGTAGATAAGCTGTTGAGGAAACCATGTTCTTCCGACCTTTGCCTTGGGAATACGCCATTCGGAACCTGTTCCGGCGACCCTTGCGCACGATGTTGACCTTCCTGGGCATGACGACTGTGGTCGTCCTGGTTCTCGTCGTGGTGGGCTTCGTGCGCGGGCTCGAACGGTCGCTGGCCGTCAGCGGCGATCCGCGAACGGCCATCGTGTTTTCCCTGGGCATGGGCGAGAATCTTGAGTATTCATCGATCCCGATGCGCACGAGCGAGTTGGTTCCCGCCAGCATCAGCGGCATCCAACAGCGATACGGCCAGAAGTACGTCTCGCCCGAGTTGTACCTGGCCACTCAGATCGAGGTAGAAGGCCAGGCCGAGCCCTCAATGGGCCTCGTGCGCGGCGTAACCCGACCGGCCCTGCTGGTCCGCCGTCAGGTTGAACTCCAAGAGGGTCATTGGCCCGAGCCTGGCGAAGTGCTCGTCGGCCGGTTGGCCGCGGCCAAGCTGGGTGTCGACCAGGACAAGCTCCGCATCGGAAGCATTTTGACGTTTGAGGGACGTACGTGGAAAGTCGGCGGTCTGTTCGCGGCGGCCGGATCGGCTTTTGAGTCGGAAGTCTGGTGCCGGCTGGATGAACTCCAGCAAGCCATGAAGCGGCAGGACCTCAGCCTGGTGGCCGTGACGTTGGCCCCGGGCGGCGATTTCGCCGATCTCGACTTGTTCTGCAAGGAACGACTCGACCTAGAGCTTCAGGCGATGCGCGAGACCGACTACTACGCCTCGCTGCAGAAGGACTACGGTCCGGTCCGCCATCTAGCCTGGCTGGTTGTGACCCTGGTGGCTGCCTCGGGCGTGTTCGCCGGATTGAACACGATGTACGGGTCGGTCGTGGGACGCACGGGCGAGCTAGCCACACTACGGACGCTGGGTTTCCTCCGCCGGGCGGTCGTGGTGAGCCTCGTCCAGGAGGGCGTTCTGCTGGCCGCCGCCGCCAGCCTGCTTGCTTCACTGGTCGCCGTGACGTTTGCCAACGGCGTCTCCGTGCGGTTCACGATGGGCGCGTTCGCCCTACGAGTGGACAGCACCACCGTGCTGATCGGCTGCGCGGTGGGCATTTTTCTGGGAGTGCTCGGCGCGCTCCCGCCGGCATTCCGCGCCTTGCGGATGCCCATTGTTGACGGGCTGAAGGCCCTGTGATTGTATCAATACCCCTTACGGAAAAGGAGAACTAGAAATGACGAAACCCATGTCACTCATCGCCCTGGTCGCCGTTCTTGCCATCGTGATCGGCTGCGCGCCGAAAACGGAGAACTCCGCGTCGGGACCGAAAGTCGACGGGGCCAAGTACCTGTTGGCAAAAGCGCCCGACGGGGCGGCCGAGGTGATCGAGGTTTTCAAATCAGCCAAGGACGGGGATGACGTCGTCATCGTCGGGCGGATCGGCGGAAGCAAGAATCCGTGGATCGAGTCCCGGGCGGCCTTCTCGCTCGTCGATTGCTCGCTCAAAGCCTGCACCGACATTTCCGGCGACAATTGCCCCACGCCGTGGGACTATTGCTGTGTCACCGACCAGATGCCCGGGGCAACCGCCCTGGTCAAGATCGTCGACGACCAGGGCAAACCCCTGCCCGTCGGCGCGAAGCAACTGTTGGGCGTCGAGGAGCTTTCGACCGTCGTCGTCAAAGGCAAGGCCAAACGGGACGACGCCGGTAACCTGACCGTCCTGGCCGAAGGCGTGCATCTGAAGAAGAAATAGGCACACGATGGGAGAAAAGACCATGGGCGCCGACGTCGACCTGCGACAACTGGCCATCGACCGGGGTGAATCGGCCAGACCGAAAACCCGGGCAGGCGGGCGCGTGCTGACGCGCTATGTCCTGCCGGGGCTGTTACTGGCCGGATTCGCCGGGCTGATCGCCTGGGCGTCGCGCGACCTGGTCTTTCCGCCCACGGCCGTGACAGTTGTGCCTGTACTGGCTTCCGAGAACCAGGTGCACCGTTCGGCCGCGCCCCTGTTCCAGGCGGCCGGTTGGATCGAGCCGCGGCCGACATCGGTCCGAGTGGCCGCGTTGGCCCCGGGCGTGGTCGAACAGTTGCTCGTGGTCGAGGACGAGCCGGTCAAGGCGGGGCAGCCGGTCGCCGAACTGGTCAAGGACGACGCCCGACTCGCCCACGAACGGGCCGAGGCCGACTTCCGACTGCGTGAAGCGGAATTGGCGGAAGCAAAGGCCACCCTGATCGCTGCCCGAACCCGGCACAATCAGCCGGTCCATCTCGAAGCACCGCTCTCCGAGGCTCAGGCCGCACTCGCTAAAGTCGACACCGAACTGAAGAACCTGCCCCACGCCACCCGCCGGGCCGAGGCCGAATGGGAACTGGCCAAGACCGACTACGAGGGCAAGCTGGCGTCCAAGGGCGTCGTGGCAGGTGTCGAAATCGATCGGGCAAAGCGGACGCTCGATTCGACCAAGGCCCTGGTTGCCGAGCTGCGGGAGCGAACCGGTTCGCTCGAAAAAGAACGAGCGGCCCTGACCCAACGCCGCGATTCGCTCAAGACCCAACTCGAACTCCTGGCCGACGAGACGAAGGCCCAGGATGAGGCCAAGGCCAAAATCAAGGCGGCCCAGGCACGCGTCGAGCAAGCCCGAGTTGTTGTCGACGAGGCCAAGCTACGGCTGGACCGTATGACGGTCCGTTCGCCGATCGACGGGCGGGTGTATCAACTTGTCGGCGAGCCGGGCGCGACCCTGGTCGGCGGGATGGGCGGATCGAGCCGCTACGACGGCAGCACGGTCGTCACGCTCTACCGGCCCGACATGCTGCAAGTCCGTGTCGACGTCCGCTTCGAGGATATCCCGAAGGTGAGCTTGGGCCAGGCCGTGCGGATCGACAACCCGGCCCTGTCCGATCCGCTGACCGGCAAGGTGCTTTTCATCAGCTCGGAAGCGGATATCCAGAAGAACACTTTGCAAGTCAAGGTGGCGATCGATAGTCCTCCACCCGTGTTCAAGCCGGAGATGCTCGTCGACGTCACGTTTCTCGCCCCGATCACGCCCGACGAGGCGGCCGAGACGTCGCAACAGACGCGGTTCTATGTTCCGAGATCTTTGATTCAGCAGGGCGAAGCCGGCCCGTCGGTCTGGCTGGCCGACCAATCAGCCGGCGTTGCCCGACGCGTGCCGGTCACGCTAGGTCCGGCGGACAACGGCGAGTTGGTCGAAGTCGTCAGCGGCTTGACCGCTTCGAGCCGGCTGATCGCCAGCCCTATCGAGGGCCTGTCCGACGGCCAGCGGATCCGTGTCGTCGGAGAAACAGCGACGTCGGAAGCCGGCGTTTCCAACCGTCAGGGCTCACGTACCCTGAATCGATTACCCCAAGGAGAGGCAACCCATGGCGCTCGTTGAAATAGACAATGTCACCAAGCGATACCACAAGGGCGACGAAACCATCACGCCATTGGACGGTGTCTCGATGTCGATCGAGGCGGGCGAGTTCGTCTCGTTGATGGGGGCCAGCGGCACGGGCAAGTCGACGCTGCTGAACCTGATCGCCAGCATCGACCGGCCCGACAGCGGACGCATCGTCGTCGATGGCCAGGACATCACCCGGCTCTCGCGGACCCAGCTTGCCCGATGGCGGGCACGCAACATCGGCTATATCTTCCAGACCCACAATCTCGTGCCCGTCCTGACGGCGTTCGAGAACGTCGAGATGCCCCTGTTGTTGCTGCCCATGTCCCGGGCCGAACGACGGCGGCGGATCGAAATCGCCCTGGAGGCGGTCGATCTGATCGATCGGGCCGGGCATTATCCCCGGCAGCTTTCCGGCGGTCAGGAGCAACGGATCGGCATCGCCCGGGCGATTGTTGCCCATCCCAAAGTCGTCGTGGCTGACGAGCCGACCGGCGACCTCGATTCGACCACGTCGGAACAGATCCTCCGGCTGTTGTCCCAATTGAACGAACAGCTCGACGTCACCCTGCTGATGGTTACCCACGACGCCGACGCGGCCCAAGTCGCCGGCCGGCAGTTCCGGCTGGACCACGGGGCGTTGATCGAAACGGGAACCGACGCCGACAAACGTCTGGTCCAACGCGCCGTGGGCTAAGGTGGAGGTACCTACCATGTTCAAATTCATCCCCTACATCCTCAAGACGCTCTGGCGGCACCGGTCGCGGACCGGGTTGACGGTGGCGGGCACGGCCGTCGCGCTGTTCGTCTTCTGCTTCGTCATCACGGTGCAGCAGAGCATGGACGACCTGCACCATCGGGCCGAGGCTTCGCGGTCACTGGTCGTGTTCCAGGCGAACAAGTTCTGCCCCGCCACGAGCCATTTGCCGCAGGACTACTCCCAGCGGATCGGGCGGATCGAGGGCGTCCGCGACGTCGTGCCGATTCAGGTGTTCACGAACAACTGCCGGGCGAGCCTCGACGTGGTCGTCTTCTACGGTGTCCCGCCCAAACAACTCCAAGCCGTCCGCGATTTCCGACTGCTGTCCGGAACGTGGCCCGAGTTCGAAAATCATCAAGACGCGGCCGTCGTCGGCCGGACGTTCGCCGAGCGGCGGGGAATCAAGACGGGTGAGAAGTTTTCGATCGGCGATCTGTCGGTCGTCGTGGCGGGCATCTACGAGAGTGACGACCCGGCCGAGGAGAATTACATCTACTCCCACCTCGACTTCCTTCAGCGCGGCAAGGGCCGAAATCTGGTCGGCACGGTCACCCAACTGGAAGTCTTGCTGGACGACAGGGCCGACTCGACTGCCGTCTGCAAGGAAGTTGACACGATGTTCAAGGCTGGCCCGGTCGAGACGGTCACCCGGCCCAAGGGCGCGTTTCAGGCCCAAAGCCTGGGCGACCTGAGCCAGTTGATCTCGATGGCCCGTTATTTGGGCTACGCCTGCGTCGGCCTCGTGTTGGCCCTGGTCGCCACGACCACGGTCATGTCGGTCCAGGACCGGATCAAGGAACACGCCGTGTTGCGGACGATCGGCTTTTCGAGTCTCCGCGTGTTCCGGCTCGTGTTGACCGAGAGCGTGCTGTTGAGCGTGGTCGGCGGGCTGATCGGCGTGGTCGCGGCCGTGCTCGTACTGGAGTTCGGAAGCCTGTCGGTTGGTGCCGACGCGGTA
Organism: Pirellulales bacterium; assembly: GCA_016931075.1. Classification (GTDB taxonomy): domain Bacteria; phylum Planctomycetota; class Planctomycetia; order Pirellulales; family Thermoguttaceae; genus JAFGFF01. The sequence continues at coordinate 13,308 of JAFGFF010000465.1, read as the reverse complement.
GCTGTCGCGTTCGGTCCGTCGGCGCGGATGGTCATGACAGGCATCCTCGTCGCATTATTGGCCGGTTTTCTGGCCGGCTTGGCGCCCGCCTGGCACGCTGCACGAACCGAGATCGTGTCCGCGCTGCGTCAACCTTGATACGCATCAAGAAAAAGTTGGAGGGCCACGCTCCGTCGTGGCCGCGCCATCCGGCGCACCCGGCCACGACGGAGCGTGGCCCTCCATGTCAGCTTTTCGACCTGGAGTCATTACTGTCGCGGAGATCAGTAAGACGTTCTACTCCTTCGCCTTCGCCTCTTCCTTCATCTTCTTGAGGATGGACGTATCGAAGCTGAGTTGGGCCTTGTCGTCGTTGAAACCGACCGTCGGCTTCTTATCGACGATGCCGTGGGAGACGCAGAAATCAGTCACCATAGGCGTGGTCTTCTTCTGGAAGGTCTCCGATTCATAAAGCGTCAGTGCATCGTCTGGCGTCTTGTAGAAGCGGGTCTGCTCGACCACCTTTTTCATATCTTCTAGACCGAGGCTTGAGAATTTCGCCCCGAGGGCCACGAGCGTGTCGTCTCCCTCGTCCGGATCGGCCAAGAGCTTATTCACTTCGTAGAACGTGTCAGCTACGGCGCAGGCAAACTTCTCCCCGCCCGGCTTGGCGAGCGAATCACGCCCAATGACGACCATGTCGATAATTTCCTCCGGAATGGTCGACGAATCGAAAAGGACCTTCGAGCCGTCCTTGGTGCGGAGCGTTTGTAGAACGAACGGGTTCCAGACCATGATCGACTCGATATTCCCCTGACCGGTCTGCATGGCGGTTGCCGCTGCGCCGGGATCCATGTTTTTGAAGGGGAAGTCTTTCGGGTCCTTGCCCTGCTTGATAAGGTTGCGCTCGAAGGCGTATTGCGAGACCGACTTTTCCAGGCCGTAGGTCGTCTTGCCCTTCAGGCCGTCGACGTTGTCAATCCCGACGGCAATACAGGCGTCGGCGCCGACGCTGGTCGACGTGGGCATGATGGCGACCGATTCGCGACCTAGGCTCGGGGCCAACGAATCCATGTTCGTCATACAAACGGCGTCGACCGTGCCGCTGCCGTAGAGTGTCAGGCACGTGTCGTAGTCGGCTTCCCGGAGAACGATGTCGACGCCCCAGTGTTGTTCAATGGGGCCGAGTTCGCCCTCCTTGCCGTTGATCAGGCCTTTTTCATGAGCGACGCCGAAGACGCTCCACGAAGGATATTCGGACCAGGCGAGGCTGAAGACGGGCGGTTTCTCTTTCGTACCGGACTTGCCGCTGTCCGAGTTGGTACAGCCTGACGCCAGGATAGCGCACACGGCCAGGATCATCACCACATTTCTCATGGCACACACTCCTTTGTCTGAGAGAATAGAACTTATTGCTCGGGAATTTTCGTCGATTCGGGCGGCTCGGCCTGGTCGGACTCGGGTTTCTGGGCCAGCCCGATCAGGGCGTCGAACTCGTCGGTCGCCACGCTCTCGGCCGCGTAGCTGAGGAACTCCTGCTCGTCGCGCTTCGTGTCCAGGCCGGACATCTCGCGGGACATGCGGGCTTTGGCCTTCATCTCGCGACGCATGTCGCGCAGCTCGCCGAGCTCCTGCGACGTGCGGTCCTCGCTGATGCCGGCGACCATGTCTGCGATCTGCTGCTCCTCGCGGGCCGAAATCACGTCGGCCACGGCGTCGTGCTTCTCTTCCTTGATCCCGTCCAAGTCGCGCAGGAGGCCTTGGATCTGGACCTTGTGGTCGCCGATCGTCTTGCCCAACCCGGCCAGATCGGCCTCGAGGTCGGCGATCCGCTGCTCTTTTTCGGTCAATGTCGTGCTGAAGTCCTTGAAGGCGCTTTGGCACCGGGCGTATTCCGGGTCGTTCTTGACCGCCTCGGGATTGCCCTGATATTTGGCGACCAGCTTTCGGGCCATCGCGGCGGCGCCCGCCTTGAGGTTTTCGAGCTTCTGGATCTCTTCGGTCAGTTTGCGAACCTGGTCTTTCTTCTTCTCTTCCTGGCCGATCATCGACGCGACCGCGTCCTTGTACTGGTGGATCCGCCTGGTCTTGTCGTGGATGACCTGGTCGTAGGTGGCGCGCATGACGTTCGGATTGGCCATGAGCGTCTGCCTGGCCTTGTCGATGCGGCCGGTGATCAAGTATCCGAGGGCACGGAAATAACGTCCGATGGCTCTGAACATGGGATTACTCCTGTTCGGTTCGAGGGCTTGCGGAGTCCGCGTCCCAGGCGGCGATCCGCTCGTCGGCCCGCCGGGCAACGCGAATCGCCTCATCTAGTTCTTCGCGTAATTGACTCAATTCTTTTCGTCCCCGCTTCGCGCTGAGCGCGCGAAACTGGTCGATGGTCTGCCGCAGGTGTTCGGTCGTCGCCAGGACCTCCCGGACGACCTTTTCTCGCTCGGCCAGGGTCCGGTCGCGGATCGGGCCGTCCTGATGCCGGGAACTTTGCCACAGTTCGTACGAGTGTTCGAGTTGCGCGACCGAGTTGGTGAACAATTCGTCGACGATTTCGATTACCTCGTAGGTCGCCCGGTTGATCTTGCCCGACTCCACGTCCTCGGAAAATGCCCCGTAAAGCATCCGCAACTCGCGGAGGCTCTCCTGGGTGCGGTTGTCCCGGTCCTTCTTGAGCCGGTCGTCCAGCCGGTCGAGATTCTCCTCCTGGGCCTTCTTTTTCTGCTCGTGGACGTAATCATACGCCTCTTGAGTGATTTTCTCCAGCCCCAGGATCACTCGGCTGGCAAAGACGCCCAGCCCGGTCAGGATGCCGAACAGTCCGACCCCCAGGCTGGCCGTGGCAGCCGCGCCTTTGAGTGCCCAGGAAAGGATCAGCGCGCTGATCCCGCCCACCACGGGCAGCAGCGTGCCGGGTGCGGCAAACAGGTCTAGAAGTACCTTTTTTCTGACGTCCATTCGCGTCGGCTAGTCGGGCCGCTTTCTCCCCGGTCGGCAAGCCGTGCTCGCAAGTTGCCTTTTCAAGTCAAGACTCATTTCCACGGGTCAGAACGCCGGTCTCCCCAGGACGAAGGAAACCGACGTGCTCCCGCTGGGTTCCACGCCCACCGCTCGAACCCGGTTCGGATTGACGCCGCTTTGGATCAAATAGGCCTCGGCCGCTTTGGCCCGTTGGCGGGCAAGCTCGGTGTTGGCTTCTAAATCTCCCCGCCGCGAGGCGTTGCCCCGGATCAGGACATAATAACGTACCGTTCGCAATCGTTCGGCCAGGGCGTCCAGGGCCTGGCGGCTCGTCGAGGTGAGCGTGGCGGTTCCTCGGGCGAAGACCAGCGGCGGAACCTCCATGGTGCCGACCGGCACGAGCCGTGCCCAGGCCCCGTCGGACAACGCGGGCAGTTCCGCGTCGCTCCGGACGGTCTCCTGCCTTTCGCCCGGGTGGAAGTCGCCGTCCTTCAGCCCGGCCAGGATCTTGTTGTAATAGAGCCGGTTGGGCCGGCCCTGGGTCGGGTCGCGGCGGATCGCCTTGGTTCGTTGGAGGACGTCGGTTATGTTCCCGACCATGTCTTCGACATGCTGCAGCGATTGAGAATCGGCCAGGCCCATGTGGGAGTAGTTCTCTTGAGTGTTCTTCCAGCGGACGCCCCGGACCAGGTTGTTGGCCTGGGCGTTTGACAGCGGCTCGCCCAGCCCTTTCGCGTCGGCCAGGACCAGATCGACCATCTTCTCCCGGTGGACGTACAACGCGCGGAAATAGGCCTCGATCACGTCGCGGACGACGTCCGGGTTCTTGAGCAAGAAGTCTTCGTTGACTACAAGGCAATCGACAATGTACCCGGGGAAGCTGCCGCTGTCGACCACCACATGCGTGTTCGGGTTTTCGAGAAGCTTGCTGACGTAGGGCTCCCAGAGGACGAACACCTGATGGGTCTCGGGCTTGGCCGAGCGATAGCGGCGATAGACGTCCTGGGCGTCGTCCGCCTTGACAATCGGCGAGTCGCCCAGGGAATTGAGGTCGAAATGGGCCATGACCACGCGGGCAAGCGTTTCGCTGGGTGAATCGGGCGTGAGGACGAACTTCGTCCGTGAATCGTTCAACGCGTCGACGTTGGGCACCGCCTTCTTATACGCCACCATCGCGTCGGCGCCGCGCGACTCGTCGATCAGGGCCACGATCACGCCGGGCAGCTCGTCCATTTCGGACGCCGCCTTGATGAGCGAGTCGACCGTGAAGACGGCCATTTGTGTCTCGCCCGAGGCTAGTTGCTCGGCTCGGCGGGTGTAGTTGGCCTTGTCGTCCTCCAACTCGAGCTTGATCCGGCGCTTGGCCAGTTCCTGGCGGAACTCGTCGCAGCGAAACACGGCGTAGCCGGAGAAGGAATCGAGCGCCAGCTTGACATGATGTTCGTAGCGGCTCTCCTGCTCCAACTCGGGCGTGATGGCCGGGTGGATCACCAGCTTCCAGACCACGACACCCAGCCCGAAGATCACCAGCCATACCGTGCAAACCGCCAGCAGCTTGCCCTTGGACACGTGAATCTCCTTTCTTGGGGACGGGGGTTGGGGGCCGGGGACGAGGGTTACTCGCGTTCTATTTCATCATTAACGCATCAAAAACTTGTCTTGAGTGCCACTGGCTCTGCCAGTGCCTCCAGCCACGGTTCTTCCAACACTGGCAAAGCCAGTGGCACACAAATCCCGAGTCCCCAGTCCCGAGCCCCCAATCCCCCTCTCCTCACCGCCGCTTCGACTTGCTCGCGGCAGCTCCAACGAAAATGAAGATTAAAATGAAAACCCCGACACACAACCAACCCAGGACTGAACCGAGTTCAGCGAAAAATCCACGATCTTTCTGCTGGACAGGGGGCTGGAACGGTGGCTGTCCGCCCGGCATGACCGGTTGTGGTTGGGCGGCCGGCAGTGATTGCTTTTTCGCGGCGGCGCGCTGGCCAATCGGTTGGTCGGGCTGTTGAGCCAGGGCCGTGAGGGCGGCGGTGGCCATTGCGTCGGGAATCGGCGCGATCATCTCGAAATCCGATTCGTCCGTCCCGGAAGGGTCACTGCCGATCTCGGCGAAGACCTCCTCCAACGCTTTCTGGAGCGTAGCCGGGTCGTCGGCCCGACGGTAGCTGTGGACCTTCGTCGCCAGGCTGTGCTTGGAGGCCATGTCCACGCCGATGACGTCGACCCAAAGCCCTCGGGTGAGGATGTCGGGCAGGTAGCGTTCGACCAGTTGCCGGTCGGTCGCCTCGCCGTCGGTGACAATCAGCAGTCGGTAGGTGCCATAGTGCTGTTTATCACGCCGCTTCATCAGAGCGTTGGCCGCCTCCTTCATCCTCGCGCCCAGCGGCGTGCTGCCGTGAGCCGAAACAGGCTCGATGGCCGAGCGGAGCTTGTCCGCATTGACCGGCCCGAACGGATAGACCCAGCGTCCGTTGGGCCGTCCGTTGCCGTTGAGCAGGAGCACCCCGACTTGGGCGTCGGCCGGCAGTTTTTCAACAACCGTGGTCAGAGCCTTCTTTGCGGCGTCCATCTTTTCGGTCCGCGTGTTGCTCCGCAGCCGGTTGATCATCGAGCCGGAGTCGTCCAGGACGACCACCACGTTCAGGCCCGCCCGGGCAACCGTGGCCGCCAAAAGGCAACCGGCCGCGATCAGGCAGATCCCTACCGTACGGATTCGAGGCATGGTTTCACTCCGTTCTCGAGGTGAGGTGGTGGTCAATAGTCAAAGTTGTCCATGGCGGGTGCCATGCCCAGACGCTACTTCAGCGGCGGATGGGCATGTTGGCAACGGTGTCCCAATCTCATGCCCATCCGCCGCCAAGGCGGTCGTCTGGGCATGGCACCCCTATTCGTTTCTCAACGAACTGCTAGTAATCGAAATTATCAATAGCCTCGCCGGGCACGCGGATCACTTTGAATTCGACCCGCATGTTCGTCTCGGCCTGTTCGCGGTTGACCGGTTTGGAAACGAGCGGTTCGAGGATGCCGGCGCCGACGGGCTGAACCTGGGTGATATTCAGGGTCTTGCCTTGCTGTTTGGCGTAGTCGATGATGCCCTGCTTGACCGCTTCGGCCCGGGCCAGGGACAGGTTCAACGCGGCCTGCATCGTCTGGCGAGGGCTGGGCTGCACGCCGTCGAACGCGCCCGACTTGATCAGCTTGACGACCGTGTCGGTCTGCTCCAGATCGAGCGGTTTCGAACCCACGCCGGTCTGGATGTAGTACTTGTAGTTGCCCCGCGTGCCGGAGCGTTTCAAGATGCCCTTGGCCTGACCGGCGCGGACCAGGTCGACCAGCGTCTTGGTCGGATCGCTGTGGCCGACGATTACGACGGCCGCGTTGCCGAACGTGCTGGCCGACTGGATCACTCGATTGATCTCGGCCCCGTACTGGTCGGGCGAAAACGTGGTCTGGTTAGGCGGGAACTTGACGGTGAAGCTGACGATGGTCCGCTCGTCCAGTTCGCTGCCGGGGAAGATGTCGAGCGATTCGGCGCGGATCGTACCGCCGCCGGACGCCGAGGGCTCTTCATACTTCAGATTGATGCCCGGCAGGGTCGTCAACTTGCGGTAGTCGAGATTGGCCGGCACGAAGCCGCTGCGGACCTTGGCATAACCCTGCCCGACGGCCAGATCGAGGGCCGCCTTGAGTTTCGGCTCGAATCCGTTCAAGTTGCCTTTGTCCTGGAAGAAGCTGATGTTGCCCGGCAAGCGGACATAGGTGCAGTCCAGCAGCAGCCCATGAGCGTCGACCTCGAGCGTCGGCAGGACGTCCTTGCCGAAGATGCTCTGGGCCATCGTGAGGACTTGTTTGTATTCGCGAGTCATCTTGCCCGACTTCTCGAAACCGTCGCGCATCGCCCGGATTTCGTCGCTGGCTTGAAGGTATCCGGCAACGAACTTTTCGACCCAGGGCCGGTTGGCCTCGAACCAGTCGGAGCGGACGCCGTAGACGTCGGCGATCGACCGGCTGGCCGACGCGGTCGACACAAGCACGTGGGCGCCCCGGATCGTCCCTTCGGCGCCCGAGCCCTTCGCATCGAGGCCTCCGGTCAGGCCGATCATGTCGGGCGAGATCACGCAGCAGGCGTCGATCGTCGGGTCCTTGCGGAATCGTTCGGCCGGGCCCTTGGGCCCTGTCAGGTCGGGCACCCAGACGACGTCGATGTCCGCCCACTTGAGCTGCGCGCTGTGGAGCATGTCGTCCAACAGTCCGACATGCGGCCCGCCCTGCTGCAAGGCCACCTTGATTTTCTTGCCGGTTTTTGATTTTAGATCGTTGAGCGTCTTGAGCGGCGCCCGGGCAACAACGTGGTCGCCGGCGCTCCAGGTGAGTTGCATGATGATGACTGGCTTGGTCCGCGGGTCGCTGCCGAGGACCTCGCTGGCCTGGCCGAGCATCCGGAACGTGCCGCGGATGAAGGGCGTCTTGCCGCTCATGTAGTTACGGACCTGGGCGACGAAATCATCCCCCTGGACGAGTCGGATGTTCAGTCCCTGGTTGGCGAAGATCGTGCCCGGCTGGGTCGTCAGCCCACCGTTGGCCAGGAACGTGGCCACGTCGCCGCCCCAGGTGATGAAAGGGACCTGGACTTGGGCCTGCTTGGCCACGGGCCGGACCGCGACCGGACCAACCAGGTCGGAAAATCGCTGCTGGGCGAGGGCTGGGACGACGGCCGTCGCCAGGACCAGAATCGCCAAAAGGCTTCGTCGCGTGTTCATGGTTCTTCCCTTCGTGTGTTGGAAAGGCCGGATGTGCGGAAAAAGGCGTGCCCCGCCGGTGGCGGTGAGGAGTCTCCATCCAGGATGGCTCCGACGTACCACTTACGGAGGATAATGGGCGATTATAGCCTTTCCGAGGGGCCAGTCAACGGCGGCCACCTCTCCCGAAGTATTCGCCCAAGAAGGTCCAATCTTCAATCCCGTCGTGCCAGAGAGGTCGGCTGCGAGGCGTTTCGGCGGTCGCTTCCACCGCTGGGGTTGCCTACAATAAAGAAGAGTTGGCGGCCTTGGCGTGGATTCCTCGCTTTGGTCGCGTCGGGCCATCGCCCACGGTCCGACGCCGTGCCTGCCTTGCATACCTTCCTGCGATCCATTTCGCTCCTACTCTCAACGAGTGCTTCGATGAAATTATCTCTGGCTGAACCGCTCGGCATCCACGAGTACGTCATTCCACGGTGCCTAGCCAACGTGATGGTGCTTGGCATGGCCTTTTTTCTCTTGACATTTTGTCAATCGCCCGCGATAGCTGCCGACACGGAAACCAAGGCGAAGCCAAAACAACTGGTGGAGCGGACCGAGTGGAAGGCAATGTCGCATTGGGAGGCCGAGGGCCGTCAAGCCGTGTTGGTCGTCAGTGTGACGAACCGTGCCAAGGAACCACGGCGGATCGGTCCCTGGCGGGTCGAAGGCGCCGATGCCGGCGAGTTCACGTTGGACAAGAAGGAAGCTGGTCAGGTCGTCTCCGTGCCGCCGGGCAAGGCCGCGACGTTGCGCGTGCGATGGGAACTTAACCGGTCGCGTAACAAGAAGCTCGACGCGACGCTCTGTTTCGAGATCCAGCGCGACAAGAAGCCCGAGAAATCGGATAAGGACAAAACGGCGGCTCCTTCCGGCAAGATCGCCCCGGGCAAGATCGCCTTGGATGCGCCGATCGCCCGAGTGCCGTTCAAGTTCGTGGCCGAAGGCTACTTCGATCGGGCCGAACAGTCCGTGCCGCGCGACGAGCATGGGCGTCTCCGGACTGACGACGGCTACCACGACGACGCCATGGTCGCCCGATTGGTCGAAGCGTTCGCCCACGACTACCCCGACATCGCGACCGTGCACGAGATCGGAACTACCTGGCAGGGCCGGAAAATCGTGGCCTTGGAGATCAGCAGCAATAAAAAGAAGCCGGGCGAGAAGCCAGCAATCGCACTGCTCGGGGCCCATCATGGGAACGAACTCATCAGCACCGAATTGGTCTTGGACGCGATCGAACAGCTCGCCGGCCGCTACAAAACCGACCCCGAAGTCCGGCATTGGGTTGACGACTGCCGGATTTGGTGCGTCCCGTTGGTCAATCCGGACGGGACCCATCAGTTCTTCCACCGGGGTGGCTCGGGGCGAAAGAACGGGCGGGACACGAACAAAAACGGCCAGGTGGACCCGACCGACGGCGTCGACCTGAACCGCAACTACCCGTTCCGCTGGCACACTCTGGGCGAGAAGGGCTCGAGCAGCAAGATCACCCACGGCCGCTACCGCGGTCCGTCGCCCGGCTCCGAGCCGGAGACCAAGGCCGTCATGCGTCTGGCCGACCGCGAGCGATTTATCATGCTCCTTTCCTACCACACCTCGGGCTCGAAGGTTCTGGTTCCCTACACGATCGACGGGGCGCGGAATCCGCACCCCGATGCGGCCTGGATCGTCGGAGCCACCATGGCGGCGCTTTCCGACACAGCCCGGCCCGACCGGGATTATCAGCCGGCTCGAAATCTCTATGCGGTCGACGGGACCGATCAGGACTGGCACTACTGGCGTCACGGCACGTTGGCCTATATCTGGGAAGGCTCGCGGACCAATCCGCCGTTTGCCCGGGACCGCGGGCCGGTCGTCGCGGGCGCTCGGCCCGGTTGGCAGTATCTCCTGCGGCGGCTCTCCTCCGGCCCGACCCTCTCGGGCCACGTCCACGACGCGGCCACCGGCAACCCGTTGGAGGCGACGGTCTGGATTGAAGAGATCCAGACGTTCGAGGGCGAGAACCACACGTCGCATCCGACCACCGGCCGATTCGATCGGGTGTTGCCCATCGAAGGAACGTATCATCTTCGTGTGAAGAAACAGGGCTATCGGTCCGCGCGAGTGAAGGTCGACCTGGGCCACGAGTGGAAAACGGTCGATGTGGCCCTTGTGCCGGAGAAGAAGCCGGCGGTGCAAGCGAAGGATCGTGAGGAAAAGTAGTAGACCGCCCGCAAGCCTGACAACATGCCCATCCACAGCTAAGAAGCCGTAATAGAACAACTTACCGAATTGAGGTCATCGCCGTCACTGTAGGGAACGCCCTCTGTGGCGTTCCGCGGGCCGCGAAAATGAGTCAAACTTGTGGTTCACGGAACGCCACAGAGGGCGTTCCCTACAGTGACAAGGACGGCAAACAATTTCTTGATAGATTCTTAGTCGCGGCGTGCGTTGGGCAACGACTTCTGGTGCTTCGAGGCGTACCAGTACTTCCAGGCGGCGACGTCGAAATCGAAGTTGACCTTGCTGCCGGTTTGGTCGGCCAGATAGATCAGAGCGTCGAGCACGGCGTGATTGTTGATCGGCTGGTCGACGATCTGCGTGCTGGAGCCCGTGCTCAGACCGCCGCCCCCCAGGCTGTTGAACTCGACCGACGTCTGGCCGGGATTGCCCGAGGTGACCTTGTAGCGGTGAACCGTCACCAGCGCGTCGATCAGCGGCCACATGGCCGAGGGATCTTTCATCTCGCGCAGGGCCACGGCCGCCCGATTGACGTACTTGTTGTCCTTCGATTTCAGATAGCCCACGAAATGGGCGATCAGATCGGGGTTTTTCACTTTCTTCAGCTCATCAAGGCAAAGGAGCCGGACTTCTTTGTCCTTGTCTTTGACGGCCTGTTCGGCGAGGGCCTTCAAGGCGTAGCCGGTTCCGATCCGCTGCAAGGCGGCCGCGTAGAGCCGCTGGGCGTCGTAGCGCCGGTCCTTGCCCAGCAGGTCGATCAGCGTGCTGGTCGCGGCCGGGTCGCGGACTTCCTGAAGTTCCTTGATCGCGTCGGCCGTTCGCGGTCCTCCGAGCCACCGGCTGCTCTGCCAGAGCCGCTTGCGCCACTCGAGCACGGCCTTCTTCGCCTCGCGCTGCTGCTGGATCGACCGGATCTCCTGCGCGCTGAGCCAATTGCCTTCGAATCGGATCAAACCGCGGCCAGTCATCAGGACGTCGTGCGTCTGCCACTTGCCGTCGAAGAACTGGTAGCCCAATAGCCCTCGGGCCATCTTATGATCGGGATCCAGCTCGATGATCCGGCGGAGGTGGGTTTCGCGCTGGTCGGTCAGCTTGTGTTCCCGGCACCACTCGGCCAGGTCCCAATGGCCTTGGACCGTGTCGGGATAGTCGCCGCGGATCTTGTCGTATTGGATTTCGGCCTCGGGCCGAGGGTAGCGTTGCTTGACCTGGGCAGCCGTCAGCGTAACCTGACCGGCCGCCGTCTTGATGACGTAAGTCTTCCGGGGCGACTGGTCCGGGTTGAGCAACTCGCCGAACACCCGGCCGCCGCTCTTCAGGACGAACACGTCCTCGGCCGCCGCCACCGGCGCTCCCAGAACCAGGAGCAGCAGGATAGCCCCGCTCAGCATGTTGATGCCGTGTTTGCTCATCGCACCGTCGATCACGAACGGCCCGCCCAAAGATAGTGAATACCCAGGGCCAGAGACGCCCCGAGTCTGTTCCTAGTTCCTAGTATACGGATAGCGAGTTAAAAAGGACAATGTGAATCCCCCCAAGTTGCGGATATGCCACGTATTTGGCCCCCTCCAGCGTCGGGAAATCCGGTCTGGAGGGCCCAACTGGGCCAACCGATCCGGGCCCTGGGCAGGCGGCTGGAGTATTCTCGTTTGCCGGACGATGGTCAAAGAAGGGAACTGGGGTGATTTCGACGGGCGGCACTGGCGTCTCGCCAGTGTTGCGGCATCGAACACTGGCGAGACGCCAGTGGCACCCCTCCAATTCGGTCTTTCGGCGAGATGGATCGTGGGAAAAGCAATCGGAATCCTGGTAGTCGTTGGCACGGTGGCCGGGCTGGGCTACTTCTTCACTCATTACGAAGTACGCCGGGTCGACGGTCACATCGTGATCAGCCCCCTGGGCAAGGGCAACGGGGTTGATCCCGACGACGGCCTGCGAGGCGTGCTGGCCCCGAAGGAGCAAGTGATCCGCATCGCCACATTCAACGTCGGCCCGTTGGATCGGATCAAGCTCCGCAGCCCATTGGTCGCGTCGCACCTGGCCAAACTGATCGGCGACTTCGACCTGGTCGCCCTCCAAGGGCTCAAAGCGCCCAACGAGGGCCTGATCCGCGAGCTGACCGACCACGTCAACACCTCGGGCCGCCGGTTCGACTTCGCCGTCAGCCCGGACGTCAGCACCCAGCCGGTCGAACAGTATCTCGCGTTCCTTTTCGACAAGAACCGCATCGAAATCGACCGCAGCACGGTCTGTTCGGTCGAAGATCCCTCGGGCCGATTCCACCAGAAGCCGCTGGCCGCCCTGTTTCGCGCGAGGGGGATCGCCCCGAACGAGGCGTTCACGTTCGTCCTGATCAACGTCGACATCGATCCCAGTCGGGCCGATACGGAACTCGACCTGCTCGACGCTGCCGTGGCGGCCGTGAAGAAGAGCCACCCCGGTGAAGACGACGTGATCCTGCTGGGCCATTTCGCGGTCAAGCCCGAGCAACTCCAGCCGCTCGCCCGCATCCCCAACCTGACCCAGGCCGCCACGAACACGGTCAGCACCACTCGCGGCCAGGGCCTGTTGGATAACCTCTTCTTCGACCGCCTGGCCACGACCGAGTTCACCGGCCGGGCCAATGCCGTCGACCTGATCCGCCGCCTGAACCTCGACACCGACCGCGCCCTGCGCATCGCCGAGCACATGCCCGTCTGGGCCGAGTTCAGCATCTACGAAGGCGGCCAATCCGGCCAAATCCCCACCCGGCCCTAATACACGTTCTACATCGGTCCCGCGCGTCCATGAAACGATAGATAGCCTGTTTTCCCGAAGGGTAAACAGGCAGTGGATCGCAGGATCAATCGAGAATCCGCATAACAACCGCGTTGCGTGATGGATGTTCATTAGATCTGTCTGAAAATCCCTTGTTTTCGCATGGGCGCTGAAATTTCGGGGGGTATTTTCAGCGACAACGGGCGCTGTTTCCGAAATACCGAGGGGCTGGGATGCCCGTACACGGAACCCTGGCTGAAAAACGCTTGTTCTTGCAGGGGTGCGGAAATTCCGGGGGGTATTTCAAGCGACAACGGGCACCGTTGTCCCAAGGGTCTTACGTCGCACTCCTCGGGCGCTTGAACCTGGCTGAAAAACGCTTGTTCTTGCATAAACACTCATTTTTCGGGGGATGTTTGCATCGTCAGCACACGCCGTCTCCAGGCCGCCGAGGGGCAATACCGAGCGTGGACTGAATACGGGCTGAAAGACGCTTGTTTTTCGAGGAACGCTCGATTTTCGGGGGCGGGAATTCCAGATACCGTGAAAGAGTAAGCGGGGTCTCCAAGAAACGTAAACTTGGCGATTGTTTGAAGTCCGAGTTTACGCAATT
>JAFGFF010000464.1 GCA_016931075.1 Pirellulales bacterium | reverse complement strand
GGGTTCGTGAAATCACCAAGCATTGTCCGGAGGCTCGCGTTACATAGATAGGGCAATCTGCCCGATAAAAAGTGCAAAAGTCGAACTAAGAACCATTCGCACAAGTGGCCGACACTTGCTGGCCCTGATCAACGACATCCTCGACCTCTCGAAGATTGAAGCAGGCCAGATGGAATTCGAGTGGATCCGTTGCCGGCCGCACCAACTGCTGGCCGAAGTGGCCAGCGTCCTGCGGTCGAAGGCTCTCGAAAAGGGATTAATGTTCGAGTGCGTCTCGCACGGCCCGGTGCCCGAGACGATCCGCAGCGATCCAGCCCGCCTGCGCCAACTGATCTTCAACTTGGGCACCAACGCGGTCAAATTCACCGCGCAGGGAAGTGTCCGCCTGGCAATGCGCCTGGACCGTAAAGGTCCCAAACCGCAGCTCGTTCTGATCGTCAGCGACACGGGCCCTGGCATCCCGCCGGACAAACTCGAAGCCATTTTTTTGCCGTTTGTGCAGGCCGACAGCAGCGTGACTCGAAAGCACGGCGGCACCGGTCTCGGACTGCCCATCAGCCGCGAGATCGCCCGAGGTCTCGGGGGCGACCTGATTGTCGAGAGCGAACTGGGCGGCGGAAGCACATTCACGGTCACTGTCGACACCGGGCCACTTGACGGCGTGCAGATGATCGAGCAAGGCACACCTGAAGCCGTGATTCGAAGGAAACACGTCGATGGGACGCCGACTGCTACGCCCACGACGCTCCCGCCCGTCGAAATCCTCGTCGTCGAAGACGGGGCCACGAACCGGAAGCTCATCAGCCTGTTTCTCGAACGGGCAGGTGCCCGAGTGACGACGGCCGAGAACGGTCAGGAAGCGGTCGACTTGGTCGATCAGCGGAAATTCGACCTGATCCTGATGGACATTCAAATGCCGGTCATGGACGGCTACACGGCCACCGCTCGGCTCCGCCAGCAGGGCCTGACCCTGCCGATCATCGCCCTGACCGCCCACGCCATGAAAGGGGACGATCAGAAGTGCCGTGATGCCGGCTGCAGCGGCTATCTGCCCAAGCCGATCGACTTCGACCAACTCCTCCGCACCGTCTCCGCCGCCCTGCTCGGCCACGCCAGCCAGATCTCGTCGCCTGACGCACTGCCCTTTAACCGCCTCAATCGATAGACCACCAAATACTCTGGCCACATTGGAGGGATGTGCTCTGTCGCGTCCGCGGCGTTGGGACAAGACGTTCCAATCGCATTGTATTCCCGGAAGCCACGCCACTCCCGGCCACGACGGAGCGTGGCCCTCCAGGACATTTGAACATGGCGCCTTTGCCGAGCGGCTACGGACGCTCCGGCGACCAGAGAGGGCGAATCGGGCGACGGCGTCTTGGAGAAATGGCGGCTTTTCGACGCTCGGCCGCTGGAAAAACGACGCGGGTGTTTTCATCCCGGGAAGCTAATGTACTGGCCGGATCAGAGGGCTCGGGGTGCCTCAGCCGGATGGACCGGTCGGTTTCGAGGCGGCGGCCGTCAGGCGTGGTGTAGCGGATGTGGAGGTGGAGGTCGGTGCTTTGGGGCGGGCCCTCGGGCCAGGGCATCGATAGCAGGAAGCCGGGCGACGGACCGGAGCGACGCAGGCCGCGGGCGACCTCCTCGGCCGGGAAGTCCCATCGGGCGACCCGGGCGGCAGGACCTGTGACGGACGGGTCGATGAGCACCGCACTGACCGGTCCCTCAACGGCGATCAGTCGACCCGAAGCGTCGCGTGGTTGAACCACCATCGTTAGGCCCTCTCCGGGCGTCATTTGGCCGCTTGCGTCACGCGCCGCGGCGACCACCTCGCCCAGGGAGATTTCCTCGGGCTGACCGCTGTCCGAGGTGGGATCCGTCCCAGGCGGTTTCGTTGATGGATTCCAACCGGGAGCCGGCGAATTGGGATCGGTCGTGGCCGGCGGGGTGTCTGTCCGATCGTCCGGCAATTCAGGCCCGGTGTCCGACGGGGGTGAGATTCCGGGATCGGGCACCTTCAGACTGTCGGGCAAATTGCTTTTGAAGCCCTCCTGGCCCGGGTTGTCCAGATGGAAATCCTCCGGCAAGGGCGGCTCCAGCTTCTTAGGACGGGCCGTCGAAGGAGTCTCCGACGGCGGCGAGTGGAACGGTTGGGCCTGCATCGCGGCGTTTTCGCGGCGACTCTCCTCCAGCGCGGTCTGCGTCCGCTGGAGGCAGTCCTGAAGCTGGTAGATCCGGTCTTCGTAGAGGCGCAGCTCCTGCTCCAACGCGGCCGTATTCCGGTGATGTTGGCAGCCGGGTCCGAGCAGGCATGCCAGCGCGATGGCGATCCAGGTCCACGATTTCATCTCGGCCTCCTTGCCGATTCCGGACCATTTTCCGCATCAAGCGGGAAAAGGGCTTAGTCGACGTGTTCGATGACGTGGTCGATCAGCCCGTATTCCAGGGCTTCCTCGGCCGTCATGAAGCGGTCGCGATCGGTATCCTTTTCGATCTTCTCCAGGGGGTGGCCCGTGTGTTTGATAAGGATCTGGTTGAGCCGTTCCTTGATCTTGCCGAACTCCTTGGCGTGGATCATGATGTCCTCGGCGGAGCCTTCCATGCCGGCCAAGGGCTGGTGGATCATAATGCGGGAGTTGGGCAGAGCGTTGCGTTTGCCCTCGGCGCCGGCGGCCAGTAGCACGGCCCCCATCGACGCGCACTGGCCGAGGCAATAGGTCGCGACGGGGCAGTTGATGAACTGCATCGTGTCATAGATGGCCATGCCAGCCGTGACGGCGCCGCCGGGCGAGTTGATGTACAGGTGGACGTCCGCCTTGGCGTCTTCCGACTGCAGGAAGAGCATCTGGGCGACCACGGCGTTGGCCACGTCATCGTTGATGGCCGAGCCGAGGAAAATGATGCGGTCCTTCAGCAGGCGGCTGTAGATGTCCATCGCCCGCTCTTCGCGGCCGCTCTTTTCGATCACGTAGGGAATAAGAGGCATTGCGAATCTCGCTCAATTCCGTGGGAAGTTCTGTCGGAGGTCCGAAGGGA
Source organism: Pirellulales bacterium (assembly GCA_016931075.1). Lineage (GTDB taxonomy): Bacteria > Planctomycetota > Planctomycetia > Pirellulales > Thermoguttaceae > JAFGFF01. Next base: position 2,781 of record JAFGFF010000464.1, on the reverse strand, counting down.
ACGCGTCTTAGTCCTTGTCTTCGTCCTCATCCTCGTCCGACTTCTGCGACGTGAGGATGTCGTCCACCACGCCGTATTCCTTGGCCTCGGCGGCCGACATGTAGAAGTCACGATCGGTGTCCTTGGCGATCTTGTCGATCGGCTGGCCCGTGTGATTGGCAAGGATCTCGTTGAGCACCTGACGCGTGTTGAGGATCTCTTGGGCCTGGATCTCGATGTCGGAGACCTGGCCGCCCACCTGGCCGTAGGGCTGGTGGATCATGACCTTCGCGTTGGGCAGGGCGAACCGCTTACCCTTGGTCCCGCCGGCCAGCAGGACGGCCCCGCCGCTGGCGGCCAGCCCGACGCAGTAGGTCGCCACCGAGCAACTGAGGATCTGCATCGTGTCGTAGATGGCCAACGTGGCGCTGACGCTTCCACCGGGCGAGTTGATGTAGAAGTGGATGTCCTTGCGGCGGTTTTCGCTCTGCAAGTACAGCAGCTTCATCACCAGCTCGTTGGCATTGCCGTCGTGGATCGGGCCCTGGAGGAAGATGATCCGGTTCTCCAGCAACAGGTCGCCCAGGGTCAACTGACGCTGGCGCTGGTAGTCGCGGAGGTTGGACATCGGGTCGACCAGGGGACGGTGGATATTGCTCATGATCGAAACAACCGGATTCGGGGTTGGGGTGTATTCAGAAGAAGAATGTGTTTTTCAAGGATAGGACACTCTATCGGCCCGCGCCCCCCTGGCACGCCCGAAAAACGCCGCCATCCGGCCCTCCCGGCAGAACCGTCACGCTCCGGCCGGCAGATCGCACTGCCTGGCGCGAGAGGGCCCGGCGTCTGGAGAACTCACTTCCGTGTGATAAGGGGTTATGATCACCCGCGCGTCGGCGGGCACTACTCCTTCTCGCCGTCCTTGTTCTCGTTGGAGGCTTCTTCCTCGTCCTCGGGCTTGGCCTCGGGGATGTCCGATTCGTCGTGGCCGCCCGCCGACTGGTCGACGGCTTCGTCCTGGATCTCTTCCGGCTCGTAAGGCACTTCGGTGAAGACGGCCTCGGACAGGATCATATCGATCACCTTCCGCTCGACGACCTGGTTGCTCAGGGCGTCGGTCATGCCCCCCTTCTCGATCCGGGAACGCACCCGGCGGGAGCTCTCGCCCGTCTGCTGGGCGATTTCGAGGATTTCCTGTTCCAGATCGGCTTCGTCCACCTCGATGTTCTGGTCCTCGGCGATCCGCTCGAGGATGAAGTGCTCCTTGAGCGCCCGGGCGGTCGACTCGCGGCTGTTCTGGCGGAGCATGTTTTGATGGGATCGGATCTCGTCCTCGCCGAATCCGCTCCGCTGCAGCTCCAGCACGGCCCGCTGCAGTTCGCGCCGGCTCTGCCGTTCCAGAAGCGCCGCCGGCAACTCCCAATCAGCCGCTACGGTCAACGCAGCGGTGATCTGCTGCCGGGCTTCCTGGTGCTGCTCGTAGGTCAACTGCGACTCGAGGTTCTCCTTGACCGCGTCGCGGAGCTCGGCTTCCGACTCGAACCCGCCCATGGCCTCGAGGAACTCCGGGGTCAGCTCGGGCAGTTCCAGCCGCTTGACTTCGAGCACTTCGAACTCGGCCGTGACCTTCTTGCCCCGCAGGGCGACGTTCGGAGCATCCTGGGTCAGCGTGGCCTTCCCCTCGCGGGTTTCGCCCGCGGTGACGCCCTTCATCAGCTTGTTGAACTTTTCGATCTTGCCGTCGCGGAAACTCAGCGTGGGCCGAATGCGGATGACTTCCTCTTCCGCGTGCGAAAGGACCTGGTCCTTGTCCTTGAACGTCATGTTGACGCTGATGTAGTCACCCTGCTCGGCGGGCCCGTCGTAGGGCACCAGGCGGCCGAAACGGCTCAGCAGGCTCTCCAAACGCCGGTCGACGTCCTGCTCGGTGAACTCGCGGACCGGCTTGCGGATCGACAGACCCTTCCACTGCGGCACGTCGAACTCGGGCCGGACCTCGATGTCGAACTCGAACGTCATCGGGCCCGACTCGGGCAGTTTGACCGCGTCGAACTCGATGTTCGGCTCGCTGATCGGCGACAGGTCTTCCTGCTCGTTCGCCTGGCCGATCGCGTCCATCAACAGCGCGCTTTTGACCTGATCGGCCACTTCCTTGCGGAACCGGGTCTCGATTAACTTCCGCGGCGTATGGCCGGGCCGAAAACCGGGCACCTCGGCCGTCTTCGTCAGATCGGAGAACTCGTTGTCGTAGTACCGATCGATGTCCTCATGCGAGATCGTGATGGTCACGTGCCGCTCGCACGCGCCTCGCTTTTCGACCGAGATCTCGAGATCGAGCTTCGTCGTCTCCTCGCCAGCCGTGTCTTCGCTCTCTGCCGTGAGAACCTCCCTTTCAGTGGGGTTTTCGGGGGTCGACAGGGCGTCGTCAGATTCTGGGGACTTCTTCGCTGCCATGGAGGTCCGTCTCTGTTACCACTGGGGCCTGGAAAAACGGGGAGAAACTACACGCTGGAGAGGAAAAGGAGAGCGGGTGATGGGAGTCGAACCCACGACAACAACGTTGGCAACGTTGTGCTCTGCCAACTGAGCTACACCCGCATTTCCCAAACTACCAAAATGGCCGCCGCCAGGCGTGTGGCCTGAGGACGGCCGGAACCTTGGGATTATAGGTTCCGCCTGCCCACCTGCAAGGCCAATTGGCTCGTAACCCGACTGCGGCCCGCGGAAAAGGTGCCAGGCACCTTTTGCCGGAACGGCCCTTCGGGTGCTTCGCACAAAAGGTGCCTGGCACCTTTTCCGCCG
>JAFGFF010000463.1 GCA_016931075.1 Pirellulales bacterium | reverse complement strand
GTCTTCGGCTACATCGGGCCCAACGGGGCGGGCAAGACGACCAGCATGAGGATCCTCGCCACGCTGGACCTGCCGACCGCCGGCGACGCGCTGATCGATGGGTTCTCGGTCGTCGACGATCCCGACCGCGTCCGAGGCCGCCTCGGATTCATGCCCGACTACCTGGTCACCTACCCCAACGTCAACGTCCAGGAATACCTCGACTTTTTCGCCCGGGCCTACTCGCTGCGGGGGCGGCGGCGGACCGAGGCGGTTCGTCGCGTGATGAAGTTCACCGGCCTGGACGTGCTGGCCGAGAAACCGACCACTGGGCTCTCCAAGGGCATGAAACAACGTCTGGCCCTGGGCCGCGCCATGATCCACGACCCGGCCGTGCTTGTGCTGGACGAACCGGCTGCCGGTCTGGATCCCAGGGCACGCATCGAGCTGCGCCGGATGATCCGGGCACTGGCCTCGCAGGGCAAGACGGTCCTGATCAGCTCGCACATCCTGACCGAGTTGGCCGAGATCTGCGACACGGTCGGCATCATCGAGCAAGGCCGGCTGCTGGCGGTCGGCTCGGTCGCCGAGATCCAGGAAGAACATCGCGCGGAAGAGGAGCCCACCAGCCTGGTCGAAGTCCGGCTCCTGGACGACGCGGCCCCGCTGGCCGCCTGGCTGACCGACCACGAGTCGGTCGACGGGCTGTCGTGCGACGGCCGGTTGCTGCGGTTCATGCACGCCGGCGACGCCGCGGCCCAGGCCGACTTGCTCCGCCGGATCATCGAGGCCGACTTCCGAGTAATCGCGTTCGGCGCGAAGCAGAAATCGCTCGAGGACATTTTCATGAAGGTGACGGAGGGACGCGTGCAGTGAGTGTGCCGGGCGAAACCATCACGATCGACGTCCCCTCGGAAGACGCCCCGCGACCGCCGTCCGGCTGGCGACGCCGTGCGATGGCCCTGGATGCCTTCTTGGAACGGGCCGGCGACCGGCTCAATCCCCTGTTGGTCAAGGAAACCCGACAGGCGCTGAAGAGCCGTCAGTTTCTCGCTTCCTTCGGCCTGATGCTGGCCGCGTCCTGGCTCTGGTCAGTGTTGGGGCTGGTGGCCTTCAACGCTGGCATCTATACCGCTGGCTGCGGCGACGAGATGTTCATGGTCTACAGTTGCATCCTGGCCTTCCCGCTGCTGGTCGTCGTGCCGTTCGGCGCCTACCGAAGCCTGGCTGCCGAGCGCGAGGACAATACGTACGAGTTGTTGGCCATTACCGCGATGGGCCCGCGCCAGATGATCGCTGGCAAGCTGGCCAGCGCGATGGTCCAAATGCTGATTTATCTCTCGGCCGTCGCGCCGTGCATCGTCTTCTGTTACATTCTCCGCGGAATCGATCTGCCAACCATCCTCATCATCCTGGCGCCGATCGTTTTGACGTCGCTGGGTTTTTCGATGATCGGCTTGCTGGCGGCCACCTTGGTCACCGGCAAGGCTCACCAAACGGTCTTGACCGTTTTGATTACCGTCGGGCTGTTCGGGGCGTTCTGGGGCGGCTGCGCGGGCGTGGTCGAGGTGGTCGAACACCCCTATCCCTACCACGAAGATTCGGAGTTCTGGATCGGCATGGCTGCCACGCTGACCGCCTATTTCAGCTACTTCGCCTTGGTTTTCGAGGCCGCCGTCGCGCGGCTGGGTTTCGCCAGCGACAACCGCTCGACTCGGCTGCGGATCGTCATGATCGTCCAGCACGTCCTCCTGGCCGGGTGGATGGGATTCGCCTTCCTAACCGACGGGCATCCTGAATTAACTATCGTATTCATGATGATGCTCGGCATCCACTGGTACGTGATGGGCGCGGCGATGATCGGCGAAATGCCCGGCATGTCGCGACGCGCGATGCGCAGCCTGCCCCGGAGCTTCCTGGGCCGGGTCCTGTTCAGTTGGCTTAACCCGGGCCCGGGCACGGGTTACATCTTGGCCTTGTGCGGGATCTTGGGTGGAATCATTATGCTGGGGCTGGGTGTCCTAGTAGGCAGCTTTCTGGTCGACGAAATGCCCGCCCGCATAGCCAATCGGATCGCGCGGTGGCATCGATACTCCGATCGTATTCCCTGGTTCTGTGTCCTGGTCCTGGCCTATGCGACCATCTTCCTCGGCGCTGGTTTGCTCATTATTCGCGCCGTGCGTCGCCGCGTGCATTTGGGCATCGTCGGCTCGGTCATCCTGCAAGTCGTCCTGGTGATCCTGGCGTGTGTCATTCCGGCTGTGCTCGACATGTCCGGCCTGAGCATGGGCGGCCAGTACTGGCTCTTGCACGTTTCGAATCCCTTCTGGACGATGGTCGAGGTCCTCGAAGGCCGCGTGGTCGGGCCGCTCGTCATCACGGGGATCATGGTTTTCGTTCTCCCGGCGGCTGTGGTCGTCTTTGCCTTGAACCTGCCGGCCGTGATCGGCGAGATCCGGCAGGTCCGGGTGCTCAAACCGGAACGCGTCGCCCGCGACGACGCCCTGCGGGCCCCGCCCCCCAAAACCCCGCCGGTCCCCAAACGGACCAGCCCGTGGGATGAGGATTGACCGAGTCCGCTCAAATCATGGAGGTTGTCACAATGGCTTCTGGAAGCACTCGATCCCGCAGTGTGCTCATCACGGGCGCGTCGTCGGGGCTCGGTCTGGCGTGTGCGGTGGAATTGGACCGGCTCGGGTGGCACGTCTTTGCCGGCGTCCGACGCGAGGAAGACGGCCAGGCCCTGGTCAAACAAGCGTCGAACCGGCTCACGCCCGTCATGCTCGATGTGACCGACACGGCCTCGATCGCGGCAGCCGCGGCACAGATCGAAGGCACGGTCGGCCAGGTGGGGCTCGATGGACTGGTCAACAACGCCGGCATCGGTGTGGCCGGACCGCTGGAAACCATCCCGCTGGAGCGAATGCGTCTTCAGTTGGAAGTCAACGTGCTCGGGCCGGTTGCCGTGACTCAGGCCGTGTTGCCCCTGCTGCGCAAAGCCCGGGGCCGGTTGGTCAACATGAGTTCGGTCAGCGGCCGGCTGGCCATCCCGTGTCTGGGGCCCTACTGCGCCTCGAAGTTCGCCCTGGAGGCCCTTTCCGATTCGCTTCGGGTCGAGTTGTCGCGTTGGGGTATCGCGGTTTGCCTGGTCGAGCCGGCCAGCGTGGTCAGCAAGATCTGGGACAAGGCCCTGGCCGACATCGAGCGGCTCGAAGCGGGCCTCTCGCCCGAACACCGCGAGCTTTACGGCGACGTGTTCGAGGGCATGAAGAAGGGAACCGTTCACCAAGCCGAGACGGCGTTGCCTGTCCAACGGGTGGTCCGCGCGGTGGTCCACGCCCTGACCGCCCGATGGCCGAAGCCCCGCTACCTGGTCGTCCCCCGGCCGGCCATCGTTTTCCGGATGTTCCGTGCCCTGCCCGACCGGCTCCGCGACCGGGCCATCCGTGCCGCCATCGCCATCGCGAAGAAGACCAAACTGGGCACTGCCGAGCCGGCCGATCGCGATATCCAGCCTACCCCCTAGCGGGGTCACTTGACTCGAATGTGCTACGCTTTGTAGAGTCAAGCTGATTTCGTGTTCTGTGGGCATGGTCAAAATGACACGGGGTGAGGTGCCATGGTGTCAGAATTGGATCGGATGGACTTCGACCACCCGGCCTTGGCCGAGCTGGGGCAGGTGCCCCGGCTGGTCCCGGTGGCGGGTGAATTGCTCCGGCAGGCCAATCGGGCGGACGACCGAGCGTCGTTTTTGGAGGCCGGATTGCCCAAACTGATCGAGGTCGCCGGGGCCGATTTCGGTGCCGTGGTCCTGGGTCATGCCGGACGTTGGGAGACGTTGGGCCAGGCGGGCACGGCCCAATCGCTGCCGGTCGATCTGCTGGCCGACGCGCTGGACGCCCAGGCGGCTCGGAACCAAGGTGGTTGGGCGGTTGGCCCGCTCTACCCGCGGGCTCAGCCGGCCGAAGCGCTCGTCCTGCATGCCCCGTCCCTTGCCCCGGATGACGTCCGGCCGGCCGCCGAGGCACTTGGCCTGCTGCTGGGCGAATGCCTCGACGCGATCGGACAGCGCCAACAGCGGCTCCTGCACGACCAGCGCCGCCTCAGACGCCTCGAAGCGATTGTCGAAATCGCCCAGCGTTGGAACCAGAACCGTGAGATGCACTCGCTCCTGGCCGACATGGCCCAGGCGGCCACGCGGCTCTTGGACGCCGATCGGGCCAGCATCTTCCTCTGGGACCGCGCAAGCCGAACACTGGTCGGGCGGCCTGCTCTGGGCGTGGACGGCGGCGAGCTTCGCGTCCCCGACAATGCGGGCGTGGTCGGACGGGTGCTCAAGTCGGGCGCTCCCTGCCGGGCGGACGCCTCGGTAGAGCCCGAGCTGATCGACCAGAAGACCGACGCCAAGACCGGTTACCAAACCCGCACCTTGCTGTGCGTCCCGCTGCGCGGCAGCGCGGGCGAGCTGTTCGGGGCGTTCGAACTGATCAACAAGAACATCGGCAGCTTCACGGCCGAGGACGAGGCGGCCTTGACCGAGCTGGCGGCCCACGCGGCCGTCGCTCTGGAGAACGCCCAGGACCGGCAGCAGCTCCTTTCGACCAACCGCCAGATCGCCGACGCGGCGGCCGGCGAGGTGCGACTGATCGGCCAAAGCCCGGCGATCGAGGCCCTCCGCTCGATCATCCGCCGCGTGGCCGACACCGACCTGGCCGTGCTGATCCTGGGCGAAAACGGCACCGGCAAGGAAGTCGTCGCCCAATCGATCCATTACCTCAGCCGCCGGCGCGACAAGCCGTTCGTGGCCGTCAACTGCGCGGCCATCCCCGACACGCTGGCCGAAAGCGAGCTGTTCGGCCACGAAAAGGGCGCGTTCACCGACGCTCAGGAAACCCGGCTGGGCAAGTTCGAACTGGCCGCCGAGGGAACCCTCTTCCTGGACGAGATCGGCGACCTCTCGCTCGGTGGGCAGGCCAAACTCCTGCGGGTGTTGGAAGAGAAGGTGCTCGTCCGCGTCGGCGGGTCGACGCCCCTTTCGACCGACGCCCGGGTCGTCGCCGCGACAAACCAGAACCTGGCCGAGATGGTCCGCGAGAAGCGGTTCCGCCAGGACCTGTTCTTCCGGCTCAACGTCGTCGTGGTCGACCTGCCGCCCCTGCGCGACCGGGCGGAGGACGTCATGCTCCTGGCCGAACACTTTCTGAACGACTTCTGCCACAAAGCGCGGCGCGGCGTGCCGAGCTTCTCGGCGGCGGCCGTGCGGCGGATGGAGTCGCATCGTTGGCCGGGCAACGTCCGCGAGCTGCGCAACCTGATGGAACGGCTGGCCTACCTGTCGACCGAAAACCAGATCGAGGCCGAAGACCTGGCCTTCATCCTCTCGCCGCGCGGCCAGACGGTGGCCGACCTGCCCTTGGCCGACGGCGACCCCACCCTGGCCGGCGCGACGGCCGAGTTCCAGGTCCGCCACATCACCCAGGCCATCGACCGCGCCGGCGGCAACGTCAGCCAGGCCGCCACCCAACTCGGCCTCCACCGTTCCAACCTCTACCGCAAAATGCGCCAACTCGGCATGGACACGCCGTGAGCCGACACGGCGCCCGGCTGGATCCTGGTTGAAAAGCACTTGTTCTTGCATGGACACTCGAATTCCGGGGGGTGTTTTAGGCGCCAGTACACGCCGTCTCCAGGCCGTTGACGGGCCGCGCTGCTCGCGGGCTGAATACGGGCTGAAAAACACTTGATATTCCATGAACGCTCGAATTTCGGGGGGCAGGAGTAATAAAGAGGAAACCAGGCAAACAAAAAGAGCCCGCCGTCGGAAACCACCTTCCGACGGCGGGCTCTTTTGGATACCTGAAAACCAGGCTCTGCGGATACCCGCTCGACGCTCTCACCCTACCATAATCGCTGGCCCTTTTCAACCTATTTTTTAGGCCAACAGCTAAACTTTCACAGCCACCCGCGTGATGCTGATTGACTCATGGTTGCCGACACACGGGTGGCCACGATAGCTTTGCTATCGGGGGGCCGTCAGGCCAGGGAGGCGTGGAGCCGGCGCGGGTGGAACGATTGACGGGCATCCTGCCCTATGGCATCTTGAGAAGCAGAGAAAACGAAAAGAGTTGCTGAATAGTTATGCCCCCTTTTCGTTTCCATGGATGAAAATTTCGAAGAAGCAGCCAACAGCTGGATCGATGTCCCATCCAACAAGCCGAAGGTGGAGCCTCTTCTATAATCCATAGAAATATCTTTCAGATCCATCAAGTAAGTCATAAAATGAAGGTTCATATACGCTGGCTATACCTTCTTCTGCGCATAGGAGGCTTTACTCTGCTCCTATATGCAATGGCATACTCGCTCTTGATGTATCGCAACCAACCTGTCTTCGATTCGAACACCTGGGAAGTTGTGTCAAGGGATCGCTACTGGTTTTCCCCGGTAGAAAGGGCTCCGGGTTACTTCACTGTCTACGTGACCACCTCCTGCTGGGCAAACCGGGTCTTCTGGCCGATGGAGCAATTGCGCACCAGCATCTGGCCGGGCAAGCCACTTGATGATAATAGCGACAAGTGCGCTGCTGAAAGGGTGTATGGAGAGGTTTTCTTTAGGGATTAGAAAGGAACGATTATCGGTGTATCGAATTGAATGGTGGGCAACTTCCCCATTTTCTAGGCCGCGGCAGAAACGCCAGCCGCTTGCCCTTTTTCGCTCGATGAACAATGCCAAGCGATCTTGGTTTAAGCCTTGCTAGCCAATCTGGGGCTGTCATACTTGAGGTGAATAGACAAGAATTACGTAACGAACGACGTTGCGTCATTCACACGAAGAATAGCTGGAATATGCTGCCCGAGAATGAACGCCAACGGCCATGATGCACTAAAACTCCAAGAGATTCTGAATGTTCCATAGTGACATGTAGGACACACAGAGAGCAGATGACGGAGACATCGGCAAGTAAATCAAGGCGAATACTGCCACGAAGTCCCTTAAAAGTGGTGATCTTGGTTGCCGCCGAACTGGCGTGCCTGGTCAGCATTTGGTTGACTGTTCCCCTATGTAGAATAATCGGACCAATTGATTTCTGGATTGTTCTACTATCACCATTGTGGCTATACCAGCTATCCACACCAAGACAACGTGGGCGTGATCTTCTTCTCATCGTGTTACCAAGCGCATGGTACATAGCGATTCTTTTCTTGTATGACAGTCCCTCCTTCCCAAAAGATCCGGGAATGACGCTGCTTTCAATCTGCGGAATTGTCACAGGCACTTTCGTGACAAGCTTGATTCTATACAGCCTTCTTCGGGGGTGGTATCGCATCTTGGCACTGCCCCTTTGGTTGGCAATTATCCTAGGAACAGTCAACGTTGTAGAACTCGGGGTGAAGTGGTATCTCGCGAGGTAACAACAGTGGTGTTCTGAAAAAGCAAGCCTTTGGGAAAGGAGAGAATAGAGGGGAATGGACGGCAGAAGGTCTTCTTACATGAAAGGGATTATCTGGCGTTTCTTTGTTCTCCTGCAGCCAATGGACGTGTTCACCACCTCGCGCCTGGGCATGCTGCCCAGCTCGTCGCCCGTAGACGCGGCGTCTCGCCGCGTTTGGGAGTGGGCATGCGTTGCCGACGAGTCCGAGGCTCCAACAGGACGACAGGGCCACGGCACAACCGGGATGCAAACACCTAGCGAACGCGGCGAGACGCCGCGTCTACGTAATCCCGGCTGCTGCTGATTGCCTCATGGTGGCCAACACACGGGTGACCGCGATCGCTTTGCTATCGGGGGGCCGTCAGGCCCAGGAGGCATGGAGCCGGCGTGGGTGAAACGATTGACAGGCATCCTAAAAAAAGCAGGGGGAATGAAAAGAGTTCCTAAATAGTTCTGCCCCTTTTTGCTCTCCCTGCGGAAGTGAGCCTGCTTACCGAGTGACGGTCGGCTTGGCCAACGGGGCGTTCTTGCGTTGCATGACTAAGCGAATAGCGAGTTTGGCTGTCTCGCGGACAGCGGGGTATCCCCGGGTTGCGACGGCTCGCAGGACGGGAAGGCTTTTTGAAGTCCCGACTTTGCCCAGCAGTTCGACCGCGGCCATACATGCAGTCGGGTCGCCGGAGGCAGCCATTTTGATCAAGGCATCTTCAGCCAGGGGGCCGAGCTTTTCGAGGCACTCGTACGCGTCTCGGCGGTAAGTGGCATCCTGCAACAAGGCGGTGACAGCCTTCGCAGCCCGAGGATCACGAAACTCGCCAAGCTTCACCAGGATCAGCCTGCGATTGACCAGATCGCAATTATTTGACATGAGCAACTCCACGAGGAACGGAACGCTGAAGGTGCCTCCCCAGAGGGCGACCCCGCGAATCCCTTGGGCCTGGAGTTGCATATCTCTTTCGGAAAGGAGAGCCTTGTACTGTCGGGCGATTCGCTTTGACGTCTCGGGCGAGGCTACAACAGTCGGATTGACCAACAGCAGAGCGCCGATCGCGTGATTTCGGATCTCCTTGTCGTCGGAGACCATCCGCTCGGCCATCTTCTCGAAATACTGCGGATCGCTCCGGTCGGGGCCTTGCAGTTCCCGCTGACGTGCAAGCTGCTTCTCCAAATCCCGCTGCCGCCGCTGCTCGGCTTCGCGTGCCTGGCGCTCCTTTTCCCGCTTCTGCTGCTGGAGCTCGAAGGGCGAAGGTCCCGTTTCTTCTTGCTGATGTCCTGGCCATCCGGGCATCTGCATGTTACCGCCCCTATTCGTTCCGCCGCCACTGCCACGGAGCTTGAAAGAATCGACGTTCATCTCGATCCGTCGCTGTGGCTCGTCTTCGAACGTGACATGCCCAAAGTCCAACGCCCCAAGAACGGCCTTGTAATCGTCCACGGGACCAAGCATCAAGCCCATGGTTTCCTCTTCGACTTCTTGAAGAAAAGTGACATTGGGAACGACTGCTCTGATCTTGGCCAATGCCTTTTCCCTGCAACTTGCCGGGAGACCCTCGAATGTGATCACGATCACATGATCGTGACCGTGTTTCTCCAGAAAGCTCGCCCCTTCTGTACGATTGTGGAGAAGATCGTACGGGACAAGAGTGGGATCGGATTGCTGGGCGAGGTGAAGTTCGTCTCGGAGAATCTTTGCAAACGCGGGTCGCATCACTCGCCAGAACTCGACAGGCAGTCCTCGAATTTCAAAGACTCGATCTATTTCTGCAAATAGCTTCTCGACCGCCGCCTCGCGATCAGACTTGAGCTTGTTGAACGTTCCCTCGGACACTTTAGTATTGCGATGCTTGGGCATCAACTTTATCAGATGCGCTGACGCGTCGAGCATCTCTTGCGTACTCTGTTTGATATTCGAAATCGCGGCTCGGGCTGAATCGGCATCACGGACTTTTGCGAGGTGACTGGCAAGTTGGTTTTCGGCATTGTTGAGCTTTTTCATCGACGCCACCGGCTCACGGTCAACGCAGCCAGCCGCGAGCAACAAAAAGAGAAGCACCGGAACCAGGGTCATGAGCGCGCGTCTGGTGTTCATGAAAAGAACTCCTATTACCTTGGGCGAATTGGCAAGAAAAGAAGGATGTTGCTCCCACGCAGCACCCGGCGGTTGCCACTTGGGGGTATAGTCCCCAGAGACAACCGACCGGCTCGAGGCACCGACACTCACTATACCCCAGCTAATGGGTGATGGCAATAAATAGTGGTCTGGGCGGGGTCGGCGAGAGGAACGAAAAGGGGGCAGAACTATTTCCTCCTGACGGGATTTTCGTTTCCAATAGTTCGTTCAGATACCCAGCAGCGTTGCCGGGCAGAGGTCAACTGGGTAATATCAAGTGATTGCCAAGGAGGAGAAAGTGTTGGGGTTTCAACCGCCAATACCCAGTTGATACCGGAGAATACCGGAATGAACCATACAACTCGCTTCGCTTCGATCTCGTTGTTGTTAGCGGTTGTCTGCCTATTCACACCGCCGGCGGACTGCTGTCTGGGACAAACCGGGCAAGTATCGACTGGTGTCCACTTAAGCGATTCCTCTGCCCTCAAAAAGGCTGCCCAGCGCAAGCAGCAGGAACGACACGAGTTCCAGTCACAAGAATTGATACTCGCCAAGGCCGGCACCTGGATCTTCAATCCCGTCGAAACCCCTCGCATTGTGTGGCGCGACGTGGAGGCCGTACGGCGACTAGGGTGCAGCAAATCCTTGCGCGTGCGATGGTTTGATGCGAAACTCAACGAATGGCCGGAGCCCAATGCACCTGGCCGCTGGCTTGCCTGGATCGAGGGTACCGCACCCAACGGCACACCACTGCGTCGCTCGCTGACTTTTTACAGGCTACCCGAGAAGCCGCCTCCGTCTTACGCACCGGACCTGACCGTCGAGTTTCCCAACTTCCCCGGCCCCAAGGCGCCAGCCGTCGTACGGGAGCATCAGGCTGAAGTCACCCGCCTTGCGAATGACCTGGTTGTGCCCACTGTGCTCGGCAGCGAAAAAGGCGCCATTCTGGTGGCTGGACTCGTGGAGGCTAAGACTCGGGGACGCCCGGCAAGGTATGTCGAATCGGCGGCTGTGATGAACGATGATTATCACTTGGCGCTCAAGCTCAAGATCCAGGGACTACAGGACAAAGTGCGCCCATTGCGCCCGCCGCGCCGTCGCGCTCAACCGGCAACCGTGCTCCACCAAGGCTCGGCTGCCGAGGCCGGCATGAGTCCCAACGCCAAAACCCGTATCGACGACGTGTGCCGAGCATGGGCCCAAGACACCGGCGAACCCTTCGTCACGCTCGTTGCACGCCGCGGTGTGATCGTTACTCATGAAGCCTTCGGTCGAGACCCGAGTGGCCAACCGATTGACCGTGACTATCGTTGCTGGGTCGCCTCGATCACGAAATCGGTCACCGGAATCCTCTTCAGCCTGTTCCTCGATCAGCAACTGGTCGATCTGGACGACTCACTGGCAACGGTATTTCCCGACTATCCCCAAAACAGCCCGCATGTGCCGACCTTCCGCCAGTGCTTGACGCACACAAGCGGATTGGCCGGCCACGGCGAGTTCGGAGGCATGCGCAATCCTCACTTGGAGAACATCGTGCTCAACGGGATCGACGTGAACGAGCCGGGCGTGAGGTACGCCTACTCCGGCCTCGGCTTCGAACTAGTCGTCAAGGCATTGGAGATCGTCGCCGGCCAAAGCGCAGTGCGTCTCTACGACGAGCATCTCTTCCGGCCCCTCGGTTTTAGCGACGTGCCGATCAACAGTGCGAGCGCTGGCGGCGAGTTCACCGCAAGGGAACTTGGTATTCTCGCCCAGTGGATAGCCAACCACGGGAGCTACGGCCGGCAGGAGTTCATCCGACCGGAAACTTTCGATCGGCTCATGCCCAAGCCGCTGCGCGTAGTCGACCACAGCTACACGGAAGATGAAGGAATCGGCATTCACTGGATACGGCACCTCAAAGAGGGTTCGCCGCGGGGCTCGAAGCGAGCCGAAGACTTCCTGTTCGGGCCGCGCACCATGGGACACGGCTCCTTGTCCGGTTGCATCTTCCTCGTCGACCCCGATTCGCAGTTCATTGTCACACAAGTACGCAAGCATAGCGGCCCGCGAAGCGCCGAGTGGTCGTCGCAGTTTTTCCAGACCATTGCCGGTGTGATAAACAAATAGAGCCGCTCTTACTGCTTGGTCGACCGCAAGCGTAGGGGAGAGAACTGGCACGAAGATCGGCGCAAATGGACTTCGCGGATTTTAGAATCCTGCATAGTCAATGTACGTGCTTCACCGCCGATGGGCCGCTTCGCGGCCTGATCGGCGCCCCCGTTTTGGCCTTCTCTTAGTCGTCCTCAAACACGGACGGGTGCTTTCTCCAGTCCTTGTCCTTGTCGTGCCCGTACTTCATGACGCGGGGCCGGCGTTCACGAAGCCGGACGCTTTCCAAGCCGAGGCCGAACCCTTCGGACTTGAAGTTCTTGCCCACGCATTTCAGTGTGAAGGTGTACTTGCCGGGCTCCGGCCAGAAGTCCAACAAGTGAAACTCGAAGTTGTCGATCTTGTCGTGGTAGAGGTCGATCGGCTTTCCCAGCGGCACGTCGTCCAAATAGGCCTGATACCTGCCGGAATCCGGGGAGCGAGTGGCACTCACCAATAGCCGCAGCGGTTCCTTCGCCTTGACTTCGATGGGCAATTTCACCCAGGCGTCTTCGGGGTCGGTCGGGCGGTAGCGCATTTGCGGTTGAGGATAAAGCACGCCGAGCAGTTGCGGTTCCGCCTTGCCGGGTCCATGATGCGGTGAGTCCAGGAAGTCCTTGGCCAACACCGTGACGCGATCGAGACTCGGCAGACGGCGCTGGCGGGCGTCGGGCGCGCGGGCGGTGAAGGTCGGGATGCCGGTTTGATACCAGAATGCCACGCTCGAATAGTCGTCCTGGCGCTCGTTCCAACTGTTTCTCAGGCCCTTGGGATTCTCATCCTCCGACATCCAACCGAAGTGCTCGATCGTGAACTTGAAGCTCTTGTTGAAGACAATCGGATCGTTGACGTGCCAACGGTAAGCGCTGGTGTGGCCGCCGACAATTCCCCATTGGTCGAAATAGGGCGTTCCAAAGAACGGGGTGCTGCATGTCTTCAAGCCAAAGGCGGAAAGAAAATAATCCTCGGTGCCCGTGCCCCAGATCGACGCCTTTTTCTCGCCGTCGATGTAGATCTTCTCGTCGCCTTCGCCGAACCAGGCGGGGCTGCGCGTGCGGACGGCCAACACCGTTCCGACGTAATGTCCCTTGCCTTCCGTTTCAAGAACGACGTAGTCCTTTCCCTGTTCGACAGGGTATTCCTGCTTGTACTGCGCGTAGAAGTACGGTGTGTCTTCCGAGATGTGGTTCTTTTTGATCCAGTCGATATTGTAGTAGAGCAAGCGGATTTGCTTGTCGCTCTGGTTGAGGATCTCGATGCGGATCGACTTGCGGAAGGGCATTCGCCAGTAGCAATTGTAGGAATCGGCGTCTTCGACGCAGACCGGCAGGCTGATGACCTCGCTGCGTTTGCCGAAGCAGTTGGCGAAGAAATCGCCCAGGGGAGCCTCGACACCCGGTTGCGGATTGCCGTCGTAGTAGATTCGCAGCAGCATCTCTTGGTGGTTGGCCGCGCCCTTTTCGGCCCACATCTGCGGTTCCGGTCCGAGGAAGGTGAACCACATGTGGGTGATCACGCCAGGACCCTTGGCATCCAAGAGCACGTGTTTCGCGCCCGGCTCGACGTTGAAGTTGTCGATATTGCTGTTTTCGTCGGTCGGGTCGCCCATGTAGTCGGCCGCCGGGTCGTAGACGAGCCGCGTAATGACATTCCCGTTCGAGTCCTTTCGGGGTTTTCCATAGACGTCTTTCGAGACCCTTCTCGTACCGCCGGCATGTCCGCGAAACGTCGACGTGGCCCTCATGCTCCTGCCTTCAATTGGTTTGGCCAGGGCATCCATCGGGCCTTGGGAATACGCGAACGACTGACCAAGAACGAAGAAGGCAAGACAACTCAGAGCAAATCGGCTCCTGGGGATGGTTCTACACATGGGTTACTCCTGGAATGACGGGTGAGACAAACGCCTAGTGGAACCGTAACAATGATGATTCTGCCCGGGCTGGCTATCTTGTCAAGGAGCAGGATTAATGATTCCTGCATAGTCAATGTTCGTACTGCACCGCCGATGGGCCGCTTCACGGCCTGATCGGCTCCCCCGGTTAGCGGGAAACGTTCATTAGCAATGCAGACCTCAATAAACGTTACGCGGCAAACCCGCAAAATGACACTTTCTTGGGAGTGATTCGGACGAATGTGACCAGGTCAAGGTGGGCGGCATCCGCGAATCGCCGTGTGCCACTGGCTGAAGGGGGCAATTTGCCAACTCAGGACACGCCCTCCTGATGCACTTCGGAACTTACAGGTCAGGCAGTGGTTCCTGACATACTCACAAGACGGGCGCTGTTGCTCCACACGCCGTCTATCACGACAGGCCGCGTCCTCGGCCTGGACATCGACCTCACCCCCGACCCGCCGGTCGAGTCGACAGACGGTCGGCCCTAAAAAACAACCCCCCTCAACGGATTGACGGCCTCTCGTTTCTCGGCGATGCTCTTTCGAAGACGCCGGTTGGCTCGATATGAAGTTCTAGAGTCTTGGGATACCGTTCCAAGATGACTGCGATCTGGCATGACATCACGATGGACGAAGACCCGAATGATCCAGGTTGGTACGACATTGAGCGGATCTACTGCTTCGATTGGGACGCCTTCTCCGATGCGAACTGGGAACGGTTACGCTCGATCTATGCGACGCTACCAGGCTATCAAGGATCAGACGACGGCGCATTTCCGCGGTGGTTTTCAGATGTTGATGATCCTTCCAACGGCTACCTTTGGGCAGGTGTTGAACCTCCTGGCCTGCAAGTCGCGGGGACACTTCCACACCACCTCTGGAACGACTGGGACGAACGGTTTCGCTGCGCCATTGCCGCCCTTCCGTTTCGCCAGATTGAATGACAACCGTTGAAGAGGCCGGGATTAAAACGGGGGGAATAAAAACGCAAACAAAAAAAGACCCGCTGACAACTCGTATCAGCGGGTCTTCGGTGTGGGCGGCATTGGACTCGAACCAACGACTTCCACCGTGTGAGGATGGCGCTCTAACCAACTGAGCTAGCC
>JAFGFF010000462.1 GCA_016931075.1 Pirellulales bacterium | reverse complement strand
CGGTAATAGAAAGCGCAGAGCGCCAACGAGTGGCGTGTTCATCACTCGCCCGGGCCCCCAAAAGCCCGGGCGAGCTTTTTTCTTGGGGGAACTCGCCGAGCTTCCTCGCGGACGGTCGGCTCGGCGGGACCAAGAACTTGGCCGGAGGCTTCGCGAGAGGTTGACAAGGCGTCTTCCACGGGTCATGCTCGGCCGCGTAGGCCGGCAAATCAGAAACGAGCTGGAAAGTCGCCCGAATAATCCATCAGCGAGGCGATGACATGAATTCACGACGTGAGGTCAGCATCTGGGGCGTTGGGCCTTCGATTATCGGGTCGGCCGGTGTGTACGGGGCAGTGACGGCCGCGGCGACCCTGTGCTGGCCCGACTGGCTGCTCGTCCCCAGCGGAATATACGTGGTATTGGCTCCTGTCGGCGTGTTGTTATTGGGAGTTGGTGGTATATTTCTCGTGGCGGCGGGCAGGGCCATTACGGCAGCCTACGGCAAGGATGAATTGGCTACCAGCGGTGTTTTCGGCCTGGTTCGGCACCCGATCTACTCCGCCTGGATCGTTTTCCTCATTCCCGGCCTGGCCCTCGTGAGTCGCTGCTGGCTGCTGCTGGCAATGCCCCTGGTCGCCTTTCTTGTGTTCAAGCTCCGCATCGGCAAGGAGGATGCCTATCTGACTGGCCGCTTTGGTCAGGCCTATCTCGACTATCGCCGCCGAGTGAACGAGATTCTTCCAGTCCCGCGATTCCGGAAGTGACGCCCGGCCAAGTTGTCAGGGAACATGGCCGTTGAGACCTGTGCCGCCCTTGTTGTCGATGGGCTGTTCGCACTCGACACATCGGCTTTCTTGACGACGGTCTCGAATGCTTGGGCGTAACGTTTACCGAGTGTGATGTACGACTTCCGGTCGAAGTGGACCATGTGGTGGTCGCTCGACGTGCAGCCGGTCGACTCGACGAACCCGGTGTGGGCGACCTTGGTCGGCAGGGCACGAAGTACGCCGCGGACCTTGTCGATTCGCTTTACTCGATCAGGCTGGTTGTGTTCGTCGCCCGTGCCGTAAAACTCGGCCAGATTGCCGACAACAAACGGCAGTCGCGGGTTGTCCAGGTCCTTGCGGAGGTCGGCGACGAGACCATGCAGTTTCTTTTCGTAAGAATCGGCCCGGGCTGGATTGATCGTGTCCGATTCGCCTTGGTGCCAAAGGACGCCCTTGATGATTCCCTGCTTTTGGGCAAACCGAGCTTTGGCAATGGCGTCGGTGTAAACGGGCGTGCCTTTGCGCAGGAGGTCGATCGGGGCGCCGCCCCGGGCGACGGGGATCAGCCCGACGACCACGCCCGGCTTGTCCTTGAGGTACTCCACGGCAAACGGCAGGCCGAGCCCAAATCCACCCTTCTTGCGCCGGTGGTGTAGCGGATGGGCCGCCGGCTCCCACTTCATGTCTCCGACAGTGGGCAGCATCAGGATGCGCGGGACCGGCTTACGGTCCTCGGGCAGCGGTTGACTGTGCCCGACCATGTTCGATTGGCCCATCAACAGAAACACATGGAAGTTTTCCCGCTCGGTGGGGATTTTCCACGGGTCGGTCGGTTCATCCGCTTGGAGGAGGGCGGCCGTTAGAAACAGGGGGCCCAGCGCCAGACAAATCCAAGAAGGTTTCATGTCTTGCTCCCGACAAATATCTTCTTGTGGTTTACTCACTCGCTCCGGTCAAGCGGACTGTCGTTAGGCCGCGTTTCGCTCTGGTGATCGCGTCTCATTTCACACACCCAGACGTACATGCCCACGCAGCCGATGATAATGCCAAGGGCTTGGGCGCCTGACTGGCTATCTCCGACTGCCGTTGATCCGACTGCAAACAAGACGGCTCCGGCGAGAAGAACGATGGCGGCGCTGATTGCTTTCATCAGAAAACCTCGAATTGGCCATGCAGAGGATCGACTATTGCTTGTTGGGAGGTCGGCAAAGAACTTCTCCGGCCAGATGCTCCATTTTGGAGCGAGCGATCCGTCATGTCAAGCAACTGGCGCGGCGCCGGTGCCCTAGTCGGCGTGCCCCGTGCTGAGCATCATGGCGCGGAGGGCTTCGGCTCCGGTGACGGGACCGGGATTGGCGAAGCGAGAGAAGGCCAGCAGGTCGTTGACCAGATCCTGCATTCGCGTGGCGCTGCCGACGATGTGCGGCATCAGGTCATCGCAATCGTCCTGGAGGCACTTTTTGAGGCCGGCAGCCAGTTGCGCCAGCGCATCGGCTGTCTCGGCCAGACGCTCTTTAGACCGGCAGGGATCTTTCTCCAAGCAGGACTGGTTGGTAGAGCTAGAATCAAGCAGGCCCTTGGAAACGACCAAGTTGCGGAACCAACGCAGCAGGGTTCCGCGGCTGATCGTGCCGGTCGGTCGGCCTTCTTCCACGATGATTACCCGACGGATCGACACGCGGCAGAGAAACTCGTAGATGGTCTGGACGGGGGTCGACTCTTCGTAGCAGATCACATTGGGTTTCATGACCTCGCGGACCGGTCGTCCCCAGCACTCGGGCGTAACCAGCGCGGCCATCAGATCCTTTTCCGACAGGATGCCGACGAGTATTCCCTCTCCGTCGACCACGGGCGTGGAATTGATGCGAGAGCGGAGAAAGAACTCGGCCGCTTGGCCGATGGTTTCGTCTTGTTGGAGGCAAGCGACCATCGGGCTCATGACGTGTCGGGCCTCGGCTCCCTTGAAAATGCCGTGCTGATCGGCCTCGGCAAGGTCGACCGCGTTGGTGTCGGAAAGCGAAGTGAACCGCACCACCCGATCCCGCCCCGACTGCTTCGCACAGAGCAGTGCTTGATCCGCTCGATCGACCAGTTCTTCGACGGATTGGGTGTCCTCGATGCGCTGAGAAACGCCGAAACTGGCCGTGACCTGCAGCGTTTTGCCCGACAAGGAGACGGTCGTTTCGGCAAGCAGCTTTCGGACTCGTTCGGCCCAGGCGGCCGCGGCCATTTCATCGGTTTCGGGCAACATCGCGCAGAACTCCTCGCCACCATAGCGGCAGAGGACGTCGTTCGTGCGGCAGTTGTCTTCCAACACGTTGCCGATCACCTTCAGCACCGCGTCTCCCATGGGGTGCCCATGAAGGTCGTTGACCCGCTTGAAGAAGTCGATGTCGAGCATCACACACGACAACGAGGATCGAGATCGGCTGGTCCGTTCCCATTCCTTCTGGAAAGCGTCGAAGAAAGCACGCTGGGTAATCAGGCCCGTGAGTGGATCGGTTCGGGCCATGACACCCAACCAGCGTTCCAGCTCGATGATTCGGGCGCCAGCCCGCATTCGGGCAATCAATTCGCCCTGGATAATCGGTTTGCTCAGGTAGTCGTCGGCGCCGATATCGAGTCCTTCGATGACCTCGGCCGACGTCGACTTGACGGTGAGAAAGAGAATATAGACGTATTTCGAAAGATCGAGAGCTCGCACCCGACGACACAATTCCAGACCGTTCATGCCCGGCATTTCCCAGTCGGTTACCAGGAAGTCGGGACAATCCAGGTCGATCTCGTCCAGTGCCTCCTGTCCGTCGCTGGCCTGGCGGACATGGTAGCCCGCCTCCTGGAGCCATCGCGACAGCAGACGGCGCATGGAAGGATCGTCGTCGACCAGAAGCACGTTCTGGTTGTCAGGGTGTACGTTTCTCGTCATCACAGCCGTTGGTAGAGTCAAAGCCATTACAGGGAGTTTCCTGCCCCATCCCTGAAACATAGCTTAACGGTGTTGTACGGACGGGCTGCGATCCCCCTAAATCTGGGCAAAATCCTACCGACACATCGCCGGGGGGGTGCGTGACGAAAGAGCCTGATGGGGTAGGGAAGATCGAACGGATGTCCCGTTTTTAGGTGTAAAAAGCAACCACCCAATGGGTCCGCGATCGGAGGCACTACCGAACCAGCCCTCACGACCGTTTCAGGCTGTTTCGCAGTGCAAGAAACGCTGATGGTTCCATGGAACCCTATGCACCGGTCACCGGCGCGAAAAGCCGCCTCATCCACCTCCCGCCATCGATTCCAGGTGGTTTTTCAACTCGGTGGTCATCGTGGCTTCATCCCAGCCCAGTGCCTTGGCGACCCAGGGAGCGACCTGTCGACAGATGTCCTTTCGGTCGGGCTGATAGTGGTGCCAGTAGGTGCGGCGGACCATCAGGTCGTCGAGGTGCACCACCCATTCGTTGCGACAGTAGTGCTCAACGGTCTTCTCGGAAACGGCCGGTGGAAGGATTGCACTGTATCCGTTCGTTTGTGCCGAATCCAAAAGCGTCTGCCGTGCCGTTTGACAGGGAGGGCTGGTCCGTCCGAAAAACCCGAAAACCCGATCGACCGTCTGCTCGGCCATGAGGCGATAGGTGGTCAGTTTGCCCCCGGTCACGTCCCACCAGCCGGGCTCGGCCATGGCGATTTCATGACGGCGCGAAATATCGGACGGATTGCCGTTGCGATCGGCTACCAAAGGGCGCAGGCCGGCCCAGGTGCTGATGAGATCGTTCTCATCAAGATCCGCCTCGGGAAATGCATCGTTCACAATATCCAGAATGTAGCGGACATCATTCGAGTCCGTCGTGGGCGCGTTGAGCGGTCCAGCGTAATCCGTATCGGTCGTTCCCAGGATGACACGTTGACCCCAGGGAATCGCAAAGAGGATCCGAGATCCCTCGGTCAGAACAACGGCATCGGGCAGTGGGAGTCGCTCGCGGTCAATGACCAGATGAACCCCCTTGGTCAACCGCAAGTCGGTGTGGCTGTGGGGGATCTTGTCGGACCAGGGTCCCGTCGCGTTGACGACCTGAGCGGCGGAGACGGTCATGTCGTGACCGGTAATCTCGCATGTTGCTTGGCACCGCCAGCGAGAACCCTCGCGCCGGGCGTCGATGAACCGCACGTAGTTGGCCAGCGTAGCGCCGGCCTGGTCGGCCGAGCGGAGCGTGTCGAGCACCAATCGGGAGTCGTTGGTCAACCCGTCATAGTAGCGCACCGCTCCGGTCACGCCGTCGCGTCGCAGCCCGGGCAACATCTCGAAGAGCTTGCTGCGTCCCATCCAACTCGATTTGCCAAGGTTGCGACGGCCGCAGAGAAGGTCGTAAAGCTTTACACCGACGCTGAGCTTCCACCGTGCCCATTGCCAACCGGGCCGGGTGGGAAAAATGAAGGCCAGCGGTTCAGCCAGGTGCGGGGCGATCCGGTGAAGAACCCGTTTCTCCTGGCTGGCTTCGTGGACCAATCGCAGGAAACCCTGGGCCAGGTAGCGGAGCCCCCCGTGTAGCAGGTGGCTCGAACGGCTGCTGGTGCCGGAAGCGAAGTCGTGCTGCTCGATCAGGCCCACCCGAAGGCCCCGCAGAGCGGCATCTCGAGCCACGCCGGCGCCGACAATTCCCCCGCCTAGGACCAATAAATCGAATTCGTCATTTTCAAGCCGGTCAACGGCCTGCTGGCGTTGTGGACTGACGACCATGAGGTTGGACACCACTCTGTCTTCCATTCCGATGTTCTTTAAGCAGATCGCCGAACCGGTCCAGGCCGGTGACGACCAGGTCGGGGGCAGGCTCGGCCCTGTCGACCTCTTCGGCCGACGTTTCCCCCGTCAGGACGAGAACGCCCAGGGCGCCCGACCGTCGGGCCATTTCCATGTCCGTGTATAGCCGGTCGCCCACCATGGCCAACTCCTCCGCGGCAACCTCGTGGCGAGAGAGGATGCCGTGGAGCATTTGAGCGTTGGGCTTGCCCGGCACACAGTCAGGCTTTCGCCCCGTCGCCTCGTGCAGCGCCTCGCAAATTGCCCCACAGTCGACCAAAAGGGTCGACAGGTTCGTCGGGCAAACACGATCGGGGTGTGTTGCGAAATACGGTTTGCCCTGGGCAATCCAATAGGCCGTCCGGCAAAGACGGTCGTAAGTCATCGTCGTATCGAACCCGACCACTACCGCGTCCGGCTCGTCGGCCGCGTCTTCAGAGCAGACGACGAATCCGGCATCGGCGAAGTGGCGTTTCAGGCTGGGCGTGCCTAGCAAATACAACCGCTGCAACGTCGGATGTTTTCGTCGCAAGTAATCGACCGTGGCGTCGGCCGAGGTGTAGATTCGGCCTTCTTCGGTAACGATTCCCATTGCCCCAAGGTGGGTGACGTAGTCCGCCGTGCTTCGCGAGCAATTGTTCGTCAGAAAGGTAAAACCAATTCCCAACCTGTCGAGCAGGTCTAGAAAATGGCTAGAACTCGAGAACGGTTGGTTGCCCTTATAAATCGTACCATCTAAGTCGAGTGCGACGTGGCGCACCCTTCGAAGCCGGTCATGAAGGCTTGCGTCTTGTGTTTTCACTTCAGAGACACTCGAAAGAAAGAACTATAAATACTCGTGTTTTCGCTGAACGGTAATGTCAGGCCGCAAGGCTCGGATTCGGGCTCCCTTCCAGGGCCGTCCGATTTCTCTATGTGCAAGGGCCAAGTAGCTGCCGGCAACCATACCTGTTGCTCCCAGGAACCGCCCCGACTGGGTGGCCGTCCCTTGGCAACAAAGAAAGGCCCCGCGTAAGGAATACGCAGGGCCTTCTCGAATATTGTCTCCAGCCCAAAAGGAATAAGTCCAAGCCATGCAATTGCTGATTGCCCAGACCATCCCCTGACTGTATTATGGGAAACAAGTGACCGTGGCGTCAAGAGGCCACGATCCCCCAGAAGGCTGGGAATCTCCCTTAACCAGGCCACTTTTCACACACATGGCCCAGCACAAATCCCGTTTTTTGCCTGACACATACCTTCGGAAGCCGGTCATTCCGTACCTGACGGCCATGGGGGGTGATCTCTCACTTCTCCCCCACGCCAGTTTGGTGATGCTTCAGGTGGATGAGTTGGCCGATCTGCCGGAGATTCTGACCATTTTCGAGCGGCCTCCGCTGGAGAACCTCCCCCTGTTTTTACACTTGGATCTCATTCGCGGCCTGGGCCGAGATGAAGCCGGACTCCGTTTTCTCACCCACTTCAAGCGAATCAGCGGCATCATCACGGTCCACCATCATTTGGTGCCCGCCATCCATCGGGCCGGGATGCATTCGGTCGTCCGATTGTTTCTTCAAGACGGTCGGGCGGTGAAACGAGGGCTGTCGGTGATCGAGAAATCGAAACCGGACGCCGTGGAGCTTCTGCCGGGCGTGGCGGCCGCCGAGGTGGGAGGCGATTTCGACGTTCTGCCGACGCCCCGCATCGCCGGCGGATTGATCCGCGGTCCCGAGACCATGAAGCGGATTCTCGCCAGTGGATGCCGCGCGGTCAGCACGACCAATCAGGCCCTGTGGGCCCTGAATGCGCAATGATCGGCTCCATCCGCGCAGACATCATTAGGGCTCGCTATTGAACGGCATTGGCCCGAATCAAGTCGGGCTGAGAGAGAATCTATTTCAGGCAACCGGGGCCTCGTCGCCGACGGGATTGTCAGCGCCCAGTTCGTCCGCCGTTTCAGAAATCTCTGGTTGGCGTGGGATCTCGAAGCAGAATTCGGCCCCGCCTGTTGGACGATTGGCGGCCCAAATGCGTCCGCCGTGCGCCAGAATGATTTTTCGGCAGATCGCCAATCCCAACCCGGTTCCGCCTGCACCGTTGGTAGTCATGCTCGACTGGACGAATTCTCCGAAGATCGATTCCAATTCCGCCGGCGGGACTCCATGGCCCTCGTCAGTCACTGACACATGCACAGTCTGCGCGTCGGCTCGGAGGTGGATCATGATCTCACCGCCGTCAGGCGAGAACTTTACCGCGTTGGTCAGCAGATTGCGGATAACTTGGGTCATTTTGGCCGAGTCGATGGTGGCAAGGAGCCGGTTTTCGGGACAGTCGACCCGAACGATGAGGTTGCGGTCGGCCACCAAGGAGCCGAACTCGTCGGCAAGCCTGCCGACGAGTATTAAGAGATCCGTCTCCTGGTATTCCGGCGGAGTGCGTCCCGCTTCCAGCCGTGCCAGATCGAGCAGGTCGTTGACCAGGTCGAGGAGCATGTTGCCGCTTCGCTCGATCGTCTCGAAGTATTCCGCGATGGTCGCCGGATCGGCCGTGTGGGCTTTCCTCATGCCGAAAGTGGCGAAGCTGAGAATGCTGTGCAGCGGCGTGCGAAGTTCGTGAGACATATTGGCCAGGAACTGATTTTTGGCTTCATTGGCCCGGTCCGCCAGCTCTTCGGCCCGTTCTCGTTCGGCGATTTCCCGCCGTAACCGCCGATTGACTTCGAGCAATTCGGCTGTTCGCTCTTCGACCCGTTCCTCGAGGCGTTCGCTGTATCTCGCAAGCTGCTCTTCGGTTTCTTTCCGGCGCGTGATGTCTCGCGTCACGCCGATGATTCCGACCGGTTGGCCGTCAGGCCCCGTCAGAAATCGCGTTTGGACTTCCACCCAATGGGTTGAACCGTCCTTTCGACGCTGCTCGAGCTCCAGGGTGACCGGTTCTGAAATAGACTCGGGCCGGCGTTTGAGTTCCTCTATCTTGCCGGCCAACACACGATGGGCTCGAACGAGCGATACGGGTGTCAGGGTTTGTTCGAGGGACAGGGCGACAGCCTCCTCCGGCGTGTAACCCCGCATGGCTTCGACCGAAGGACTCGAGTAGGTGAACTGGAGGTCCATGTTCGTGGTCCAGATGACATCCGTGACATTCTCGGCCAGAAGGCGGTAACGCTGCTCGCTCTCGCGCAGGCTTTCCTCCGCCCGGCGTCGCGCAACCAGATGTTTCCGTTCCCGAATCGCCCGTTGAACGGTTCGGTGCAGTCCGCTCAATTCGTTCAAGTTCTTGGTGACATAGTCCGCGGCCCCGGCTTTCATTACAGCCAACGCCGTTTGTTCGTCCCCCCGGGCAGTCATGATGACGACCGGGCAGACCATCGGAGTCTCCGTCGCCTCGATCAGATCGGTTCCTTGGCCGTCGGGCAAAAACAGATCGGCCAACACCAAGTCGTATTGTCCTTGCGCGAGCTCCCGCCGGGCAGCTTCCAGCGTCGGCGCCCGTGTCACTCGAATTCGCGCATCGCGAGACTCCAACGCGTTGCTGACGAGTTCCGCGTGGCTCGGGTCATCCTCGACCATCAGGATGTGAACAACACCGTCCGCCATGATAGGGCCCTTGCCTGTCGATCCATGCGCCGCGGTTCCACGACGGTCGTCCCCATGACTTCGCCGTCGCACACGCAGACGCCCACGCGGACACAGAGACCCCACCCATACGGGTGGCATCACCCTCCGCGCGTGGAATCGTTCAAATTAACCCTACGTCGCGCCGGTCCATAGTGGGGTTAACAATACGGAACTCGCCGGGCGGGAGGACGACGCGAGGAAGGTTTTGGCCGGTAGGACGGATTTTACGACAACCTCAGGTTGGGTCTGTCGGCTTAGGGGAATCGGAGGGCCGCTTTACCTCACGGAGTCGGGCTCGAATGACCTCCAGACGGCTGGCTAGCTCCTGCTCAAATCCCCGGTCCACCGGCCTGTAATATTGACGCTCCACGCCCAAATAATCCTGTGCGGCGATTGCATCGGGACTGTTGTGAGCATATTGGTAGCCTTCGCCGTGCCCCAGCCGTTTTGCTCCGGCGTAGTGTTTGTCCCGAAGGTGAATCGGAACCGGCAGGAGCCGCCCCTCACGGACGTCCTGCCGTGCTTCGCCAATCCCGATCGTAGAGGCGTTCGACTTCGGAGCACAGGCGAGATAGGTGACGGCCTGCGCCAGATTCAGTTGACATTCGGGCAGGCCGACCAGTTCACACGCCTGGGAGGCCGCCACGGCCAGGCTCAACGCGGCCGGATCGGCATTGCCCACGTCTTCGCTTGCCAGAATCACCAGCCGACGCGCAAGGAAACGAACGTCCTCGCCCGCTTCGAGCATCCGAGCGAGCCAGTAGAGGGCTGCGTCTGGATCGCTGCCTCGGATGCTCTTGATCAGCGCGCTGATCGAATCGTAATGGGCGTCCCCCTGCCGGTCGTACTGGATCGCCTTGCGTTGGACCGATTCCTCGGCCAGTTGGCGTGTGAAACGAATGGGCGACTTGTCGCTCGACAGCACGCCGATCTCCAGCGCCGAGAGGGCACGTCGGGCGTCCCCGTCACTCGTTTCAGCCAAGAACTCCAACGCATCGTCGTCCATCCGAACGTCATGGCCGCCCAGTCCCCGCTCTCGATCGGCCAACGCCCGATGGATGAGCGTCTTGATTTGGGCTGATGAAAGCGGCTCGAACTGAAACACGCGGGACCGGCTCACCAGGGCGCTGTTGATCGTGAAGAACGGGTTCTCGGTCGTCGCGCCGACCAAGATGGCCACGCCCTCCTCGACGTCGGGAAGGAGCACGTCCTGCTGAGCCTTGTTGAACCGATGGATCTCGTCGATGAACAGGAGCGTCTTCTGTCCCGATGCGGATAGTTCGTCCCGGGCGTCGACCAGGACTTCGCGGAGTTCCTTGACCCCGCTGGTTACCGCGCTGAGCTGGCGAAACCGGCTTCGACTTTCGACGGCCAATAGCCGAGCCAATGTCGTTTTGCCCGTACCTGGCGGGCCGTAGAAGATCACTGATCCCAGCCGATCCGCTTCGAGCAGCCGGCGCAAGAGCTTGCCTGGGCCGAGGAAGTGTTCCTGCCCAACGAATTCGTTTAGCTTTGCCGGCCGCATTCTCGCGGCAAGCGGCTGCGCTTGGCGTCGTCGTGCTTCCTCCTGGGCATCGAAGAGAGACATGGCGGCACTCGGCTAACAGCCCGTTGAAATAATCGTTTTCAGGAATTCAGGTCTTAGACGCTGTCAAGGAATAACTTGCCGACTCTGTTCTGTAGGGAACTTTATTCTGTAGGGAACGCCCTCCGTGGCGTTCCGCGAACCGCGAGTTTGGCCCATTATCCGCAGCCCACGGAACGCCACGGAGGGCGTTCCCTACAGTAAAAGCGATGAACTCAATTCGGAAAGTTGTTCTTTTTTCAGATCCTTAATCGACGCAGGCTGCTAGAGACACCACCCGTCGGGCAGGACTGCTTCCTTGGTGACCACGACGATTCCGTCACGGATCATGCCCTGGGGGATTTCTTCGGTTTCTTCATAGCCGGCCGGGTTGCCGACGATTGCGTTGCAACCGATGTGGCAGTTCTTGTCGATGATGGCCCCTTCGATCCGCGAGCCGCTTCCGATCCCTAGTGGCGGAAGGCCGTTGCACTCGTCGTCTATCGAATCGCAAGGCGCCTGGTAATAGTCGTTTCCCATCACGATCGAATTGCGGATCACGACGTCGCGCCCGATGAGGCACCGCAGGCCGATCACGCTGTTCTCGATGACACAACCCTCTTCGATAATGCAGCCGTCGGCCAGTAGCGATCCACGGATGGTGGCCCCGTCGACGCGCGACGGCGGAAGAAACCGTGCCCGGCTGAACAGGGGCGATTCGGGTGAGTTCAGGGAGAAGGGTGGTGTTCTGCAGGCCAGTTCGAGGTTCGCTTCGTAGAACGATCGGATCGTTCCGATGTCCTCCCAGTAGCCGTCGAACAAGTGAACCTGGACGTGTCGTGTGCGGATCGACGCGGGAAAGATCTCCTTGCCGAAATCGTGGTAGGCCGTCTTCTCGAGCACCTCGACCAGCGTATCGCGGTTGAAGAGATAGATGCCCATGCTCGCCAGGCAGTCGCGCCCGCGGCTGGGAATCCCTCGGGCGTCGATCCAGGCCGGATCGGTTCGGACATGCTTCAACTCTTTTTCCGAAGTCGGTTTCTCGAGGAAACCGACGACCCGACCCGTGTCGTCCAGCCGCATGATACCCAAGCCCGAGGCCTGCGAGGCGTCGACCGGCACGGCGGCGATGGTCACGTCGGCCCCGGCCTGCTGATGCGTGGCAAGCATCTGGCGGTAATCCATCCGGTAGAGCTGGTCGCCCGAAAGGATCAGGACGTAGGCGATGCCCGGCTGCTGGAGGTAACGGAGGTTCTGGCGCACCGCGTCGGCTGTGCCTTGATACCAACTGTCACCGGCTAATGTCTGTTGAGCAGCCAGAATCTCTACGAAACCGCCGTCGAAAGGATCAAACGTGTAGGTGCTGCGGATGTGGCGGTGCAGGCTGACCGAGTTGAACTGGGTGAGGACGTAGATTCGGTTCAGACCGCTGTTGATGCAGTTGGACAGGGGGATGTCGATCAGGCGGTACTTGCCCGCCACCGGCACGGCCGGTTTGGACCGATGCCGCGTAAGCGGATAGAGTCGCGTGCCGCGACCTCCGCCCAGGACCAGGGTAATCAGATTCATCATCGGTGTCGGTCAATCCTGCCTTGCTGGGTGTTTGATGGAGGGCCACCACCAACTTCACCTATTGTAACGAAAAGACGCCCTGGGCGAAATCGCCCCGGCGGCTCGGCCACCCTCGTTCCTAGGGCCAATTCGAACCGATTTTTGCCAGGTCGGGTTAGGAAAACCCTGCCGGCTTGAGAAGGGAATCCGATCACGGCGGCGCGCCGGCCGTATTTTGGCAGTCTCAGGGCCCTGCCAACCAGTTCAAGGTTTCCCTAGTCGGCAAGCTTTCGACGAACGGATTAACCCAACACTCCTAGTCTCTCCCTTTTGAAGCTTTTGTTAAGGATTTGCCCAACGCGGGGGACGATAAGACATACGACGAAGGACTCGGGTGTCGTCGTCGGTCGCGCCTTGGAGTGGCGATGAACGGACGGCGACAAAACGAAACACGACACGGGGGACCCAGTGCCATGAAGGCCGCAAAATGTCTGTTGTGTGTTGTTGTCATGTTGGCGATGTGGGGGATGACCCCTGCATTGGCCAACGAGGATGCCTTGGGCTCGCGTTTGCAACAGCTCGAAAAGGAAACACAAGCGCTTCGCGCCGAGTTGCAATGGTTGCGTGAGCATCCGGTTCGTCTTCCTCAGGTCGAGGCCACGCCGGCCAGCATGAGCGCGCCGGCCAAACTCGTCGCGGATGAAGAAACCTACACCTACGAACAAGTCCAGTCGATGATGGTCTCGACGGCCAAGAAGTACGCCTGGACGAAGGGCGATTTCACGATCGTCCCCTACGGTTTCCTTTGGGGGAACATGGTCTACGAGACGGAACGGACCGCCGGCGCGGACCGCTCCTATCCGACGTATGTCTACTCAGCACAAACCGAAGGCGAGGATGAGTTCGACATCGACGGTCGGACGACCCGGCTCGGTCTGGACATCGGCGGCCCGCGGCTGTGGCCGTTCTGTTGCGCCAAGAGCGGCGGCAAAATCGAATTCGACTTCCAGGGCAGCATGAGCGCCACCGAGAACCGTGGCGGTGTCCTGCTTCGCCATGCCTATGTCGAGGTGAAGAACGACGACTATCGCCTCCTGATGGGTCAGACCTGGGACATTATCTCGCCCCTCTATCCGAACACGACCATGTATTCGGTTTACTGGAACTGGGGTGACATCGGCTATCGTCGCGCCCAGCTCCGGTACGAGCGCTACCTGGCCATGTCGAGCACGCGACTTCTGACATTGCAATTCTCGTTGAACCATCCCACCGTCAGCGATTTCCGCACCGGTAATCCGCATTCGGAAATGGCGGGCTGGCCGCTGGTCGAAGGACGCATGGCCTGGACCCTTGGCTACCGTGGCAAGGGCGGCAAGCCGGTTGTGATCGGTCTTTCCGGCCACATTGGCAACCAAGGTTTTGAGAATCCCGGTGTATCCGACGACGTCCGTCGCCGCACCTGGTCGGCCAACCTCGACATGGAAGTCCCGGTCACCAGCCGGTTCGGGCTCCGAGGCGAACTGCAAACCGGTGAAAACCTGAGCACGTTCCTCGGCGGCATCGGCCAAGGCATTGACACGACTTCACTCCGGACCATCCGTACCACAGGCGGCTGGATCGAGGCCTACTACTACATCCGGCCCGACCTGCACACGCATGTCGCCTACGGTGCCGATGACCCGAACGACAATGATCTCGTCACTGCAGGCAGCAGGACTCTGAACCAGTTCTACTTCGTCAACCTGATGTATGACGTGACCAAGCAGTTCCGGCTGGGCTTCGAAGTCAGCAACCTGAAGACGACGTACAATACCCTGCGTCCCGGCAACTCCGTCCGGTTCGAGTGGATGGCGAGGTACGCCTTCTAGCAAGCGACAAGAGTGGGACCCTACCGTGTTTTCTTCCCGGCCGGGCGCTTACCGCGAGCGCCCGGCCGGTTTTCACTTTCTTGGGCTCCCCCCGTTACAAATCCACGATCACTTCCGCCAACCACCCGTCTTTATCGGCTTGAACCTTCAAGCCGTGGTACGTAACGGCCTTGATCTCCAGGTCTAGTTCGTGCCGGCTTGGGTCGAACGGCTCGCCCCAGGCGACGGCCGCCACGCCCGACGCGTCTTGCTCGACCTCGAATCGAGTCAACAAGACGCGTTGCGTCTCGAACGTGTAGAGCAACTCGTCGAGCCAGTCGAAGAACAGGTTCTCCGGCTCAGTCCCTTTGATCCTCAGGTCGATTCGCTGCTCGGGACGGACCGATTCCAGCCCCCCAACCATGACGGAGAAAAACGCCCTGCCCGCCTCGGACAGCAACTCGGGCAGTGTCGCCGCGCGAACGCGAATGCCCAGGTCGGCCGTGTGGTCGAACGTCTCGTACACGGCTACTTCTCCGGCAGTTCGATCCCCATCTCGGCCATGAGAAACTGCATGTCCTCCCAGACCTGGCGTTTGGCCGACGGGTTGCGCAGTAAGTAGGC
Organism: Pirellulales bacterium; assembly: GCA_016931075.1. Taxonomy (GTDB): domain Bacteria; phylum Planctomycetota; class Planctomycetia; order Pirellulales; family Thermoguttaceae; genus JAFGFF01. The sequence goes on along the minus strand of JAFGFF010000462.1, from coordinate 5,623 downwards.
TGGATGGTAGGTGCAAAGGACCTTGATGTCGTTGTACCGGTAGAACTTGCCCCGCATCTTGCCGATGCTTGTGTCCACCTCGAGCAAGTTTCGGGCGGCCACGGCGCCCATACAGCAAATATACTCGGGCTGGATGATGGCCAGTTGGGCATCGAGGTACTCGCGGCAGTTGGCCGCTTCGTCGGGCAATGGGTTACGGTTGCCTGGCGGTCGACATTTCAGAATGTTCAGAATGTAGACGTCCTCGCGCTGCAACGTACAGGCTTCCAGGATCTTGGTCAACAGTTGGCCAGCCCGGCCGACGAACGGCTCGCCCTGCCGGTCTTCGTCGGCCCCGGGCGCTTCGCCAAGCATGACGAGCCGGGCCTGGGGATTGCCCGTGCCGAAGACCGTCTGGGTTCGCGTGGAGGCCAATTCCGCACACCGGGTGCATCCGGCCACCCGCTGGCGGATCACGTCCAACTCGGCCGCGGCGTTGTTGCTGCCCGGTGCGACGACCGGCTCGGCAACGGCCCCTGATGGCTCAGACACCGATTGTACGGGGCTCTCCTCCACCGGAGCCGCCCTCCCTAGATGGCTCACACCAGCCTGCTGAAGGCTCTCTAGACGCTGCCTGGCCGCTCGGGCCGCCCGGTCATGTGGTGGCATGGGGAAAGGGGGATTGGGGATTGGGGATTGGGGATTAGGGCTCCCTTGGAGGCCATTTTATGAAGCCTATCGTACCTGGTGAGCCTGCCACCGTGAATGGGGGACGGGCAGCGGAGCCCCTGACTGTTGGGGGGTGCGGTGCCTGGACGTCAACAGTTTGGCTATCGGTCCGCGCCAAACGCAACTATGATGAAAGGATGGTGGCCACGACCCCTTGTCGGTGTGGTGGCTGTGAATCTAGGGTGATTTCTTCCGCGAACTGGGTGGTGTGAGTCGGTCATGGGCGCGCCTCAAGTGGTTATTGTCGGTCGGCCCAACGTGGGCAAGTCGAGCCTGTTCAACTGGCTCGCCGGGAAGCGACTGGCCATCGTCGATCCGACGGCCGGCGTGACCCGCGACCGGATGACCTATCTGATCGAGTTGGGCGACCGGTTCGCCGAGTTGGTCGACACGGGCGGAATGGGCGTCGAGGACGTCGACAACCTGACCGCCCATATCGAAGAGCAAATCCAACAGGCCATCGACTCGGCCGGCGTGATCTTGTTCGTGGTCGACGCCCAGGAAGGCATCACCCCGCTGGACGAGGAAGTCGCCCGTCGGCTCCGCTACGTCACCGTGCCCGTCCTCTGCGTGGCCAACAAGACCGACCACGACGGTCTGCGACCCCAAGCGGACGAGTTCTACCGCTTCGGGCGAAAGATCTTCGCCGTCAGCACCAAGCAGAATCGTGGCAAGAGCGAACTGGTCGACGCGGTCCGGACCAACCTGCCCGAACTCACCGAGGAAGAAAGCGAGCTGTTGGGCGAGCCCGAGATGAAGGTGGCCATGGTGGGTCGCCGCAACACGGGCAAGAGCACGCTCGTCAACACGCTGGCCGAGAGCGAGCGGATGATCGTCAGCGAGGTGCCCGGCACCACGCGCGACAGCGTCGACGTCCGTTTCGAGATGGACGGCAAGGCCTTCATCGCCATCGACACGCCCGGCCTGCGCCGCCGCAAGAGCATCCAAAACGACGTCGAGTTCTACGGCCTGCACCGCGCCCAGCGGAGCATCCGCCGCGCGGACGTCACGTTGCTCTTCTTCGACGCGGCCCAGCGGATCAGCAAGGTCGACAAACAGCTCTGCGACTACATCGCCGAGCAGTACAAGCCGTCGATCTTCGTCGTCAACAAGTGGGACCTGATGGCCGAACACATGCCGACTGAACGCTGGGTGACCTACCTGCGCGATACGTTCCGGTCGATGTGGCACGTGCCGATCGCGTTCGTCACCGGCCAGTCGGGCAAAAACGTCAAGACGCTCATGAACCACGCCCAAATGCTCTTCAAGCAGGCCCGCAGCCGCGTCACCACCGGCCAGCTCAACAAGCTGGTCGCCGCCGCCTTGGACCACAACCCACCGCCCGTGGTCCACAACCGCCGACCCAAGATCTACTACGCCACCCAGGTCGCCTCGCAACCGCCGACGATCATCCTTTTCTGCAACGACCCCCAGGCCATGTCGCGGACCTACCAGCGTTACCTCCTGGGCGTCTTCCGCGACCAACTCCCCTTCGGCGAAGTGCCCATCAAGCTCTACCTCCGCAAACGCGAGAGCTCCGACACGACCGAGCAGGTCGAACAGGTAGTGGAGTAAGGTGGGGGATTAGGGATTGGGGATTGGGGATTAGGGAGATCCGAGCCGGGGGTGTCAGCCCCCGGTTTCCGTTGAACTTCTGTTCGCTTCGTGGGGCACTCTACGCATTATTTTCGGCGGCTATGAGGGATCGCCACGCGACGTTTCCCGTCGAGAGAGATCGTGAAGTCGCGCTCGGCTGGATTGCCGCCGACATAGGTTTCGTGGGTGGGATGGGTGGCGTCGGTGTAGTCAATCGCGTGGCGGGGCTTTCCGTGGATGTCGGTCGGATCGAGAAGATCCTTCTTCATGCCGAACATGCGGACGCGGAGCCGGTCGGGGAACAGGTCGTGGACGGCGACATCCGAGGGATAGCTGGCCGTGCCCGAGGGCACGATGTGCCACACGCCGTCGCGTTGCACCGCGCCGGTCAGGTGCAGATGGCCGGAGAGAACGGCGAAGATCGAGTCGGAGTGGGTTTTGATCAGCTCGATCAGTGTGTCGTCCGCCGCCTTGTAGCTGACGAAACCGAAGCTCTTCTTCAGCACGGCCTCTTCACGCATCGCGACCAGGGGGATGTGGCAGCACACGATCTTGGGCACGTCGGGCGACTCTTCCAGGACGCGGCGGAACCACGCATTGCGGTGCCTGCCCACGGCTTGCTTATTCGACGGTGGGGCCCCGCTGTTGTTGAGCATGACGAAGAGCAGGCCGCCTTTCTTGAAGGTGAAGTTCGTCTTCTCGATCTTGAACGCCTGACGAAACGGCGCTTCGTAGGTCGCATCGCCCTCCCGCTGAACGTTCTCGTGATTGCCAACCACCGGATAGAAAGGACATTTTAGCTTCGCTGTGATTGCCTTGAACCTCGTCAGGTCGGGCGCCAGGTTCTCGAGCGACCCGCCGTGGACCAGATCACCCACGCCGACAATGAAGTCGGGCATCGGGTAACCGTCCGGCTTGCCGAGCGCGTTGATGACATGCTCAAGACGCGCGTTGGCCCGGCGATAGGCGTTCGGTTCTTTCGCTTGGACGTGCGTGTCGTTCCATTGCATGAAACGCAGCAAAGGCTTTTCATTCGACGGAGCTGACATCGCGCGTCCACTGCACGATAGAGCCGCGGCGGTCGCCATTGTGCCCTGGATGAATCGGCGGCGTGATATCGGACGGTCGGTCATGGAACTCTCCCGTAACAGTCGTTACCAGCCTGTTGTTCAAGAAACGTATCCATGCCGGGTGCCATGCTCCACGCTTGCGTGGGCATGTTTTCGCGGTTTCTTGAAGCTTCACATGCCCACGCAAGCGTGGAGCATGGCACCCTGTACTCTTTTTCAAGAGGCTGCTACACCTTGTCCTGCAGCTTCGGGTTCGGGGCCACAATCGCCTTATCGAGCATGGCGTTGGCTCGGTCGTTGTCGACAAAGCGTTCCGTCTTGCCGTCCCATTTGAGCGTCTCGGCCAGATTGATCGCCAGGTGGCCCAACAGGCAGGTCGACGTGACGTGATGGCCGACGTCGGCCGGCTCGCCGCCGGGGGCCCGGGCTTTCACACTGTCGAGGAAGTCGCGTTTTTCGCTCTTCTGATTCGGCTTGGGGTGATCAACCAGGTCGAACTTCCTCTTCTTCAGCGAGTCGTCGCTGGCGTTGAAGTCGCGGAACCCGGCTTCGATCCAGCCCTTGTCGCCTTCGAAACGCATGTAGGGCTTCTCGGTGCGGTAGACGATTTCCGTCCCGTCGGCGTACTTGTATCGGACGTCGAACTTCAACAGGACGTTCCAAAAACTGTCGGCCGGCGGGTAGAGGCCCGAGCCGGAGATTTCGACGGGCCAACTTCGATCGAGCCCCAAGCACCAGAGGGCCCCGTTGAGCAAATGGGAGCCCCAATTGGTGACCATGCCGTCGCAGTAGTTCAGCTTGCGCATCCAGCCCGGCCGTCCCCAGTCGTGACGCGGATGAACACCGTTGAGCGTGTAGGGAATCGGCGGCGCCTGGGTGACACCGGCTCCTTGCCAGCGTTTGTAGTCGAGCTCCTCAGGCACAGGCATGTCGGACTGCCGCGGCGACGGAACGTCCGACTCCGGCACACAGGCGAACACCTTGTGGATCTTGCCAAGCGCGCCGCTCTGGACGATCGAGTAGGCCCGGCGGGCGGGCAATCCACTGCGGAATTCGCTATCAACACGAAAAACCCGCCCGAGCTTCTTCGAGGCCTCGACAAGCTGTTGTCCTTCGCGGATCGTGCGGATGACCGGTTTCTCGAGTGCGACATCCTTGCCTGCCCGCATCGCGTCCAGGGCCATGACGCCGTGCCAATGGTCGGGTGTCGAGATCACTACTGCGTCGAGGTCGTCGCGAGCGAGCAGGTCCTTGTAGTCGCCATAAGAGGTGCACCCTCCACGCATCTTGTGCTTTGCCCGGTTGTACTTGTCAACTTTCTTCTTCGCCTCGTTCATCCGCCAGGAATCGACGTCGCAGACGGCCAGGATGCGGCAGTCCTTTTGGCGTTGGAAGAGCGGGATGTTTTTGAAAAAGCACTGCCGGCCGGTTCCGATCATGCCCAGCGTGACCGTGTCGCTCGGCGGGTTGGCCCCCCGCACGCTCGACGGGACGATCGTCGGCCCGCACGACGCGGCCGCAGCGACGGCCAGCCCGGTGTGCTTGAGGAAAAAACGGCGACTAACGTGTGTCTGGCGTGTACTCATTTCTTGCCTGCTTCCAGCTTGGAAGGATCTTGTGGGTGACAGTGTTTCTTCAGGACCTGCCAGCGGTCGAACGCGTCTTGCAGGATCGATCGGGCGGGTGCTTTGAGGTTGTAGCACTGGATGAAGATCGGGCCCTGGTACTCAAGATCCACGCAGAGCAACTCTAGTAGGCCCGGCAGGTCGAACTGGCCCTGGTCGATCGGCCGGATGAGTTGTTTCCAGTTCATTACCCGGGTGTTGCCCTTGTCGGCCCCGCTGATGGTTACCAGCTTGATTCGTCCCTTGGCCGCGCGGAGCTTCGCCGGCAGGTCTTCGGCCCGATTCTGTCTCAGATAATGGCACAGATTGAAACAGACGCCTAACGACGGATGGTCGACCATGTCGGCGATTCGCGCGGCCTGTTCGAGCGTTGCCACGCGGTTGCCGACGTGCGGATACAGGGCGATCGACACGCCGGCCGCTTCGGCCTGTTTGGCCAGCGTCACAAGTTGTCCGGCGATGCGCTGGTCGGAGACCTTGGCGTCCTTGGTCATGTGGGCGTGGATCATGACGACCGCGCCCGTGCCGCGCAATTGGTCGAGAACCGACTCGATGGGGATGTTGTACGAAACGGTATTCCCGTCCGTCGTCCAGCCAACGTAAACGGCCCCGACACGGATGCCG
>JAFGFF010000461.1 GCA_016931075.1 Pirellulales bacterium | reverse complement strand
ATGCAGGCGTCGGTCCCTTCGATGGCTTCGACGGCGAGCACGGCGCGGTCTTTCACGCAAATGCTTTGGCCAATGTCGAGGCGACCCATCTCGCGGGCGATCTCCCAGCCGAACTCGATGTCGCGCTGCTGGGCCGCCGAGGGTGTCCGTTTGGTCAACTGCCCCTGGCCGACCAAGAGCCCCGGGGCGTAATCGGTCGCCGGGGCGAAGCGGATTCCATGCCGGGCAAACACGTCGACTAACGCGCCGAGCAACGAATCGTCGCGGCAGTCCTTCTTCCGCGTGAGGAAATGGGGGATGAACGTCCGCAGGGCGGTCAGGTCGGGTAAGTGCTTGACCCAGCGCCACGGTTGGAACAGGGCCACCTTGTGGATCTTGCCGGCCATCGTGGCTTCGGTGACGCCGTGGCGTTGGAAGTAGCGGATGGCCCCGCCGATCTTTCCCAGCCCGACCCAACCGAAGTGATCGCACGCGCCGGCCAACTCCGGCTCGGCGTGACCACTGACGCCGAGCCCATAGACCTCGGTGCCCTGCGCCCGCAGCGCCTCGGCCACCAAGAACGGAAACCGCCCCCACCCGGCCAGCAGACCGACCCGTCGCGGCCGCGAGCCGTGGGAGCCGTCCAGACGTGTGGTCGTTTCCATCATAGGGCAGCGATCCGTCGCTGTTTACGCGACTCATGGGTGGCCCGGATAGCTCGGCTATCCGGGGGCCATCAGGCCCAAGAGGTTTCGGACTCTGGTTTGTACTCTGCCAACGATCAAGGGCAGTACGCCCTGCGTCTCGATACCTCTTGTCGCTTCGCGACCCCGATAGCAGAGCTATCGGGGCCACCCTGTTTACGCGACTCGCCGGCGAGGCGTTTCACCTTCCGACTCGTCACCCAGTTCCTGCTCGGCCAGGAGCCGCTCGACGGCGCGTTGGAGCTTTTTCAGCTCGCGGCGCATCTCGGGCAGTTTGGCGAAGGCCGCCTGTTTTATCTTTTGTTCTCTCTCGGGCGTGGCGGGGATGCCGATCATCCGCTGGCCGTCGGCCACGTTGTTCGTCACGCCGGCCATCGCGCCGAGCACGGCCCCGTCGCCGATGTGGACGTGGTCGCGAACGCCGACCTGCCCGGCCATGACGACGTAGTCGCCCGTGCTGGTGCTCCCGGCGATGCCGACCTGGGAACAGAGCATGTTGTGGCGTCCGATGCGGCAGTTGTGGGCAATCATCACGTGGTCGTCGATCTTGGTCCCTTCGCCGATGGTGGTCGGGCCGTAGGTACCCCGGTCGATCGTCGTGCCGGCGCCGACTTCAACGTCGGCCCCGAGGATGACGTTGCCCAATTGGGCCGACAGGACGTGGCGACCTTCGATCTGGCAATAGCCGAATCCGTAGGCCCCCAGAACCACGCCGGCGTGGAGGATGCACCGCGCGCCGACGATCGTGTCTTCGTAGAGGACGACGTTGGGAAAGATCGTCACGTCGGCGCCGATCTTCGAGCCGGCCATGATGTGCGCGCCCGAGTGGATGGTCGAGCCCGAGCCGATGTAGACGTCGTCGCCGATCGTCGCGTAGGGGTGAATATCGACGTTCTCGCCCAGCTTGGCCGATCGGCTAACGACGGCCAGCGGGCTGACCCCGATCCGCGGCTGCTTGCGCGGCGGGTTGAAATGCATGATGATCCGGGAAAACGCGCAGTGGACGTCCTTGACCACCACGGCCGGGATGCCCTCGGGCACCGAGTCGTTCGAGGCGAGCACGGCCGACGCCCGAACGGCCGAAAGACTGTACTGCCGGTCGGCGCAATCGTCGACCAGCGTGATCTGCCCGGGGACCGCGTTGCACAACGGGGCGGCGCCGTGAATGACCAGGTCGCCGTCTCCCACGAGACGGCCCCCGACCAACGCCGCAAGCTCCGCGAGAGTGGCTTGCATAGAGGTGGAATCCTTTCCATCACGAGTCAGTGCTCGTCCAACAAGAGATTGGGGCTCGTCCATCACGAGCCGTTGCTCGCCCGGCATCCTTTCCCGAAAGGCCCCCGATCGGGTGGCCGGAAAAGCCTTAGCCCCCTATGCTATCCGAATGGTCGAAAACGGACAACAGGAGAATGGGGATTGGGGAGTGGAGCCAGGGGGGCCTCGAAAAAAGAGGGCTGAGGGGGCAGAATGGAGTCCGGATGTGGTCGTTCGGGGCCGCGAGATCGGGGGCAGAAGGCAACGGTCGAGGAATCCAGACATTCAGCCGGCAAGAAGGAGACTGTAGTGAAGGCATTTGCCGAGCGACTGGGCGAAGCTGTTGGGCGGTGTGGAAATCCAGTGTTGGTGGGGCTCGATCCGAGGGCCGGGATGCTGCCCGAGGGGCTGCGACCGGAAAAGGACGCCTCGCCCGAGCAAGTGGCCGAGGCTTATCAGCGGTTCTGTTTCGAGGTCATCGACGTTGTGGCCAAGCTGGTCCCGGCGGTCAAGCCACAGGCGGCCTTCTTCGAGGAGCTTGGGCCCCCGGGCATGGTCGCGCTGGGCCAGGTGATCCGGCATGCCGCTACGGCCGGGCTGCTGGTGATTGTCGACGGGAAACGAAACGACATCGGCTCGACCGCCGCCGCTTATGCGGCCGGGTATCTAGGGCCGGGCGATCGGAGTGCTTGGGGAGGCGACGCCCTGACGGTCAGCCCCTACCTGGGCAACGACAGCCTGACGCCGTTTGTCGATGCGGCCGTCGAGCGCGGGGCCGGGTTGTTTGTATTGGTCAAGACGTCGAATCCCGGCGGGGGCATGTTGCAGGACCTGGTCGCCGACGGGCGGCCCGTCTATCGACATGTGGCCGAACATGTCGAGCGGCTTTCGGCCGAGAGGACCGGTCCGTCAGGCTACGGGCCGATCGGTGCGGTGGTCGGGGCGACGTATCCGGATCAACTCGTGGAGCTTCACGAGGCGATGCCTCATGCCTGGCTCCTCGTGCCCGGCTACGGCAGCCAAGGGGGCACGGCCCGAGACGTTGCCGGAGGATTCGACGCCAACGGCTACGGCGCGATCGTGAACAACTCGCGAGGCATCCTCTTTGCCCACTCGCGAGCGCCTTACGACACACGCTTCGGCGCGGCCAAGTGGCAACAGGCCGTCGAAGCCGCCACTCGGGACATGATCACCGCGTTACGCGCCGAAACCCCGGCCGGCCGGCTTCCGGAAGCGTAGCCATCCATTAAAACATGTCCTTATCAGCGTCGGGTGCCATGCTCCACGCTTGCGTGGGCATGTTTTCGTGGCTTACTGAAACGCCACATGCCCACGCAAGCGTGGAGCATGGCACCCGCTGGATCATCGGCAATGCGGGAACTAATGATAAGTAGCGTTCAGGCATTCAACTGGCAGTGTGCGACCGGGCGTAATCGCGCAGGGCCAGGAGGTTTTCGTGCGGCGTGTCGCGGGTGACTTCACAGCCGGCGCCGACGATGTAACGAGGGCCGGCGTGGCGATGACACTCGGCCAGGGCCGCCGTGATCGACTCGGGCGTGCCGTTGCGCAGGACGGCGACCGGATCGAGATTGCCCAACAGGAGTTGGTCGGGACCCATCACTTCGCGTGCCCGATCGAGCGGGACCATCGAATCGAGTTCGACGACGTCGCAGCCCAACCGGCCCATCGCGGGGAGGATCCGATTCGTGTTGCCGCAGATGTGCAGCCGGACGCCGGCTCCCATCTCGTGCAGGCCGTCGACCAGCCGTTTTTCATAGGGCCAGACGAACTGCTCGTAGATCTCCGGCCCAACGAGCGACGCGGCCGCGTCGCCCACGCCGAACCAGTCGACCCCGGCGTCGACTTGTGCCCGGGCGAAGCGAAGGCCCATTTCGAGCGCGAACTCGAACAGGTCGCGGACGAAGGCCGGATCGTCGAAAAAATCGACCATCAGGGCGTTGATGCCACGCAGATCGGCCGCTTCGGCGCAGGGGCCTTCGATCCAACCTTCGATCCAGAGTTGGCCGCCCACCTTCTCGCGGAAGAGGGCCGCCGCCTGGACACGGTCGAACATGCGTCCGCCGCCGAGCGGGTCGGGCACGGTCAGCCGGGCCAGGGCCGTCTTGTCGGCCAGCAGGGCGTTTCCCTCGTCGATCGCCGGCGGTTGGTCGTCGAAGTATTGGATGCGAGCCCCGCAGTCGGCCGCCTCGCGGGCCGGGTCGGAGATGCACGAGACGTAGTCGAAATCGAACCGCTCGGCCGTGCGGAGCTGGCCTTCGACCAGGAGCCGGTGATCGGCCGCGTACTGGCCGTACTTCACGCCGATCAGGTCGGCCGCGAACATCATCACGATGGGCAACTGGGGCAACGAATCGACCGGCTCGCCCGCCAGGGTCGCCTGCATCCGTTCGTATCCGTTCATGCGTCTGTTTTCCGATGGTTTTGCGGGAAGGATCCATCCTATCCGAAGCTTTCGGTTTCGGCCACATACTGACCTTCGCAGAAGTAGTGATATCCTACACCTGGAGGGCCACGCTCTGTCGTGGCCGCGTCATCTGGAACGACCGACCACGACGGAGCGTGGCCCTCCAGATGAGGTTTGTAGATCTAGATACGCTGATTTCGCCATGTAGGAGGCGACTCCTGTCGCCGAAGGACACCACGATACGCATTCGGCGACAGGAGTCGCCTCCTACAGGCCAGAACACCGTGAAATCGGCCTGTCGGACGGGTTGGGAAACGGGATATAATGGAGGGAGTCCGGTCCGCCGGCCGAATGGAGCATTGGAACCGTCCTTTTCTACTCCCTGTTTTCGTGTTGGAGTCACCGCGTGCCTGACAGGCCGCTCCCGCCGCCCGTGACGTCGTTGCCGCCGGTCCATCCGGAGGACGAGGAGGGGCTGCGCGCCGCGGCAGTCGTTTCGAGCGGCCTTGGGGATCAGAAACCACCGCCGGTTGCGCCGCCCGTGGGCCCCGAGGGACCGGTGGTGCGGGAACGGGACGATTTGGCCGCCGAGTCGGGGCGGCTGTCTCGCGGCGAGGGCCGGCGTTGGCTGGGACTGGTTACCAGCGCGATTTT
>JAFGFF010000460.1 GCA_016931075.1 Pirellulales bacterium | reverse complement strand
CCGCTGCAATACATCGCCCCCTACGCCGGCTGCGCGATGGCCGAACACTTCATGTTCAACGGCGGGCACGCCCTGATTGTCTACGACGACCTTTCCAAACAGGCGGCCGCCTACCGGCAGTTGTCGCTGCTGATGCGGCGTCCGCCCGGTCGCGAAGCCTTCCCGGGCGACGTGTTTTATTGCCATAGCCGGCTCCTGGAGCGGGCGGCCAAGCTGAGCGACGAGTTGGGCGGAGGGTCGCTGACCGCGCTGCCGATCGTCGAGACGCTCGAAGGCGAGGTTTCGGCCTACATCCCGACGAACGTGATTTCGATCACCGACGGGCAGATCTACCTGCAACCCGACCTGTTTTTCTCCGGCCAGCGTCCGGCCATGAACGTCGGCATCTCGGTCTCCCGCGTGGGCGGATCGGCCCAGGTGCCCGCGATGAAGAAGGTCGCCGGCGGCTTGCGTCTCGACCTGGCCGCGTTCCGCGAGTTGGAGGCGTTCGCCCAGTTGGGCACCGACCTGGACGCCGCCACCCAGTCGCGTCTGGACCGCGGCTACCGGATGACCGAACTGTTGAAACAGGGCCTCTACAACCCGCTGCACGTGACCGACCAGGTCATGGTCATCTACGCCGGCACCCGGGGCCACGCCGACAAGGTGCCCGTCGAAAAGGTCCGCGAGTGGGAGAAGCAGTTCCTCGAATTCATCCACGCCCAGAAGCAAGACCTCTGGCAGCGTCTGACCGACGCCGGCCGCATGGAAGACGACATCGTCGCCGACCTCAACACGGCCCTGGCCGAGTTCAAGACGATTTTCGAGAAAGAAACGGCGAAGGAAACAGTAACGGTTTAGGTACAGATCGCCCCGAAGGGGCAGCCGTTCTCCCAGCCCAGGGCAACGCCCTGGGGAACGAGACCGGGTTACATAGGTTTTTCGGCCCAACGGGCCAACAGTTCCAGATCACGGTGAAAGATAACGGTTGGCCCGTTGGGCCGAGACGACAAATAAATGGTGACCCCCGTCCCCAGGGCGTTGCCCTGGGCTGGGAGAACCAGGGGCCTTCGGCCCGACGAATACGACGGCTGCAGTGTGCAGTGTATTGAGGTGTAACGTTCCTTAAATCGAGAGAGCACACGACATGCCCCAGTCGTTGTCTCGCATTTGGCTACACATGGTGTTCAGCACGAAGGAACGGCGTCCCTATCTGCAGGACGAGGGAATACGAAACGAGATGTTTCACATGATGGGACACCATGCAAACAAGGCTGGTTGTCCGTCGGCGAAGATAGGAGGATGGATCGACCATGTGCATGTGTTGTGCGGTTTGTCCCGAACGGTGACCGTCGCGAAGCTGGTTGAAGTCCTTAAACGTGAAACGTCGAAATGGATCAAGGAACGCGAAACAAAATTGAGGATGTTTCACTGGCAGAATGGATATGGAGCTTTTTCGGTGAGCCAATCGCGGCTTAGTGCAGCAATCGAGTATGTAGAACATCAGGAAGAACATCATCGGCGAATGACGTTTCAGGAAGAGTTCCGTGCGTTGTGTGTGCGCCACGGTTTAGAGATAGACGAACGTTACGCGTGGGATTGAGGAGAGAACCGAACATTAGTGAAAAACGCCCCGAAGGGGCAGCCGTTCTCCCAGCCCAGGGCAACGCCCTGGGGAGCGAGGCCGGGTTTTGAAGAATTATCGGCCCAACGGGCCAACAGTTCCAGGACCCGGCAAGGAGAACAGTTGGCCCGTTGGGCCGAAAAGACAATAGTCAGTGGCCCGTCAACCCAGGGTGTTGCCCTGGGCTGGGAGAACCAGGGGCCTTCGGCCCGAAAGAAAGAAACACCATCCCGTGTTCGGCGCGACAAACACCTATTGCTGGAAACCCTAGCCCCATCCCTAGCCCCCAATCCCTAATCCCTAATCCCCAATCCCCCGTTACCCATGGCCAAAGCCCGCGTACTTGACCGACGACGCAAGTCGATCCGAAGCATCCGCAAAATCACGCGGACGATGGAGTTGATCTCCACCGCGCGATTCAAGCGGGCGATGGATCGGGCTTCGGCGGCAACGGCCTACACGAATCGGATCACCAAGGTGGTTCGCGACCTGGCCCGGGCGGGGCTCGAAGTAAGCCACCCGCTCTTGGAGCCGAGGCCGGAGATTCGCCGGGCGGCCGTGTTGGTCCTGTCGGCCAACCGGGGGATGTGCGGCGGTTACAACGGCAACGTTTTCCGATTGGGAAGGCGGCGGTTGGAGGAAATCCGTGGGCAGATCGACGCCGTTCGGCTCGAAGTCTCCGGCAAGCGGGGCATCTCGGCGTTCCGGTTCCGAAAGACCACGCCGGACGCGAGCTACACCCAGTTCGAGGACCGGCCCACGTTCGAGGAGGTCGACGTCCTGGCTACCCGCTACCTCGAAGAGTTCGAGACGGGCCAGATCGATCAACTCGACGTCGTGTACACCAAATTCGAATCGCTCAGCCGCCAGCAGGCTGTCGTCGAGACCCTTTTGCCCCTGGCCGGGTTGGATGGGGCCGGCGAAGAAGACGAGACCGGCGAGGGGATCCAATACGACTTGTTGCCCTCGGCCGAGAGCATTTTGGACGACATCGTGCCGACCAGCTTCAAGGTGAAGCTGTTCAAGTGTTTCCTGGACGCGGCCGTAAGCGAGCAGATCGCCCGAATGATGGCCATGAAGGCCGCCACCGAGAACGCCGACTCGATGATCGACCACCTGTCGATGGCCTACAACCGTGCCCGACAGGGCCAGATCACGGCCGACCTGTTGGAGGTCATCAGCGGCGCCGAAGCGCTCAACGGTTAGAAGACGAAGTAGAACACGAAACCCATAGAATTAACCACGGTGTAACGGGTGCCATGTCCACGCTTGCGTGGACATGTGGAGAACTCCGAAAGCATGCCCACGCAAGCGTGGAGCATGGCACCCAGCCACCTTAACTCCGAACCCCCTGCGAAATCATGGCGACAACCGAACTTCCTGCCACCGGGCAGAACATTGGCAAGGTCACGCAGATCATCGGGTCGACGTTCGACGCCGAGTTCGATGAGAAGCACCTTCCGGCCATCTACAACGCTGTGAAGATCGTGTCCAACCACAAGGACGTCCAGCTCGACCTGACCGGCGAAGTGCAGCAGCACCTCGGCGGCGCCCGGGTCCGCTGCGTCGCCCTGGGCAGCACCGACGGCATGGTCCGCGGCATGGACTGCATCGACACGGGCAGCCCCGTGAAGGTGCCGGTCGGCAAGGCCACGCTCGGCCGCGTGTTCAACCTGACGGGCGATCCGGTCGACGAGCGCGGACCGGTCAAGGCCGAGGAGTATTGGCCTATCCACCGCGACGCGCCCGAGGTGACCGACCTGTCGACGCAGACCGAGGTCTTCGAGACGGGCATCAAGGTGATCGACCTGTTGACGCCGTTCGTGCGCGGCGGCAAGGCGGGCCTGTTCGGCGGGGCCGGGCTGGGCAAAACGGTCGTACTGACCGAGTTGATCGCCCGAATTGCCTCGGCCCACGGCGGCTATTCTGTCTTCGCCGGCGTCGGCGAACGGACCCGCGAGGGCAACGACCTCTGGCTCGAAATGCAGGAAATGAAAATGGCCGACGGCCGCTCCGTCCTGGAGCAGACGTGCATGGTCTTCGGCCAGATGAACGAGCCGCCGGGCGCCCGATTGCGAGTGGCCCTGTCGGCCCTGACCATGGCCGAATACTTCCGCGACGCGACCGGATCGGACGTGCTTCTGTTCGTCGACAACATCTTCCGTTTCTCCCAGGCGGGCAGCGAGGTTTCGGCCCTGTTGGGGCGGATGCCTTCGGCCGTGGGCTATCAGCCGACGCTGGCCACGGAGATGGGCGCGCTGCAGGAGCGGATCGCCTCGACGAGCAAGGGGGCCATCACGTCGGTCCAGGCGGTCTACGTCCCGGCCGACGACCCGACCGACCCGGCCCCAGCCGCGGCGTTCAGCCAGTTGGACGCGTTCATCTATCTGGAACGATCCATTTCGGAAAAGGGCATCTATCCGGCGGTCGACCCGTTGGCCTCGTCCAGCCGGGTGCTCGATCCGCAGTACGTCGGCGACCGGCACTACGCCATCGCCCGACGTGTGCAGATGACCCTGCAGCGTTACCGCGAACTGCAAGACATCATCGCCATCCTCGGCGTCGACGAACTGAGCGAGGATGACAAGCTGGTCGTGCATCGTGCCCGACGGATGGAGCGGTTCCTCTCGCAGCCGTTCATCGTGGCCGAGCCGTTCACCGGCAAGCCGGGCGAGATCACGCCGCTGGAGGAGACGATCCGCAGCTTCGAGGAGATCGCCGACGGCAAGTGGGACCACCTGCCCGAGCAAGCCTTCATGTACGTCGGCGTCATCGAGCAGGCCGCCGCCCAGGCCGAGAAGATGGAAGCCGAAGCAAAGAAGTAATCCAGAAAAAGGGGTCAGAACTATTTTTCGTCCCTGACAGGCAGAATGAAGCTTGATTTGTAGGTCGGAAAATAGTTCTGACCCCTTTTTGAAAGAAGTGCCATGGCCAACCTTCAATGCATCGTCGTTACGCCGGAGACCACGCTCCGGGACACGCCGGCCGAGTTCGTCGCGCTGACGCTCTACGACGGCGAGGTGGGCATCGCCCCGGGCCATACGCCCCTAATCGGGCGGCTGGGGGCAGGCGAGATGCGGATCACCCAGGACGGCAAGACCGAGCGGTACTACGTCGAGAGCGGATTCGTCGAAGTGCTCAACAACACGGTCTCGGTCCTGACCAGCCGCGCGGTGCCGGCCGACCGGATCGACGAAGCGGCCGCCGTCGAGCAACTCGACACGGCCCGATCCCGCCCCGCCAACACGCCCGAGCTGATGGCCATCCGCGATCGGTCCGTTGCCCAAGGCCGCGCCCAACTCCGCGTCGCCCGGCGGAGCCATTCGTAGCGATCTTTAGCACTCAGCCGGGTGCCATGCCCAGACGACCGCCTTGGCGGCGGATGGGCATGTTGGCGAGGCTGTCCAGAGAACATGCCCATCCGTCGTTGACACAACGTCTGGGCATGGCACCCGGCTACAGACTCTTGCGCCGTGTTCCAAGGCATGATTGACAAGACTCGCAAGATTGCGAGAATCAGTCTTGTCAATCTTGTTTATCCTGTCTCCCTTCTCGCCTGAAGCCGATGGCGGCCTGTCGTGAAAACATCTTCTCGTCTGATCGTGTCGGCCGTGGTCGTGGGGCTGGGGACATGGATGTTTGCCGACGTGCTGTTTGCCGATCGGCTCTTCGGGTTTCGCGACGCGGCCCATTTCTACTATCCGCTGTTTCAGTTCATCCAGGACCAATGGGCGGCCGGGCACGTGCCCGTGTGGAATCCGTATGAAAACGGGGGCGTGCCCCTGGCGGGCG
This sequence comes from Pirellulales bacterium, assembly GCA_016931075.1. Lineage (GTDB taxonomy): Bacteria > Planctomycetota > Planctomycetia > Pirellulales > Thermoguttaceae > JAFGFF01. Next base: position 651 of record JAFGFF010000460.1, on the reverse strand, counting down.
ATCTGGCCGCCAGCGTTTTCTATCCGGGCAAGCTGATCTTTGCTCTGCCGATCGGTTTCGCCTGGGCGTACAAAGTCTACATCATCGGTCACATGTTGCTGGCGGTGTTCTGGGCCTATCGACTGGCCAGGGCGTGGCGGGCGAGCGTCGAAGCGGCCGGGCTATGTGCCATCTCGTACGCCTTCTCGGGCAACATCCTCTATCAATACATCAACGTCATCTACCTGGTCGGCGCGGCCTGGTTCCCGGCGGCCCTGCTGGCGGCCGACCACATGTTGCGTCGCCGCAGTCCCCGTTGGGCCATTTTGTTTGGCGTGACACTCGCCCTGATGACCCTCGGCGGCGATCCCCAGGCGGCCTATCACGCCGGGCTGCTGGCCGGGCTGTATGGATTGATTCTATGGCGATGGCGAAGGCGGACACGACGCGCATGGAAGCAGGCGCGCGGTTCGGGGGAGCGGAAAGGCGCGATTGAAGAAGAAAAGGATGCTGCACGGGACGAGTTGCAAACCGCCCTCACCCCGGCCCTCTCCCGGAGGGAGAGGGGGAGGTTATGGCTTCGTTCGACGCCGGTGCTGTTGGCCATGGCGGGCGCGGTGGCCTTCGTGCTGGCCGCGGTCCAGGTGCTGCCGTCGATGGTGATGACCCGGG
>JAFGFF010000459.1 GCA_016931075.1 Pirellulales bacterium | reverse complement strand
GAATCCCCAGGGCGGCGCCCTGGGCTGGGAGAACCAGGCCCCGTTGGGGCGGATTGAAGTGACCTACCCAGACGGAGTACCACCCAGCCTTTCAACTGGTTGGCCCAAAGGGCAAAGGGTTAACGGCGTAGAGTGCCACCCAGAAAAAGAAATCCCCGCTCCGGGCGTTCAATGCCGGCGGGCAATGACAAATTCGGCCAGGCGGCGGAGGCAGTCGCGGGCCGGGGTGGCGGGCAGGGCGTCCAATTCGGCCGTGGCCTGTTCGACATAGCGGCTGGCCTTTGCCCGGGCGTAGTCCATCGCATCGCTGCGTCCGAGCCAAGGCTCGAGCGCTTCGAGCCGGTGGTTGGTCGAGCTGGACAGGAGCGAGACAACCTCGGTCCGGTCCGCCTGTTCCAGCCGGCTCAGGAGTCGGATCAGCGGCAGGGTGGCCTTCTGTTTGGCCAGGTCGGTGCCGAGCGACTTGCCTGTGGTCGCCTCGTTGCCTGTCAGGTCGAGCAGGTCGTCAGTGATCTGGAAGGCCATGCCCAGGTGCTGGCCGAATCGCGAGAGCCGCTCCTCCTGCTCGTCCGACGCGCCGGCGTAGTGGGCCCCGAGGCGGCAACTGCACGCGCAGAGCGAGGCCGTCTTGCCGGCGATGATGCCGAGGTAGTCCTCTTCGGCCAGGTCGAAATCGCCCCGGCCGACGACCTGGCGGAGTTCGCCCTCGCACATGAGCCGGCTGGCCTGACCCAGCGTGCGGCAGGCGAAGACGCCGTCGACCGAGCTGGCCAGGCAGATGGCCCGGGCGAGGACGTAGTCGCCCAGCAGGACACTGGCCTCGTTGTCCCATCGGGCGTTGACCGTGTCGCGGTGGCGTCGCAGGGTGGCCTCGTCGAGCACATCGTCATGGATCAGCGTGGCCGTGTGGATCAACTCGACGGCCGAGGCCAGCTCGACGTGCTCCTGGCCGACCGTGCCGCACGCCTTGCCCGAGAGAAGCACCAGGGCCGGCCGCATCCGTTTGCCGCCCAGGCGGAAGCCGTGCTCGACAAGCTTGCTGACCAGCGGGTGATCGTGGGTCAGGGCGTCGCGGATCACTTCCTCGACCCGGGCCAACTCCTCCTGGACGGGCGCGTAGACCGACTGGAGTGATCCGGCGGCTTCCGTTGATCCTTCAACGACTCGGCTCATCGATTGGGCTCAACCTCTGGCAGTCCATCCAGATAAAACCACAGAAAACAGAACGTGCCGCAACGGCAAGGGCTTCGCGACTTGCCTTCTCTTTCGTATGCAACCACTCTCGGATTTGTGCGGAACTATTTAATTGACGCGGGCCATCCCGGCACGCAGACAAAACCGTCCTCGGCCCACGGGCCTTATTCCGTGGGGGGACGATAGCACAATTTTACCGGTTTGGGCCGGGACGTCGAGGGCATATCGCGGCTACGAGGAAAAAGGGGACAGGTGCAATTTGTGCGAAGCACCCTTCGGGCCGTTACCGGCAAATTGCACCTGTCCCCTTTTTCCCTGGGGGTTCCGCGGCTACCCCACCTTGGAGCAATCACCAACCAGCCCGGCGAAAAAGACGCACCTGGATACTAGGGGACCAGCCGGCCGGCGCGCAGGCCGAGACAGGCGGTGAGAAAGGACGAAGGGGCCTTGGTCCGGTGCGGCCACGAAAGGGCTTCCGGCGGCGACCGGAGCCATGGGGGCGGGCGACGTGAAATCGTGGCGGGAAGATTATCCGTCGCGGGGGTCTAGCCGCGACGGGTTGGTCAAACCGGCGATTGGAGGAATCGTGCGGAGAGTCGTCCAAGAGTTCAGTCTCAGACGAGCTCCTTTTTCGCGCTAATGAGCGTCCGGAAGCGCTCGGCCAACAGGGCGGCGTCGAACGGCTTCTTGAACGTCTCATTGATGGCCGAGCGGTCGAAGCTGGTGGAGCTTCCGTCGTCGGGCAACAGGGCGATCAAAATCACCTCGGCAAACTCGCTATTGCGGCGGAGGTTCTGGCAAATCTGCAGAGCCTCGGTCCGCCCTATCGAGAAGTCGACGATGATACAGTCCGGGTGGAAACTTTCCGCCTGGATGCCAGCGTCAAAGCCGCTGGCCGCCACCGCCACCTTAAAGGAACGCTCAGCAGGCAGTTCGCGACGCAAGTTCTCGATCAAGACCTGATCTTGAGCAACGATCAAGACTTTGGCCATGGCCTCGTCTTCCAAATCGCCCAAGGGCATGCCGTGTTCCTTAAGGAACTTGATCAGATACTCGCGCGGGATTCGCCGGTCCTGGGAGCCAGGGATCCGGTATCCCTTCAGCCGGCCGGAGTCGAACCACTTGCTGACGGTGCGCGGGGCCACCTTACAGATCTTTGCGACCTGGCCAGTAGTGAAAACCTTCATTGCAGGCTCTCCGATTGTTATCGCTCGCTTGGTTTGACCTGTCGCATCGGGGGGTTGCAGGTGAACCTGCCCGACGCGGAACAGCCCCCTTACTTGTGGAACTATGGCCGTTGGTCGTTCCATCGTGCCGGAACTCGCTTCCGGCAGCCGTCCACAAGCATCTGGGTCGGGGTCTGACGTAAATTCACTTCCAGTCGGCGGTAGCTCAGCTCCTTCTGATCCGCGCCGCACTTCTCACATCGGCAACCTGGGTATCCGGAAACCAGGGAAAATCCGTAAAATAGAGAAGGTGTCTTTCAACCGTCTCAGTAGGTATCCCACGGCCTCCCGGCATAACCACACGGCGAACGACCACTTTCCGATGGGAAGGGCGCACCGTCCACGATGTAGCTATCTCCGTGGACCGAACAAGGCAACGCCTTGTGTAGGCAGGTCCCCCCTGCGATTTGCCCTGGTTCGGAGGGCCCTGCTGGATACAGGGTGTCCGAGGGACAAACCGTCCGAAAGTTAGTTTCGAGTCAAAACGAGGGTTGACTTTAGACAGATTGACCAGTTGTAGCGGCCGAAGGGGTCATGCCGCTCCTGACGAACGCAACACACGCGTCGCGGCAAGGCGGGGGGTTAGGTGGCCACCCTTGGAATTTTTAGGTATGGGCGGGGTGCCACTGCTGGCTTGTCCAGCAGTGTTTTGGATTGATGTCCACTTTGAGCACTGCTGGACAAGCCAGCAGTGGCACCCTCTCTGAACGGCCTGTAATTAAGCAGCCTGCGTCTCGTCGTCCTTGGACGGGGCGGTTTGGATGTGGCCGTCTTCGCTGACGTCCTCGAAACGGACGGACACTTGGCGAGAAATGCCCGACTCCTGCATCGTCACGCCGTAGATCGTGTCGGCGCAGGTCATCGTCTTTTTCGAATGGGTAACGATGATGAACTGGGTCCAGGCCAAAAAATCTTTCAACACCTTGGTGAAGCGGTCGATGTTCGCCTCGTCCAGGGCCGCGTCGACCTCGTCCAGCACACAGAAGGGGCTCGGACGGCTCCGGAAGATGGCCAGCAACAGCGCCACGCACGTCAGCGTCTTTTCGCCGCCGCTGAGGAGTGAAATGCTCCGAGGCTCCTTGCCGGGCGGTCGGGCGACGATCTCGATCCCGCTCTCCAGGATATCAACGTCCTCCTCCAGGACGATGTCGGCGTGCCCCCCGCCGAACAGGTCGCGGAAGAGCTGTTGGAAATGCCCTCTGACCGTTTGCAGCGTCTCGGAGAAGAGCCGGCGGCTGTCGGCGTTGATCCGCTCGATGATCCTCAGCAGCTCATTCTTCGCCTCGCTGAGGTCCTTGTGCTGGGCGGACATCGACTCCCAGCGGCCTTCGAGCTCCTGCAGCTCGGCCAGGGCCTCGAGGTTGACATTGCCCAGATTGCCGATTTTGCGCCGAAGGTCGTCGATTTCCTCCTGGACCTCTTCCCGGCGGTGCTGCTCCTCTTCGGTCGGCGCGACTTCCAGTTCGGACAGCTCGATCTGGTAGTCCTCTCGCAAGCGGTCGGCCAGCGTGCTCCGCTGATGGAGGATCTCACCGGCGGCCAGGTCCTCGGCGTGGATCTTTTCATCCAGTTTCTGGATGCGGTTGCGGATCTTCTGGGCCTGCGCGGTCAGCTCGCCCCGGCCGGCCGCGAGGGCGTCGCGCCGGCCGATCAGTTCGACCGTTTCGGCGGCGAATTTTTCTTTAAGCAGATAGAGTTCGGCGATCTCGGATTCGGCCCGGAGGACGTTCCACCGCGACTGTTCGGCCCGTTGGCGGCATTGGTCGAGTTGTTCGCGATTTTCGGCCAGCCCTCGATCGCGCTCCTGCTGCGATTCCTCGAATTGCCGCATTCGCGATTGCAGGTTGCCAAGCCGCTCTTCGCTTTTGGCCAATTCGACTTTGATTTGGGTGGTGGACTGGTGTCGGTTGTGATGCTGCGATTCGAGTTCTTCGCCCCGGGCGTCAAGCCGGCGAAGCTCGGTCTCGAGGTCGCCCAGCACCGATTGGGCGGCGGTCAGCCGCTGGGCGGCCCCTTCCAGGGCGGCGGCGGCCTCTTCGCGCCTCGACCGGGCGGACTCGAGTTCCGATTCGCGGTCGCGGCGTTGGGTTTGTAGTAGGCTTTCCCGCTCTTGGGCGGCGGCCATCTGGTGGCGATGCTCGGCCAGGGCGTCGGTCGCCTTGCGGTGCTCGGCCGTCAGTTGCCGGACGCGGCCCTGGTGCGTGTCGATCTGCTCAGCGAGGCCCTCGACGACGAGCGAGGCATGGTGGATCTCGTCGTCCAACTCTTTCTGCTGGTTCCGAAGTTCCCGCAACTCGCTGCGGCGCGAGATGAGTCCTCCGGCCGCTTGCGACGGCCCGACGGTCAGCGTCCCGTCCGCTTCGAGGAGTTCGCCCGCTAGTGTGACGAACCGCAACAGTGTCCCAGGCTGGGCTACGGCCAGGTCGATCGCATAAGAAAGCTTTTCGACGAACCAGGTCCGGCCCAGGAGCTTCGTGGCCAGCGGGGTGTAGGCCGGATCGGTCTCGACGAACTGGTCGGCTCGACCCAACACGCCCGGCTGTCCTTCCAGATCGGGCAGGTCGCTTGTCTCGTGGGCGTTGTCCAACCAGACGAAGCCGACGCGTCCGGTAAACCTGTAGGACTGGCCGCAGAGGTATTCTCGCAATTCTCGCCCGGAGGCCACGACCACACGGCTGGCCGCTGACCCGAGCGCTACTTCGACCAGCGGCGCGTTCTCGACGCTCACACGGAGCCGATCGGCCACCAGCCCGCGGACCTGGGCGAACGGCCCGTCAGTCGCGTTTTGGGCGGCTGCCAGGACTTCTTTGGCCCCGGGTCCCAGCCCTTCCTGACGTCGTTCGAGATCTTCGAGGACTTGGACGCGTTGCGCGATGCCGTCGCGTCGGGCCTGACGTCGTCCTAGTTCCTCTCGCGCGGCGTCGCGTTGGCGGCGGGTGCGTTCGAGCGTTTCCTGCGCCTGGGTCAGGTCCTGTTCGAGCCGGTCGGCCCGGCCGGTCAACGTCGACGCCTGTTGTTCCAACTCAGCCCGTCGCCGTGCGAGCGCGGCGAGCTGGCCGTCGAGTTCGCGGACCCTCTTAGCGTTCTGGGCCTCGGCCGCTTCGGCGGCGGCTACCTGGCTCTCCAGGCCGGAGACCTCCTTACCCAACGCGGCCACCGTGCTCATCTGTTCGTGATAGGCCGCCTCGTGCTGCTTGTGCTCGGCCCGGGCACGGTCGAGCTGGCCGATCAGCTCGGTCAGCTCGCGTTCGTCGTCGACCACCTGTCGGGCGATCTCCTGACGCCGGGTCTCGGCGGCCAGGACCTCGTCGCGCGTCTGGACAAGCTGCTGCTGCAGGTCACCCGCCCGGGCACGCATCTCGGCCAGGCGCTGTTGAGCACGCGTGATCTCCTGCTCCAAGTCGCGGCCACGGCGGCGTTCGTGCTCCAGCGTCGACTCGCGGCCGGCGATTCGCTCGCGGTTCTCGGCGATGCGACCTTCACAGCGGCGGATCTCTTCGTTGAGTTGGGCCGATTGATGGTCTTGATCGACCAGCCGGACGTCGGTCGCGTCCAACTCGGTGGTCAGGGCCTGGCGCTGGTCGCGCAGTTCGGCCAGTTCGGTCTGAAAGGCGTCGATCCGCTCGGTCAGCCGGTGCCAGTCGACCAGAGCCACCTGAGTCCGCAGTTCTTGCAGCCGGTTGGTGTATTCTTGATAGCGCCGCGCCTTGCCGGCCTGGGCCCGGACGCTTCGCAGACGCGAGTCGACCTCGTCGACAATGTCAGCCAGACGCAGCAGGTTCTGTTCGACGCGTTCGAGCCGGCGAATGGCTTCGAGCTTCTTCGCCTTGAACAGGCTGATGCCGGCCGCCTCTTCGAAGATGATTCGGCGGTCCCGGGCCGACGATTGGAGCAGGCCGTCGACCTTGCCCTGCTCGATCACGCTGTAGGCCTGTGTGCCCATGCCCGTGCCGCTGAGCAGTTCGCGGATGTCGCGCAACCGGCTGGGCTGGCGGTTGATGAGGTATTCGCCCTCGCCGCTGCGGTAGACGCGGCGGGTGATGTGGACCTCGGGCGTGTCCAAGGGCAAGAGGTGGTTGCTGTTGTCGAAGGTGACGGTGATCTCGGCCGAATTCGTGGCCCGGCGGCTGCCCGAGCCGTTGAAGATCACGTCGGCCATCTCCTTGCCGCGGAGACTCTTGACGCTCTGCTCGCCGAGCACCCACTTGATCGCGTCGACCACGTTCGACTTGCCCGACCCGTTCGGACCGACCACCACCGTGATCCCCGGCGGAAACTCGAACCGAGTCTTGTCGGCGAAGCTCTTGAAGCCGAGGATGTCGAGCGCTTTGAGCATGGGGGTGATATTAAGGACTGATGCCAGGCAATTCCGGGAGCAGCGTCCCAGGGCAATCGGTCGGGCCTACGATCCGTGGCCTACGGAAACGACACCCCCTCCAGAGGGAACTCCTTACGTCGAATCGCGACCTGTCATTTTAGCAAAGAGGCCACCGAAGGGGCGACGGGGCGGCTCGGTTTCGTCTTTTCCGGCCGAGACAGTCTCGTTTTTCCCAGCGTCCGGGCCTTCGGCCTCTTCTGGGCCCTCGGCGCCGGCAAGGCCGCGATGGTAGGTCCTTCCCGCCTCGGGCAGGGCGTCGACCTCCAGCCGGCTCTCCAGGATGCCCTTGGCCTTGGCCTGCTGAATCGCCTGGACCACGTCGGGATACGTCCCCCCCAGGTCGACGATCGCCCGAATTATGTCGTCCAGCCGATTCGAAACGATCCGCTTCTGGTCCGCCTGGCCGATGGCGAACCGACTCACCGAGATCTGCTCTCCGTGGCTGGTGATCGAGATCCGTGGCCCCGCCTCCAACAAGAGCGGTGTCGCCAGACGCTGGTCGTGTCCGAAGAGAACGACCTCGGGCCGCTTGCTCCGGGTAAAGTGGACCATCGGCGGGCCTTTCGTGTCCACCACGTGCAAGCTGAATTCGTCTCCAAGCCACTCGCCGGCCACCGCCGGGTCGCGCGAGTCCATCGTCCACAGGGCACGGAACGCGCCGTAGCGGGTCTCGGCACTGGGCACGTCCAGAAGCGCGGCCAGCTCGTCGCGAGCCATCACGTCGTTCATGGCGCTCAGCGCGCTCAGGGCGAAGACACGGAACGCCGGTTGGGTCCGGGCCGCCTCGCCCAACGGCTTGGCCGCCTCGCTCCGGTCGAGATAGGCCAGCGCCTCGGCCGACCGGAACCGGACCTCCGGATCGGACATGGCAATGCCCTTCTTCAGGCTCTCGACTCCGTCGCGCCCGATCGCCTCCAACTGCAGCGCGGCCCGCCACGCCGTGACCGGATCGAGCAACTGTTTCTCCAGCAGGGCGATTCGCTCCATTCGTCGGGCGGACGTCTCGTGGATGGCCACCGAGCGAACGACCTGGAGGTATCGCGGGATGTTGTCTTTATAGCGCGGATGGACTTTCAACTCGATGTACTTGTCGTTTTCGGCCTTGGCCACGCCCTCCTGGATGCCCCGGTCGTTGCGGAAGAACCGCTTGTTTACCACCTTGGCGATCCGGCTGGCATTGAAGACGTTTTGGTGGCCCGGCTTGAGCACGAGCCCCAGCGACCGCGACCGGACCGCGCGCCCGCCGCCCAGGACGAGCCCTCGGCAAGCCTCCACGCGATTCTTCTCGGGATCGGCCGACGGATCGACCAGGATCGGCCCCTCGCCGAGCCCCCACAGGCGGCCTTCATGGATACGGTTGTCCCCCAGGACGGCCAATTGCCTCAGGCGCACCTCGACGAGCCGGCCGCCACGGAGGCTGATGGTTTCACTCTGAGATGGAACGCGGATCCTCAGGTCGAACGGGTCGCCTTCCTGAATCCCCGGCGGCAACCGGCCTTCGACCAGGACCATCGCGGTCGTATCGGAGGCCAGAAGCGTGTTGGGATCCTCAACCGATTGTCTCTTCATCTCGGTCAGCAAGGCTCCTCGATAGGCTGACGGCCCCGGGTCGCTGCCCGTGCCCGGAAGATTGGTCACCAGGCCGACTCCCTCGATCGCCACCGGCATCGTGCCGTAGGGCGCGGTCAGGTCGCCGACCAGACGGACCTTGCTGCCGCCGATCGACTCGTCGTCCGGGCTTTGGGCCCGACGCGAGAGGAGATTCCAATTCGAACAGCCTGCCAGCATCGACACGGCCGCCAACGCCAGGAACCACTTAATGCGAGGGAATCTCATTGCTGAGTCAACTCCTCAGAAGTCTTCCGCGGAATGGAGCACTAGCCCGGGCCGAGATAGAGAACCGGTGCCCGGGAGATCCGGACTCTCCCGGCAGACAAGCGCGGCGCCAACGTGACCGCCCTCTCTCGGCAGCTAGTGAGGGCGGGACAATAGTCGTTTTGACCCGCGAGGTCAAGGCGGATCATCCCCCCCACGACTCCACGGATGACAGCGGAGAATCCTCCACACCCCCCGCGCGGACCCCCGCACCAGCCCATACTTCCGAACGGCCAGGATGAAATACTCGCTGCAGGTCGGCTCGAACCGGCAATGCGGCCCCAGCATCGGGCTGATCCACCGCTGATAGAGCCGGATCAGCCCGATCACGACTCGACCCGGCAGCCTCCTAAGCCAACCCAACATTGCGACCCCCAATCCCCGATCCCTAGTCCCCAATCCCCCTCTTCCCCAGCTTCTCCCTCACTCTGCCCGCCAGACGCGGCAGTGACTCGATCAACCCCACCAGATCCGGTTCCACGCCAAGGCGGGGAATGACGATCAGATCGATCCCTTGTGGCAACCGCCGTTGGATCAGACGAAAGGTTTCGCGTATTAGACGTTTCCAACGGTTGCGGACGATCGCCTTGCCCACCCTCCTTGACACCGAAAGTCCCAAACGGCAGTACTCCAATCCGTTCTCACACCCGACCACAATGATCCGATGGTCCGACGCCTTGCATCCCCGCGCGTACGCCCGGCGGAAGTCGAGCCCGCTGCGGACATGGTGTTTGGGCAAGAAGCGGTTGTCCGGGGGGAGGGGATCGGGGATTGGGGATTGGGGATTGGGGGATTGTGGCAAGGACCTCTCTCCCTCGGGGCTCGGGGCTCGGGACTGGGGGCTCGGGATTCGGACCGAGCGGGGGACGTAAGTCCCCTGTTCTGTCATACCACCCAATATCACGTCACTGTCTCTCTGGACTCCGTCACCACCGCAGATCGGCTCGAGGATTGGACTGCGGGTTGGACTCGCTGAGTTGTTCAATCAACCGGCGGGTGTCGTCATCCAGCGTCTTGGGCAGGATGACTTGGACTTCGACCAGCAGATCGCCCGGCTTGCCCGACTTGGGCGCGACGCCGTGGCCGCGGATCCGCAGCTTCGTGCCGCTGGACGTGCAGGGCGGAATCTGCAAGGCAACCGTGCCCTTGGGCGTCGGTACGTCGATCTTCGCGCCCAGCGCCGCTTCGGCCAGCGTGACGGGCACGCGGACGTGCAGGTTCTGGCCTCGCCGCTCGAAGTGCGGATGGTGCGCGACACGAATCGTCAACAGGATGTCGCCCGGCTGACCGCCGCGCCCGCCCGGCTCGCCCTGGCCGCGCAGCCGGATCTTCTTCCCGTCCTCGACGCCCGGCGGCACGTTCACCGTGATCGTCTCGGTCTTGCCCGAGTGGCGGAGAACGGAAATCTGCACCTTCCCGCCGTTGATCGACGTGACAAACGGGATTTCGAGTTCGTGGTGCAGGTCGGCGCCTCGCGCGGCGCGTCGAGGTCGCGTCTTTCGCCCGCCGCCTGGTTGGCGGAACTGGCTGAAGAAGTCGGCGAATCCGCCCCCGCCTCCTTGTTCCCCTCCACCGTAGCGTTCGCCGAAGAACTGCGAGAAGTCGAACCCTTCGCCCCCGGCCGATCCGCCCGCCCCCCACGACGCCCCGGGCCGCGGCCCTCCGGCGCCCATCGTCTCGAACGAGCTGCCGTAGCGGTCGTACATCTCGCGCTTCTTCTGGTCGCTCAAGACGTCGAACGCCTGCTGGACCTGCTGGAATTTCTCCTTGGCCGTCTTGTCGTCGGGATTCAAGTCGGGGTGGTACTTCCGCGCCAGATCGCGATAGGCGTTCTGAATCTCGTCCGCCGACGCGTCCCGCCGCACCCCCAGGATTCGATAATAGTCTTCGCTCATTGCAGTGCGTTTATGGGCAACGAAGTATTCTCCAGCAACCGCGTGTCCAACCATTGTAGGGCCCAGTGGTCCCCTGCATCAAGGCGGGCTGGAGGACGGCTCGGGGCCTTCTGCCAGTGGACAGATCGGCGTATACTGGCCGAATGACTCGGGAAAACAGCGGCGAAACGGACTCCACCTGGCGGGCGTTGTACCCGTTTGAATCCCATTTCGCCGAAATCGGCGGCCAGCGGATCCACTACCTCGACGAGGGAAATGGACGGCCACTCCTGATGGTCCACGGCAATCCCACCTGGTCGTTCTACTGGCGGGAACTGGTCAAGGCCTTCGGTGAGCGATACCGGGTCGTCGTGCCCGACCACGTTGGCTGCGGCTTTTCTTCCCGGCCCGAGCCCGGGACCTATTCCTACCGGCTTGCCCGACGAATCGACGATCTGGTCGCATTGATCGAACGGCTCGACTTGCGGGACGTGACGCTGGTGGCCCACGACTGGGGCGGGGCGATCGGTCTGGGCGCGGCGGCCGCCGTGCCCGATCGGTTCGGACGCTTCGTCCTGCTGAACACGGCCGCCTTCCGCTCGACCCGGATTCCCTTTCGGATCCGCGTCTGCCGCGCGCCGATCCTCGGCCGGCTGGGCGTGCAAGGCCTGAACCTTTTCGCCCGGGCCGCCATCCAGATGGCCGTCACCCGCCCGTTGGTCCCGGCCGTCCGCGCCGGCCTATTGGCTCCCTACGACACCTGGTCCCGCCGCCGAGCCCTCATGGAGTTCGTCTACGACATTCCCCTGCGACCCAGTCACCCGAGCTATACCGCGCTCCATCAACTCGAACAGTCCCTGCCCCGCCTGGCCGACCGGCCCGTCTGCCTGATCTGGGGCATGAAAGACTGGTGCTTCACGCCCGCCTTCCTCGACCGCTTCCTCGACTTCTTCCCCCACGCCCACGTCCACCGCCTCGAACAGGCTGGGCATTACGTCGTCGAAGATGCTCCGCAGGAAGTCATTGCGGCAATCGAGCGGTTTCTAGGTGAAGAGAGGGAAGGGGCCACAGATGAACACGGATGAACGCAGATAGTCGTAGGCATTCAACCTTCCCTCTCCCTTTGGGAGAGGGTGGCGGCGCAGCCGCCAGGTGAGGGCGGTCTGCAGCAGATCCCGTGTTGCCAACAACTGGCCTCAGGGTGCCACTGGCTCCGCCAGTGCCGTGAGATAACACAAACCACCAGTGGGACGCACTACGTCACGTCCGTTGTTCGGACCGTGCAGCCACGACGGAGGGCGGCCCTCCAAAGGCACTGGCAGGCACTGGCAGAGCCAGTGGCACTCCTCTTTACCCGTTAGCTACGTCCATCGGTCGAACGCGTGTCGGGCTAACAGATAGTCAACGGCACGGGCCGGGGCGTTGATCTTGGTCATCGTGTGACGTCGGACTTGAGCCTGGGTCATTTCCCACGCCCAGGCCAGTGGATCGGGCAATGCGTCCGATGGATCAGCACTGGACGCGAGGGCTTCTTCCTCAGCCACCAGGGCGGCCTGTTCTTCAACAGGCAAAGCCAGCCCCACACGTTCCGCCTTTCGCTGGCCGGCCACGACCGACTGCAATAGCATCGTCCGTGGCGGCGCGAGAACCGGTCCAGTCATCCTGCGCGGCCCGATACGTCCGAACTCGGCCCACGGGTCTGCCTCCTCGCCCGCATCTTTCGGACCGGTCGTATCGCCCGCGTTGCTTCCCCTGAACTCCACAACCGTCCCCCAATGGGCCGCCATGATCGAGGCATCCAGGTCGTCCACCCGGCCATCGCCGTTGAAGTCGCCTAGTTCCCATCTAGCACCTTCTCGCATCAGCCAATGAGCGGCCAGGATCTGGGCGTCGGCATCGTCGACCTGGTAGTCCTGACTCGCGTCGCCCGGCAAACCGAACTCATACGCCCCGATGTCCACGATCTCGTACAACACCCGCTGTCGCCCTTTACGGTCAACGAGCAATGACTCGCCCTCAGTATCAACCGCCAGCACATTGCTTCCTGCATTAATCGCTGGGCTACCTGGCAAGGGAACTCCCCACTCGCTCAGCATCGGATCGATTGGTGATGCGATAGTACCGACCTGATTGCCGTCAACCCCATCGACCAACACTGACTGACCCGAGCTGGCGCCGATCAGATTATAGGAACCGGAAAGAGCACCCAATGCATGCCAGATGTCTGGGTAGGACATCCCATTGTTACTAGCAATTATTGTGTTATTCAGTATCACTAAGCAACTGCTAGAATAGAGAGCAATTCCGCCAGCCAAGTTGGCTGAGTTGCCTAAAACCGTACAGTTCGTAAGAATCACGGTGTCGAAACTGTGGATTCCACCGCCGCAGTCGTATGCCGAATTGTACGAAATTGTGGAGTTCGTGAACGACAGTTTGCCGCCGTACGAGTTGAAAATCGCACCACCGTCGTTGTCAGACGAGTTGCCTGAGATCGTGCAGTTTGTAGCCGTCACCACGAGTGTGCCAGAGTTGTAGATTGCGCCACCAACGTCTTTGGCCGAGTTGCCCAAGAGTATCGTTTCCGTGACTACCAGTGTGCCAGTGCCATAGAAGGCACCGCCCCGGACAGCAGAATTATTTACAAGCGTACAATCCGTAATCGTTAGTGTGTCTGAATTAGCAATTCCACCACCGATGGTAGCCTGGTTCTCCGATACCAGAGAGCCCATGATCGTGAGTGTACCTGAGTTTTCGATTCCGGCACCGTTGTTGCCGGAACGATTCTCAGAAATAGAGGATTTCTCGACCATCAACGTGCCACTGTTGCTGATCCCACCTCCGTAATTAGCTCCATTGCGTAACAGCGAGCACTCGTTGACAGTTAACGTTCCGGAGTTGGAAATCCCACCACCATAGGTAGCCGAATTGTCCGATAGCGTACAGTTTCTGCTTGTCAATATACCAGAACTAGAATTCCAGATTCCGCCGCCCCTGTAGCCTGAGTTATCGAAGAACATGGATTCTGTGACCACCAGCGCGCTGGAAGAGGGAGTGCAGATTCCGCCGCCATATTCTGCGGAATTGGCTGAGAATATACAGTTTGCAACCGTGCCAGAACCGTAAATTGCACCCCCGTAATAGTGCGCTGAGTTGCCTGAGAATGTGCAGTCCGTTACGGTCAATGCGCCTGAACTGCAAATTCCACCACCGTTGCCGTAAGGATTATAGGGATTGCTCGCCGAGTTGTTCGATAGCACGCAATTTACGACTGTCAGCGTGTTGGAATTGAAAATCCCACCACCGTTACCTTGTCCTTCGCCGCCACCTGTGGCCGAATTGTCTGAGAGCGTACAATTAGTGACTAAAAGTGTGCCCGTGTTGTAGATGCCAGCACCACTCCTTCTTTCCGGATGGCTTCCAATGTAGGAGTGGTCAGCATTTCCATCCGTAATAACAATTCCATCGAGGACTGCTTCAACGCTCTCACCACAATAGACAACGGTGTATGCGTTGTCCCAGTCGTTAGTTGAGCCAAGGTTGCCAGACAGGGTAACGACGTGGCCAAACCAGTCACGGTCATCGAGAGCTGCCTCAACACCCGAGAAGCCGCCGTAGAGGGTAACGTTGTCGATGAGGGAGAAGGAGGCGGATCGGGCGAGACTAGACTCTAGACGCAACGAGGGCTTATATGTACCTTCAGCGATCCAGATGGAGTCGATGTCGTTACCGGTGTCGTCGTCGGCATTGATTACGGCGGCCTCGGTCAAGGCGTACTGCAAGTCTTGGAACGCCGTGCCCCAAGCTAAGCCATTGCCTCCGGGGGTTGCGTCAGCGTCAACCATCAAGACGGCCAGAAGTCGCCGGTCTTCGAGTCGTTCACAGCGGAGTAGACGAGTGGACATACGCAAAAATGCCCTACGGATGGAAATGACGCGACGGATGTGCAACACGTCCGATCAGGACCGATGATGTGAGCATGTGAACCTCTCTATGTACGAGTTGCCGAATGCTTTTGCCCTGAGGCAACCCAGCACACCTAAAAAGCTGGCTCACGAAAAGATTAATATCAGTATAGCAATTTCGGGTAATGTGTCAACGCGACGGCGAGGTATCTTCTAGTAGAGGAGATGACGTTCTTCCTATTCCTTTTTTTGAGAGGGTGGCAACGCAGCCGCCGGGCGAGAGTGGGTTGCGGTAGGTCCTGTTTTGCCCGCCAATTGGCCGCAGGGCACCACTTGCTCGCGCCAGTGCCACCCTCCGCTCTATCGTCCCGGCTTCTTCGCTTCTTCGGCCAGGACGTCTTTCCAGCGTTGGATTTGGGCCAGCGCGTCCAAGGGCGTCATTGCGTTGGGATCGAGGCGGCGGATTTCGTCCAAGAGCGGATGTTCGCTCGGTCCGAAGAGGGTGAGCTGGATGTCGGCCGGTTTCTTCGAGACCTTCGGGGCCGTGATCTTCGCGCGGTCGGTGGCGGCCAGGTGTTCTTCTTCCAGTTGGGCCAGGATGTCTTTGGCCCGATGGACCACGCCGCGGGGCACGCCGGCCAGTCGGGCGACGTGGATGCCGTAGCTCTTGTCGGCGGCGCCGGGCACGATCTTGTGAAGAAAGACGACCTCGTCCTGCCACTCGCGGACCGCCACGTTGTAGTTGCGCACATGCGACAGCTCGCCGGCCAGGTCGGTCAGCTCGTGGTAGTGCGTGGCGAAGAGCGTGCGGCAGCCCAGGTTGGCGTCGAGATGCTCGACCACGGCCCAGGCCAGCGAAATCCCGTCGTAGGTGCTCGTGCCCCGGCCGATTTCGTCCAGGATGACGAGGCTCCGCCGCGTGGCCGTGTTCAAGATTCGGGCCGTCTCGGTCATCTCGACCATGAACGTGCTCTGGCCGCGTGAAAGCTCGTCGCTGGCGCCCACCCGGGCGAAAATCCGGTCGGCCACGCCCACGGTCGCCTCGGACGCCGGGACGAAGCTGCCCAATTGGGCCATCAGCGTGATCAGGGCCACCTGGCGGATGTACGTGCTCTTGCCGGCCATGTTCGGACCGGTGATCAGGAGGATCGTGCCCTCGTCGCTGTTGGCCACCGTGTCGTTGGGCACGAACGTTCCGTCCGGCTCGACGATGTCCAACACCGGGTGACGCCCGTCGATGATTCTTAATATCGGTTCCTCGGTCATCTCTGGTCGGCAGTAGTTACGCTCCCGGGCCAACTCGGCCAGGCCGGCCAGGACGTCGACCTGGGCCAGGGCCGCCGCGGTCGATTGCATCCGACGCCGCTGGGCCGCCACCGCGTCGCGCAGCTCGACGAACAGCGTGTACTCCAAGTCCTTCGCCTTCTCGTCGGCCGTGAGGACTTTTTCTTCGTACTCCTTCAACTCGGGCGTGATGTAACGCTCGGCGTTCTTGAGCGTCTGCTTGCGGATGTATTCATCAGGTACCTTGTCGCGGTGCGTATTGGTTACTTCGAGATAATAACCAAACACCTTGTTGAAGCCGACCTTCAGGCTGGGGATGCCCGACCGCTGGGTTTCGGCCGCCTGGTATTGGGCGATCCACTGTTTGCCGCCGCTGGTCAGTTCGCGCAGGGCATCGAGTTCTCGGCTGAAGCCCGAGCGGATGAAGCCGCCTTCACGACTGGTCAGCGGGCATTCGTCGGCCAGCGCCGCATCGAGCCGGCCGCGCAGCTCGGCGCACAGGTCAACCTCGCCTTCAAGCTTTTTCAACAGACCGCATTGCCGGCCGGTCAGCTTGGCCTTGAGCTTAGGCAGCGCGGCCAGCGTTCGGCCCAGGAAACTCAAGTCGCGAGGACTCGCCCGACCTGTGGCCACCCGGGCCAGCAATCGTTCAACATCGTAGACTTGCCGCAAGCCCTGCCGCAGCTCGGCCGTGAGCGTTGCGTCATTGAGCAGTTCGCCGACCGCTTCGTGCCGGGCGCGGATCGGTTCGACCGCAACCAGCGGGTTGGCCAGCCAGTCGGCCAGCATCCGCGAGCCCATCGCCGTGGCTGAGCGATCCAACACGGCCAGCAGCGACCCTTCGCGGCGTCCGTCACGGATCGTTCGCGTCAGTTCCAGGCTCCGCCGGCTTGATTCGTCGATCTCGAGCGTGCCCGAGCTTCGGTAGGGCACGAGCCGATCGACGTGGACCAACGAGGCCTTTTGTGTTTCGACCAGATAATCAAGAATGGCGCCCGCCGCGCGGATCGCTTCGAGGTCGGCCGGGTCGTCGGTGAACCCGAACCCGTCCAGACCGGCCGTGCCGAAATGGGCGGCCAACGCCTTGCGCGAGGCATCGAGCCCAAACGCCCAACCGGGCCGACGCGTGAGCATCATTCGCTCTTCCATCGGACCGGGCACGGGCGGGGCGTCGTCGGCCAAAAGACATTCGGCCGGAGCGATCCGGGCGAGTTGGTCGGACAGTTGTCGCGGGTCGACGCCCGTGGCGACGAACCGGCCGGTCGACAACTCGATCCAGGCCAACCCGGCCGGCCGGCCCGAATGCTCGTCGCCCGGCGTGACAGCCGCCAGGTAGTTGCTCTCGCGCGGATCGAGCAGGGCCTCGTCGGTGACCGTGCCGGGCGAGACAACCCGGGTGATCTCGCGGCGGACCAGGCCCTTGGCCTCCTTCGGATCTTCGACCTGATCGCACACGGCCACCCGCATCCCGGCCGTGATCAGCTTGCCCAAGTAGCTGTCGAGCTGATGGTGCGGGAACCCGGCCATCGGGATCGGGTCCTCGCCCTTGTCCCGGCTGGTGAGCGCCAGCCCGAGCGTTTTCGCGGCGATCTTCGCGTCATCGTGAAACAGCTCATAAAAATCGCCCATCCGGAAAAGCAGAATCGCCTCCGGGCACGCTCGTTTGGCGTCCAGGTACTGTCGCATCATCGGTGTCACGGCGTTGCTCATGCCGCCATGCTAACAGATCGGCTCGTTGCCTCTCAAGGGGGAGGGTGTGGAGCCATTCGCCCTTTCCCAGGGCTTGATCCCAATTTCCCCCGTCGATACGCTCAACTCTGAGTGGCGTCAATAGAATTGTAGGGTGGGGCACACTTGCCCCACCAAACCTACAACGGCGCGAATCTGGTGGGGCAAGTGTGCCCCACCCTACTGCCACCCAGGCATACATCCATATTGGAACAAACAGCAAGGAGTCTCTTCCATGAAATGCATATGGACCGTTTCGCAACACAACATGATGATCCTGCTAGTCCTCTTTTCATGCCTCGTGACACAAAACGCCCTCGCCGCCGCACCGATGGCGAAGAAGCAGGCGCCGGGCTACTACCGGATGATGCTGGGCAAGTTCGAAGTGACGGCCCTGCATGACGGGACGGTTGGGTTGAGTGCGAAACATTACAAAGGGGCAACGCCGGACGAAATCCGTGCGCTGCTTGAAAAGGCGTTTATCAAGGGCGACAAGATCCCCTTGTGGCCTACTCGCGTTGCACTGCGGGGAAGGCTAACCATTCTCGGAGGGACCACAGATGGTCGGTCAAGCCGGCGGCCAT
>JAFGFF010000458.1 GCA_016931075.1 Pirellulales bacterium | reverse complement strand
GTCTTGATCACGTCGAGGTTGTGCTCGATCACGACGACCGTGTTGCCCAGGTCGACCAGCCGGTTGAGCACGTCGAGCAGCTTGGCCAGGTCGTCGAAATGCAGCCCGGTGGTCGGTTCGTCCAAAAGATAGAGCGTATTGCCCGTGTCGGGACGCGAGAGTTCGGCCGCCAGTTTGACCCGTTGGGCTTCGCCGCCCGAGAGGGTCGGGGCCGGTTGGCCCAGCGAAAGATAATCGAGCCCCACGTCGCAAAGCGTCTGGAGGATGCGGCGGATCTTCGGGATGCTGGCGAACAGGCAGATCGCCTCGCCGCACGACATGTCGAGCACGTCGGCGATCGACTGGCCGTGGAACCGGACGTCGAGCGTCTCGGCGTCGTAGCGCCGGCCGCCGCAGGCGTCGCACTCGATCCAGACGTCGGGCAGGAAGTGCATCTCGATCTTGAGTTGGCCGTTGCCTTCGCACTTCTCGCACCGTCCGCCCGGCACGTTGAAGCTGAACCGGCGCGGCGTGTAGCCCCGCATCCGCGACTCGGGCAGTTGGGCGAAAAGCGAGCGGATCAGGTCGAACACGCCGGTGAACGTGGCCGCGTTCGAGGTGGGCGTCTGGCCCAACGGCTGCTGGTCGACGCGGATCACCTTGTTGATCTGCTCGACTCCCCGGATCGTGTCGTGCGCGCCGGCGAAGCCCTTGGCCCGATGGAGCGTTCGGGCAAGCTCGGCGAAAATAATGTCGTCGACCAGCGAACTCTTCCCGCTGCCGCTGGGCCCGGCGATCACGGTCAGCGTGCCCAGCGGGATTTGGACGTCGATGTTTTTGAGATTGTGATGCCGGGCCCCGATCACGTCGAGCCAACCGCCGCCGGGCGGCAAAATTCCCTCTCCCTTTGGGAGAGGGTGGCGGCGCAGCCGCCGGGTGAGGGCGGGTTGCGTTTTGGAAGAGCGTGACTTGGTCTTTGATCCCTTTGATTTGCCGGCCGGTTTCTTGCTCGACGCACCCTCACCCCCGGCCCCTCTCCCAGTGGGAGAGGGGAGCAGCATTCGCCGGTTGGTCGGCACGGGGATGGCCTTCTTGCCAGAGAGGTAAGGGCCGGTGACCGAACCGCGCCGCCGCTGGATTTCCTGGGGCGTGCCCCGGGCGACGACCTGGCCGCCGTGGCTTCCGGCGCCGGGGCCGAAGTCGAGCAGTTGGTCGGCCGCCCGGATCACCTCGCGGTCGTGTTCGACCAGCAGGAGCGTGTTGCCCAGGTCGCGGAGTTTGTGCAGGGCCGAGAGCAGCCGGCGGTTGTCGCGGGGGTGCAGACCGATGGTCGGCTCGTCCAGGACGTAGAGCACGCCGCACAGGCCGCTGCCGACCTGCGAGGCCAGGCGAATCCGCTGCATTTCGCCGCCGGAGAGCGTCGGCGTCGGTCGGGCGAGCGTCAAATACTCGAGCCCCACGTCGACCAGGAACGTCAACCGGTTGCCGATTTCACGGATCAGTTCGCCGGCGATCTGGCGTTCGACCGTATCGGGTTTCCAGGCCTGGAACCACTCCAACAGGGCCCCGAGCGGCTTGCGGCACAGCTCGTCGATCGTCAGGCCGCGAAGCTGCACGGCGGCCGCGTCGTCGCGAAGCCGGCTGCCGCCGCACTCCGAACACTCGACCTCGTCGACCAGATGCTCCAGCCGGGTCCGCAACCGGGGCGACACACGGCTGGCCTCGTCCAACGCCGGATAGAGCCCCTTGTATTGGAACCGGAAGAGCGGCAGCTCCGATTTCGGCGCGGCCTTCTTCTTGGATTTGCCTTTCGGTTTTTTTGTCTCGACGTCGATCACGTCGATCCACGCGTCGCCCGTGCCGTGCAACAGGACGCGGCGATGTTTCGCGCCAAGCTGGTCGTAGGGCGCGTCGGCCGGAACGCCGGTCGCGCGGGAGAAGGCCTCGAGCATCAGCCCGAACAGCCGGCTGTCGGCTCGGGGCCAAAGGTCGATCGCCCCTTGGGCTAGCGTTAAGCCGGCATCGTGTAAGAGCGAGGCCGGGTTGGCGCCGATCTGGGTGCCCAGCCCTTCGCACGCCTCGCACCAGCCCAGCGAGCTGTTGAACGAGAAATGGTGCGGAGCCAGCGGCTCAAAACTCCGGCCGCACCGGTCGCAGGCGAAGTGCTGGCTGTGGACGTCGACCTTCCACTTCGCCTCGGGCACGCTTTCCTTAGGATGGGCCACGCGCAGCACACCATTGCCCAACGAAAGGGCGTTCTCGACGCTGTCGGCGATCCGGCTTTGGGCCTCGTGACGCACGACCACGCGATCGACCACGACCTCGACCAGGTGCCGGCGGCGGCGGTCGATCGTGGGCACGTCGTCGATCGAGTAGGTTTCGCTGTCGATCCGCACGCGGACGTAGCCCGAGGCGCGGATCTCCTCGAACAGCGTCTCGTACCGCTCGCCCACCTGGACCTCGAGCGGGGCCATGAGGTACAGCCGCGTGCCCTGGCGATGGGCCATGATCTTGCCGATTACCTCGTCGGCCGACTGCGTGCCGATCGGCACGTTGCAGTCGGGACAATACGGCTGGCCCAGCCGGGCGGTCAAAATCCGCAGGTAGTCGTAGATTTCGGTCACCGTGCCGACCGTGCTGCGAGGGCTGCTGACCGTGTGCTTCTGCTCGATGGCGATGGCCGGCGAGAGGCCCTCGATGTGGTCCAACCGGGGTTTTTGCATCTGGCCGACGAACTGCCGGGCGTAGGCGCTGAGGCTTTCGACGTAGCGGCGTTGGCCCTCGGCGTAGATCGTGTCCATGGCCAGCGACGTCTTACCCGATCCGCTCACGCCGCAGCAGACGGTCATCCGATCGCGTGGGATCTCGACGTCGACGCCCTTGAGGTTATGCTGCCGGGCGCCTCGAACTTGGATCGACTCGGCCAGGGCGACACGGCGCTCTTGTTTCGTCGCCGAGCGGGTTTTCGTGATGGCTTTCGTTTTCTTCGATTTCGAGGAAGACGCGGGGCTATCGAGAAAGTCGCGAAGGACCCGGCCGGTGTGGGAATTTTTCGCCCGGGCGACCTCCTCGGGCGTGCCGGCGGCGACGATCTGGCCGCCCGCCTCGCCTCCCTCGGGCCCCAGGTCGATGATCCAGTCGGCCGTTTTGATCACCTCGAGGTTGTGCTCGACGACGAGCACCGTGTTGCCCGCGTCGACGAAATCGTGCAAGACCTTCAGCAACAACTCGATGTCGGCGAAGTGCAGGCCGGTGGTCGGCTCGTCCAACAGGTAGAGGGTGCTGCCTGTGCTTTTTTTGACCAGTTCGCGGGCCAGCTTGATCCGTTGGGCCTCGCCGCCGGAGAGCGTGGGCGAGGGCTGGCCCAGCTTCATGTAGTCCAGGCCCACGGCGTGCAGGGTTTGCAGCTTGTGATGGATCTTGGGCACGTTTTCGAAATGAGCCAGGGCCTCTTGGATGTCCATTTCGAGGACTTGGGCGATCGACTTGCCCTTGAACTGGACTTGCAGCGTTTCGCGGTTGAATCGGTGGCCCTTGCACACGGGGCAAGTGACCCAGATGTCGGCCAGGAAGTCCATCTCGAGCCGGGTCGAGCCGTTGCCTTCGCAGGCTTCGCACCGTCCGCCGGCCACGTTGAAACTGAACCGCCCCGGCTTGTAGCCACGCGTTTTCGACTGCGGGAGTTGGGTGTACAGGCTGCGGATTTCGTCAAAAACCTTGATGTACGTGCCCGGGTTGCTTCGCGGCGTGCGGCCGATGGGCGATTGGTCGATCGAGATCATCTTGTCGAGGTGGTCGAGCCCTTCGATCGCCTCGTGGTCGCCCGGCTCGCCCAGCCCGCCGTTCAGGTCGCGCCGCAGGGCCTCGACCAGGATGTCGTTGACCAGCGAACTCTTGCCCGAGCCGCTCACCCCGGTCACGCAGACGAACCGGCCGAGCGGAATTTCAACGTCGACGTTCTTCAGGTTGTTGTGCGAGGCATTGCGAACCACCAACGACTTGCCCGAGCCGCCGCGGCGCGTCGGGGGTACGGCGATTTTTCGCTTGCCTGAGAGATAGGCCCCGGTCAGGCTCTTCGTTTCGGACACGATCTGGTCGACCGGTCCGGCGGCGACGACCTCTCCGCCGCGTACACCCGGGCCGGGTCCGAAATCGACGATATGGTCGGCCGCCCGCATGGTGTCTTCGTCGTGCTCAACGACTAATACTGTATTGCCCTGGTCGCGCAGTCGAGCCAACGTTTCCAACAGCCGGTCGTTGTCGCGGGGGTGCAATCCGATCGACGGTTCGTCGAGGATATAGAGCACGCCGACCAGTCCACAGCCGATTTGCCCGGCCAGGCGGATCCGCTGCATCTCGCCGCCCGAAAGGGTCGGGGCGGTCCGGTCGAGCGACAGGTAGTCCAGGCCCACGTCGGTCAGGAAGTCGAGCCGGCCGCGAATCTCCTTGATCGCCTCGCCCCCGATCGCCCGGCCGACGTCGTCCAGGTCGAGGTGGTCGAAGAACTCCTTGGCCGCCGTGACGGGCAGGGCACACACGTCGGGCAACGAGAGCCAGGGCCGCGACTTGAACCGCGCCGCGCGGCTCGCCAGCCGGACGGCCCGGGCTTGCCGGTGCAGCCGTTGTCCCTCGCAATGCACGCACGGCACGACCCGCATGTATTTTTCGAGTGACCGGCGCTGCATCCGGCTTCGCGTGTTGCGGTATTGTGAGATGAGCTTCGGGATAATGCCCTCGTAGGTCCCGCCCCACTTGCGTCCGGAGGGGCCAGCCCGCCAGGTGAACGTGATGTGCCGTTCGCCCGTGCCCCAGAGCAGGTCGCGTTGGACCTTCCGATCGAGTTCCTCCCAGGCCGTTTCGAGCACGC
>JAFGFF010000457.1 GCA_016931075.1 Pirellulales bacterium | reverse complement strand
TTCCAGCTCGATTTCCTTGCTCACCGACACGCCGTCCTTGGTGACGGTCGGGCCGCCGAACGACTTGTCGAGGATGACGTTGCGGCCCGTGGGGCCCATCGTCACCGCGACCACGTCGGCCAGTTTGTTCACGCCGCAGAGCATCCTCTGTCGGGCCGTGTCGTCAAATAATAGTTGTTTAGCCACGATGGCGGTTCCTCATGGTTTGGGTTATTTCGTGATGCGAACGCCCAGGGTGTTGGGTGGCTGGGGCATTTGCCCCAGGTGGAAACGTTCTGGGGCAGATGCCCCAGCCACCCGGGCGAGTCGTTTTGCGATGGTTATTTGACGACCTTAGCCAGGACGTCGGTCTCTCGGAGGATCTTCACCTCGCGGCCTTCGACTTCGAAATCGCTCCCCGAGTACTTGCCGTAGATCACTTCGTCGCCCACGGCCACCGACAGCTCGCCGCGCTGGCCGCTGTCCAACAGCTTGCCAGGGCCGACGGCCAGAACCGTGCCGCGCTGGGGCTTTTCCTTGGCCGTGTCGGGCAACACGATGCCGCCGGCGGTCATCTCTTCGGCCTCGACGGGCTCGACCACAATCCGATCGTCCAGAGGTCGCAACTTGATATCCTTCATGATCCGATTCCTTGTGACTGGTATGTTGAAGTTTTTTGTTAGTTCTGTCAGACAGGAAGCCGCGAGCTAGAAGCCCATTCCGCCCATGCCGCCCATGCCCGGCATGCCGCCGCCCATACCGCCCATGCCGCCCATGCCTCCGGGGCCGCCTGGAGGGCCGGCCTGGCCGTCGTCTTCCTTCGGGATGTCGGTCACCAGGCAGGAGGTGGTCAGCAGCAACGCCGCGACGCTCGAGGCGTTTTGCATGGCGGTCCGGACGACCTTGGCCGGGTCGATGATGCCCGCCTCGACCAGATCGCAATAGGTGTCGCGCTCGGCGTCATAGCCTTCGGTCTTGCTCTTCATGTTGCGGACACGGTTGACCACGACGGCCCCGTCGGCGCCCGCATTAGTGGCGATCGCCCGAAGGGGCGCGTCCAGCACGTTCTGGACGATCTTGGCCCCAAGGGCTTCGTCGCCTTCGAGTTCGAGCTTCTTCAGGACCTTGTCGCATCGCAGCAGGGCGACGCCGCCGCCGGGCACGATGCCTTCTTCCAGGGCCGCCTGGGTCGCGGCGCGGGCGTCCTCCAACAGGGCCTTGCGTTCTTTCATCTCGGTCTCGGTCACCGCCCCGCAGTTGATCTGGGCGACGCCGCCGGCCAGTTTGGCCAGACGTTCCTGAAGCTTCTCTTTATCGTAGTCGCTCGTGGTGGTCTCGATTTCCTGGCGGATCTGGTCGGCACGGCCGTCGATGGCCGCCTTGTCGCCGCCGCCCTTGACCACGGTCGTGTTGTCGGAGGAGATGATGACCTTCCTGGCCTTGCCCAGGTCGGAGAGCTTCACCGAGTCGAGCGAAACGCCCAGGTCCTTGAAGATGGCCTGGCCGCCGGTCACGGCGGCGATGTCGCCGAGCATGGCCTTGCGGCGGTCGCCGTAGCCGGGCGCCTTGACGGCACAGACGTTGAGGATGCTCCGCATCTTGTTGACCACCAGCGTGGCCAGGGCTTCGCCCTCGATGTCCTCGGCAATGATCAAAAGCGGCCTGTTGGCCTTGCTGACCGCTTCCAACAGCGGAACCAGGTTCTTCGCGTTGGAGATCTTTTCCTCATGGATGAGGACGAGGCAGTTCTCCAGTTCGCAGACCTGGTGTTCCTGGTCGGTGACGAAGTGGGGCGAGAGGTAGCCGCGGTCGAACTGCATGCCCTCGACGACGTCGACGTAGGTTTCCGACTGCCGGCCCTCTTCGACCGTGATGACGCCGTCCTTGCCGACCTTCAAAAAGGCCTCGGCCAGGACCGCGCCGATCGACGGGTCGTTGTTGCCGGCAATGGTGGCGACCTGCTGGATTTCCTTCTTGCTCTTGGCGTCGACCGGCGTGGCCATCTTGCCGACGGCCGTGATGACCGCTTGGGCCGCCTTTTGGATTCCTCGGGAGAGCGACATCGGGTCGGCGCCCGCGGCGACCATCCGGAGTCCTTCCTTGTAGATCGCTTCGGCCAGGACCGTCGCCGTGGTCGTGCCGTCGCCGGCCACGTCGTTGGTCTTGCTGGCGGCTTCCTTGACCAACTGGGCGCCCAGGTTTTCGTAGGGGTCGTCCAGGTCGACGTCCTCGGCCACGGTCACGCCGTCCTTGGTCACCTTCGGGGCGCCCCAGCCCTTGTCGAGCACGGCGTTGCGGCCGCGTGGGCCCAAAGTGCTCTGGACCGCCCGGGCGAGCTTGGCCACTCCCGCGGCCAGGGGTTGCCGTGCTTCGTCATCAAAGACCATCTGTTTTGCCACAGCGGATTCCTCCTGTTGCTGGCGAGAATACGGGTACGCCCGGCCGGTGTCGCGCAGTGTTCTGCTGCCGGGCGGCAACGTTCATGGGTAAGACTATACGCCGACCACGGATTGGCAGCCGAGCGTGTTTGGGGGCCTTTGTGATGCAACCAGCGTGCCAACGAAGCCGCGTGGTCGCAATCGGTTGGCAGTAAACGAGTTGTGAATCGAGCTTCCTATTTCAAACCAGACCGGGCTCCTTTTGCGAAATTCGTGGGATGCCATTTTGGCAGATGCGTGGAGAAACGGATAGTGGGCAACAGGTAGTGATAAGCTTCTCACTGCCGTGCCCCCTCTGACAGGGAGCCGTCGTTGCTTGACACCGCGAGTCCGAACTTCTAGGCTGGCCAGATCGGCCGTGCAGGCTGGTATTTTTCTGCTCTCTAGGGGGAAATCGGAATGGACAGGCGGGCGGCGCTGGTGACTGGGGGCTCGCGGGGGATCGGACGGGGGATTTGCCTAGAGCTCGGCAAACTCGGCTATGGCGTCGTGGTGAACTACGCCACCCGATCCGACGCCGCCGACGAGGTGGTTGCCAAAATTATCGGCAGCGGCGGCCAGGCGGTTGCGGTAAAAGGCGACGTCCGCTCGCCGGACGACCGGGCGGGGCTCGTCCGCGCGGCCCTGGACACATTCGGCCGGCTCGACGTCCTGGTCAACAACGCCGGCATCTCCAGCGTCGGCCGCAAGGACATTCTCGAGGCCACCGAGGAAAGCTGGGACGCTGTCTTCAACACGAACCTCAAGGGGCCCTTCTTCCTGACCCAAGCGGTCGCCCACACGATGATCGATCTGATCGACCGGGGCGCGATGCCCGGCGGCAAGATCATCAATATCTCGTCCATTTCTTCGCACACGATCTCGGTGAATCGGGCCGACTACTGCATGTCCAAGGCGGGCGTGAGCATGATGACCCGGCTGTTCGCCCAGCGGCTGGCCGACAACGGGATCAGCGTGTTCGAGATCGCCCCCGGCGTGATCGCCAGCGACATGACCGCTTCGGTCAAGGAGAAATACGACCAGCTCATCGCCGACGGCCTCTGGCCCATCCGCCGCTGGGGCCAGCCCGAGGACATCGGCCGCGCCGTGGCCGCCATCGTCTCCGACTATTTCCCCTTCAGCACGGGCGAGTGCATTAATGTGGACGGCGGGTTCCACATTAGGACGCTTTAGAGGGGGGATTGGGGATTGGGGATTAGGGATTGGGGGCTGCCCCCCACTCGGTTTCTGTCCCTCACCCCTAATCCCCAATCCCTAATCCCCAATCCCCTCTCCAAAATAGGCCGACTTTGCCGGTTATTCCTAATATTCGGGCTGGTTACCGGCCGATTCTACCGGGGACGGAAGCTGCCGGGAGCCGGTGCGCTTCAGGTGTGACCGTCGGAGAATCGAGCCGTTCTTGGTGGGGGAAAGACCGTGCGCGCACAACTCGTTCGACAGGTTGTCTGCCTGGCGGTAGGGCTGGCACTGATTATGATCTGTTCCGGCTGCTGGCCGCGTCCTCGGCATGGACTGATTGTCCGCGGAGATTTCGCCCTGGAACTGAACCGTATCCCGTGGCTGAAGAGCCGAGGGGCCGACTACAACGAGGCCCTGGCCGAACCAGGCGGCGAGTGTATCGAATCCGTCTGTCACACGAATCCGGCCCCTGCCGCGCCGGCCGTTTGTGCGCCTGGGCCCAACGCCATGGGCCAAGGAGGGGCTGTGGCTCAAACCGGATACCACAACGAACCACGGTTCTTCCCGGTGCCCACGCGTCCGGCCTTCGCACCGCGCGAGGGAGAATCGGGCCTCATGCCGCCACACGGACCAATGACGCTGCCCCGGTCGCTCGACTTCGTGCCCGACTGCGCGGTTCCACTGCAGCCCGAGTGTCCACCCGACGAACCGGCGCCTCAGCGTGAGGTGATTCCCGCGCCGTCGCCCTCGAAGCAGCAGGCCTCGTCCCGATCGGCGCCGGCCTGGATCTTCCAGCCGCCGACGGAAACCGAGACCGCCTCTGGCGATCCTTCCCGCACCGCCCGGGGAAGCTGGGCTTCGCGCCGTTCGTAGACGGCCTTGCTGGGCCCCGCGAGTCGCAACGCTCCTTCTGTAGGGAACGCCCTCTGTGGCGTTCCTGGATTTACGAGACCCAATGCAACCCGGCGCCCCGGAACGCCACGGAGGGCGTTCCCTACAGGTCAATTCAGAGGTCGTTCCGTACAAGTAAATAGCAGAGGGCGTTCCCTACAGGTGAATTCAGCCGGGAGCCACTGGAGGCCGGGTGCGAAAACCGCCCTCAAGGTGGCTCTTTTCGCCCTACGGTCGCCTTCTTCCCTCGTCCCTCGTTCCTCGCCTCCCGCCCCTAAATCCTCATGGTAATTTGGGCAGTCTATTCCGCGTCATAACCCCTCCGGTCAAGGCATCCGGCAAGTTGCGACGATCTCCTTTGGGGTGCCTGTTCTCCCAATAGTGGACCTCGGGCACTCCAAAGGGCCGTGCCACAGGCGGCACCGCCGTCCCGCTATCCCACCGACTGCGCTGACACTGCCGCCATGCACGAACGTTCTCACGGCTCGTTTGCCTCGCTCCGACTTCGCGCGGTGCTCTTGCTGGCGACCGCCAGCGGACTGCTCCTGGGCGGCCTGACGGCCGACGCCTCTTCGCAACGGATGACCCCCGTGGTCAAGGCCTTCCAAGGGGCCAAGGACTCCGTGGTGAACATCCGCGGCGAGAAGACCGTCGAGCCGGGCGACACGACGGCCGATCCGTCGGAAGTCGGACGCCGGGTCAACGGCATGGGCACGGGCATCGTCATCGACGAGCGGGGCTACGTCATCACCAACCACCACGTCGTCAACGGCGTGGCTCAGATCAAGGTGATCCTGGCCGACAAACGCCAATGCGCCGCCCGTTTGATCGCACGCGACCGCGAAACCGACCTGGCCATCATCAAAATCGACCTCGAAGAAAAGCTGCCGGTGATCCGGATCGGCAAGTCGTCCGACCTGATGACGGGCGAACCGGTGATCGCCGTGGGCAACGCCTACGGCTACGAGCATACGGTCACCCGGGGCATCATCAGCGCCCTGCACCGGGCCGTCCAGGTCAGCGACGCCCAGTTCTACGGCGACTTGATCCAGACCGACGCGAGCATCAACCCGGGCAACTCGGGCGGGCCGCTTCTGAATATCGACGGCGATATGATCGGCATCAACGTGGCCGTCCGGGCCGGCGCCCAGGGGATCGGTTTCGCCATCCCAATCGACAAGGCCATGGCCGTGGCTTCCGAACTGCTGGCCGAACGTCAATTGAAAAAGACACGACACGGCTTCGCCTTGAAACAGAAATCGAGCGACGACGAGGAAAAAGGCCTGGTCGTCTCCGCGGTCGAAGACAAGAGCCCTGCCGACGAGGCCGGCTTGAAGGCGGGCGACACCATCACCCGGCTGGGCGACTTCGACCTGGCCCGGCCGCTCGACCTGCAACGGGCCCTGATGGACCGCCAACCGGGCGACAAGCTCGAAGTGGCCGTGCAACGGGGAGACAAGAAACTCACGCTGGACCTGACGCTCGTGGCCGCCGACTCGTTGCTGGCCGCCTCGGACCGATCGAGTTGGGAAGTGCTGGGCATGGAACTTGAGGTCATCCCGGCCAACATCTTCCTTCGAAAGTTCAAGAAGCAACACAGCACGCCCTATCGCGGCGGTCTGGAAGTCACGTCCGTCCGGCCCGAGAGCCCGGCTGCCGAACAAGGCATCCGTCGCGGCGACGTCCTGGTGGGCATGCACGTGTGGGAAACGGTCTCGATCGAGAACGTCAACTACATTCTCAAACGCCCCGACCTGGGCCGAAGCGGTCCGGTCCGCTTCTACATCCTCCGCGGCAACGAGACCCTCTACGGCGACTTCTCCCTCTCGATGCGCGACAAAGGCTCCCGGCGGTGACCAACCGGCCCCGGGCATCTTGTCGAACTTCGCTTGCACCGCGAGAATAGCAGGGGTGTCTTTCAAGGCGTCGGGTGCCATGCTCCACGCTTGCGTGGGCATGTTTTCGCCGCATTCCGAGGTCCCACATGCCCACGCAAGCGTGGAGCATGGCACCCGTTGAATTGAGGTCATCGCCGTCACCACTGTAGGGAACGCCCTCTGTGGCGTTCCGTGAACCGCGAGTTTGGCCCATTTCCGCAGCACGTGGAACGCCACGCAGCGCGTTCCCTACAGAAAAAGTCGGTAACTTATTCCTTGACAGTGCCTTACCCCCAGACCGAGCATCGTACAACGTGGAATCCGAACTGATCGACCAATTACGACGGCGGCTGCCTGATCATCCGTTGCTTCGCAAGGGTGTCGGGGACGACGCGGCCGTCTTGCGGATGGCCGGGACGGACGAGTGCGTCGTGACGGTCGATCTGCTGACCGACGGGGTTGATTTCCGGCTTGACGAGGTCGACCCGCGCCGGGTGGGCCACAAGGCGCTGGCCGTCAACCTGAGCGACCTGGCCGCCATGGCCGCGCGGCCGTTGGCCGGGGTGATCGCCCTGGCGCTGCCGCGACGCGGCGGGCTCGAGCTGGCCCTGGCCCTGTATGATGGGATCTTGCCGCTGGCCGAGCGCTACGATCTGGCCGTCGCGGGCGGAGACACAAACAGTTGGGACGGGCCGCTGGCCGTGAGCATCACCCTGCTGGGCCAGGTCACCGAACGGGGGCCCCTGCTGCGAAGCGGGGCAACGCCCGGCGACCGGATCCTGGTCACCGGCGCGTTCGGCGGGAGCATTTTGGGCCGGCACCTGGACGTCGAGCCCCGGGTTGACGAGGTGTTGTTGCTGGCCCAGCACTACAAGCTTCACGCCGGCATCGACGTCAGCGACGGGCTGTCGATCGACCTGTTCCACCTGACCCAGGAGAGCGGCTGCGGGGCCGAACTGGATCTGCACGCCGTGCCGGTGCACGACGACGCGCGTCGCCTGGCCGACCAGTTGGCCGACGGTTCGACCGCCCTGGACCATGCCCTGGGCGACGGCGAGGATTTTGAACTCATTCTGGCCGCGGGGCCCGACGTCGCCCGGCGGATCGTCGACGACCAGCCGCTGGGTGTGCCCGTGACCGACGTGGGCCGGTTCGTCGCCGAGCCGGGCCTGTGGCAGACCGACCGCCAGTCCGGCCGCCGCCCCCTTCCGCCACGCGGTTGGGAGCATAGACTGGAGGGATGAACCCGCTAATCTTCGAGGCCGACAACCTGGAGGCGACCGACCGGCTTGGCCGCGCGCTGGCCCAGGCGCTTCCGCCCGGCACGACCGTGGCCCTGCGCGGCACGCTTGGCTCGGGCAAGACCCGGCTGGTCCAAGCAGTGGCCGAGTCGCTGGGCGTCCCAGCCGGCGAGGTGGTCAGCCCCACGTTCGTCCTGATCCACGAGTATCAAGGCGCCCGGCCCATCTACCACCTGGACGCTTACCGCATTGCCGACGACGACGAGTTCCTCGAACTCGGCCCGGACGAGTATTTCGACGATCCCCAGGGCCTGACCTTCGTCGAATGGGCCGATCGGGTCGAGCGCTGCCTCCCCCGCCAACGCCTCGACGTCGACATCGACCCCACCGGCTCCACCTCCCGCCGCTTCACCCTCCGGCCCGTTGGACAAACGCTCGTGGACGTCCTTGAACGGCTTCGGGAAGTGCTGCATTGAAACACTGAACGTTCCCGCCATCGCAACGCAGAACAGGGGACTGACGTCCCCCGCTCGGTTGTCGGAAAAGGGGACTCACGTCCCCCGCTCGGTCTTGATTGCAAATCTCAAACCTCAAATCCCCAGTCCCGAGCCCCCAGTCCCAATCCCCAATCCCCAATCCCCAATCCCCAATCCCCAATCCCCAATCCCCCTGATTCTTCAATGGCCTTGCCCTGCTAGTGAGCGGCTGTAGAATCGGGCCGATGCACGGTGTCTGTTTGGCCTCTTGATTCTTGGAGACTTCCGCGTGATCCGGCTGTCGGTCGTTCATGGGACGTGTTTTCTGTTCTCCCGCGATCGGATGGAGCAGGTGCAGGCCATCTTTCGCGAGAGTTTTCCGGCGTTGGCCGAGTATGCCGATCGGCTGCCGTCGCTGTTGCGCGAGCCGGTGCGGCACGGGTATCGCTCGGCGCTGCTGGTGGCCGAGGGGGCGTTGGGGCGAGTGGACGGTTTTGCCCTGATGATGCATTTCCACGAGCCGGGGGCCGTGTTTCTGGATTTTATCGCGACGCGCCCCGGGCTACGAGGCGGCGGCGTGGGCGGGGCGCTCTACGAGGCGGTCCGCAAGTTCGCCCAGGAGATGGGCGCCCGGGCCCTTTACATCGAAGTCGACCCTGACGAGCCTGAGTTCACGCCCGAGCCCGCCAAACTGGAAGAAGCCCGGAGCCGCATCCGCT
>JAFGFF010000456.1 GCA_016931075.1 Pirellulales bacterium | reverse complement strand
TTTTGTGCGAAGCACCCGGAGGGCCGTTCCGGCAAAAGGTGACTGTCACCTTTTCCGCGGGCTGCTCGCGCGAGGCAATCGAGCGGGACTGGCGCTACGTGACCCAGATCGAAGGCCATCCGGCCGGCTATGGGATCGTGATCGCCGCCGGTCGGGCCTTGTCGTCCGGATGGCTCGGCCCGTTGACCAGCGCGCGGTTCGGAGCGATGCTCCTGTTCGGACTGGCGGCCGGCGTGCTGTTTTTCAGCCTGGCGAGGCAGTTTTCCGTCACGACCGCCGCGTTGGCCGTCGGGGTCCTACTGCTTTTACCCCGGCTGTTCGCTCATCTGCATTTCGCGTCCTACGACGGGCCGTTGACGAGTTGTTGGATCCTCGCCGCGGCGACCTTTCCGGCGGCATGCAATAAAAAACGTTGGGCCGTCGTGTTCGGCGTGACGCTCGGGATGACGCTGAGCATGAAGTTCACCGGCTGGCTCGCGCCGGTCGGGTTTGTCGCGTGGACGGCCCTGTTTCGCGATCGGGGCGGCTTGAAGGCGCTGGCCATCGGCGTGCCGGTGGCGGTGCTGGTCTTCTTCGTGTTCAATCCGCCGCTCTGGCACGCGCCGATCCAGAGCATGGAGACCTTCTTCCGCTTGAACCTGGACCGGGGCCAGCACGGCTGGAACATCCCGACGCAGTTCCTGGGCGAGATCTATCATGTCGACCGGCCGTTGCCCTGGTACAACACGTTGTTCTGGACGGCCGTCACCGTGCCGTTGCCGTTGCTGACGCTGATGATCGTCGGCCTGGTCGCCGTGGCGCGCGATCGGGCCATTCGCCGGCCGGGAATGCTTGTGGCGGCCAACTGGCTCGTGCTGCTGATCGTTCGGGCTCTGCCCGGGGCCCCGCCCCACGACGGCGTGCGGCTCTTTCTGCCCAGCTTCGCGTTCGCGGCCGTCTTGGCCGGGATCGGCGCCGCCTGGCTGTTAGGCCGGTTGAAACGGGGGGGTGACAACTCTTCAACCCTCTCCCATAGAGAGAGGGGAGGACGTTGGCGCGGTCGCCTGAGGGTGGCAGTGGTTGTTCTGTGCTATGTCGGCAGTGCGACGAGTCTCTGGTGGTACGCGCCGCAGTGGCTGTCGTACTACAACCTGGCGATCGGAGGGCTGCCCGGCGCGACAGCTCGGGGGATGGAGCCGACCTACTATTGGGACGGCCTGGACGCTTCGGTGCTCGACTGGCTCAACGCCAACACGCCGCCAGGCGAAAAGGTTCGGTTCGGGGCCGGGCCAGGTAAAGATAATCTAACCTTGCTGCGGCAATGGGGTCTCCTGCAGCCCGAGGTCGCGCGCAACGCGCCCGGACCCTACCGCTGGTACGTCCTCCAATTCCGCCCCAGCGGCTGGACGCCGGCCGATCGTCGCCTCCTCGAATCAGGCACGCCCGCCCTGATTAAAACGATCCGCCCCGGCGGCCTGGGCCCCTGGCGTCTGGACGTCCCGCTCGTGGCCGTCTATCCGTATTCTCAATACGTTGTTGCTGGGGGGAAGTAAGTTGTCGTGGGCGATACAACGCAAGTTGGTGTCTATAGACCGCTTGAGCAAAGAGAGGGAGCTGCATCGGTTGCCTGTACGCGAGCTTCGAGGGTACAATTCACTGCAGTCAGAACACCTAAACTGCTACATGAGATTCTCAAACCCGTATCTATGGGATTCAAGAATCTGATACCACGTGTGTTGAACGGCCTGTATTCACCACGCACAATGGGTGTTGAACAATGGATGCAGCACACCGACCGCGGACTCTCAGTGGGTTCTGCAACGTCCTGGCCGCAAGTGGTTTACTCGACGAACAGCAGATCGAATCAACGTTCCGCGATTTCCAGAGTACACAAGGTGATGGCGAATCGACTGCCGCGATACATGCTTTTACATCTTACTTGATCGACCGCGGCCATCTGACTCGTTGGCAATGCCGCAAATTGCTCGACGGTCGGTTCAAAGGTTTCTTCATGGATGGTTATGTACTTCGCGACTATGTCGACAGCAACGATACCTGCAACCGGT
Source organism: Pirellulales bacterium (assembly GCA_016931075.1). Classification (GTDB taxonomy): domain Bacteria; phylum Planctomycetota; class Planctomycetia; order Pirellulales; family Thermoguttaceae; genus JAFGFF01. Next base: position 17,078 of record JAFGFF010000456.1, on the reverse strand, counting down.
ACCTTGCGGTGGAGATCACGACCGGTCAGTCCAAGGTCTTGGCGGTGGTTCTGCCGTCACTCATTCCTCTCGAAGAAGGCAAACCCTGGTATTGGGTCGAGGAACCCGAAACATAGCGGGGATTTCTCAGTCACGAGGATGTCCAGAGATCAAGCTGAGGTATCAGAAGGAAGGGCCCACAGATTCTTCAGGTCCGAGGCTGTTTACTACGGATCAATCAACCCCTCCCGTGCCGCCAGTTTGACGAGTTGGACGACGTTGTGAACGTCCAGCTTGCGCATCAGGCGGGCTTTGTGGTTGTCGACCGTGCTGGCCGAGAGGGACATCCGCTGGGCGCAGCATTTGACGCTCATGCCGTCGGCCAGGTAGACGAGCACTTCGAGTTCCCGGGGAGTGAGCCGCGAGAGGGGCGTGCCGACCAGATCGGCCTGGAAGTGCATGCCGGCGCGCGTCTGGACCAGATGGGCCTGGACTTCAGGACAGAACGACCGTTCTCCACGGACGACCCGGCGGACGGCGTGGACGATCTGGTCGAACGAGGCGTGCTTGGTCCAGTAGCCGCGGGCCCCAGCCCGGAGGGCCGCGCGGATGTGGACGGGGCATACGGCGTGGTCGATGAAAATCGTCCCACACTCGGGCCGGATCACCTGGAGTTGCCGGGCGGCGTCGAATCCGCCGAAGTTGGGCAGGGTCGCGTCCATCAGCACGACGGCGGGCTGGAAGAGACGCGCCAGCCGTAGCGCCTGCCCCGCGGAGGTCGCTACGGCCACCTCGCCCACCTCGGGCACGGTACGAAACATGGTTGCCATGCCGGCGCAGCACAGGGCATGATGATCGGCGATCATCAATCGAATGTGCCCCGGATTGACACTCGGGATTCGCATGTCCATGGCGACCCAAGTGTAGCCGGAGGCGGTGACAACAGTCTGTCACCCCGAATCGAGCTTTGCTCGGATTTTTTTGACAAGTTCAGACAAGATTGTCCAGGGTGATGGACTCGGCCAGCTTCTGTTTGAAGGCGTCGGGGATGCTCGCCTCGTCGAATTCGACGCCCATGCCGGGCAAGAGGCGGCTATCTTCCCAGCGTCGCCCCCCCATGACGGTGGCTTTCATTTGGGCCGGGTCGGGCAGGATGTCGGAGATCTCGAGGTCGAGCTGGGTGCCTTTCTCCAACTCGTCGTAGGTCACGATGAACGCCCCGCCCGCCCCGAGATCGAGGGTGGTTCCCCGTCGCCACGTCTTTTCCCCGACGATTCGCCAGCGGACGCGGCATTGGGCCTCGATGCGGAGGTGACGCCGCCGGGCACGCGCCGGCCGGAGTTCCCGACGCCACACTTCCTTCCCGGCAGTGATGTCCTCGAGCATGGGAAGCAACGGACCGTGGGCACGGGGTTCCATGCACAGGCCGTTGAGCTGTCCGTCCGACAAGAGTGAGCAGCGGATCACCGGCCAGTTCATCCGTAGTTCGAAAACCGGAGCGAGCACCCGCGTGCCGATCTGGGTTACTAGCGTCATATCCAGCAACACGGCCATGGGCGGGTGGTTGACGCAACTCGTCAACAGGGCGTCCAGATTCGACACCATTTCGATTCGGGCTGGCGACTCGCCGAGGGCCTCGCGATACGCTTCGCTCCGCTCAGGCAAGCAGACGAGCACGAAGCGATTTTGCTCCTGGTCGGGGGTTTTGCCCGTTTCGGTTTCCGCAATGGTTTGCTGTCCCATCTTCTCATCTCGCAGAAGCACGAAATATTAGGACAGGCCGCCGGGTCGATTAAAATGAACCTCGCAAAAACCGAGAGTGCTGCAACGGCAATTGCTTCGTGGCTTGCCGTCCCTTTCGCATGCAGCGACTCTCGCATTTTGGGGGCCCAATTTGTGGGGCCTGGAGAGCACTCGAGTCTAGTATTGCACGTATAATCTCCCCGGGCAGGGCAGCGGACGCGTGCCCCCCCGTGGGGGCCGTTTGTAGCGAAAGGACGGGCTTGCTCAGGGCTTGGAAACCCGGCTATAAGGTAAGAAATGGAGGATCGCCTCGTGGCGGCCCTTCGTTGGCCGATTCGATCCACAGGACCAGACTCGATGTCGGACATGCTGGACCCCTATTACCAATGGCTTGGAATCCCGCCCGAGGAGCAGCCCCCTAACGCCTACCGGCTGTTGGGGATCCGGCTCGGCGAGGACAACACCGAGGTGATTCGCACCGCGGCCGAGCGGCAGATGGCCCACTTGCGGACCTTTCAATTGGGCGAGCACTCGGAGCTTTCGCAGCGGTTGTTGAACGAAGTGGCCTCGGCCCGGGCGATCCTGCTGGATCCACGCAAACGGGCCGAGGTCGATCGGAAACTTGCCACGCGGCCCGGCGGCCAGGCAAGGCCGGTTCCGACGGTTGCGTTGGGATCGGTCCGTCGCCGTCGGCGTGTGCCCTGGCAGGCGATGCTGTTGGGCGTCGGCGCGGTGCTGGTGGGCCTGGCCATGTTGGCCGGATTCCGCTATTTGTCCAACCGCCTGGAAAAGCCCTCCGAGGACGACGGCCTGCCGCGTGTCGTCAAGCCGACACCCAAGGTCGACCTGTCACCGCCCGAACCGGACGAGCCCAAGCCGGCCCCCAAGGTACTCGAATCGAAGATGCGGACTCCTGGAAAAGAGCCGAAACCGTAGAACGAACATGCAGACCCACGAACAGACGATCCTCGTTACCTCGGGTGGCACTGGCGTCTCGCCAGTGTCCTCTTCGTACTGCTGCTCGTGGAACAGGGAACAGCACTGGCGAGACGCCAGTGCCACCCAGGGTTTTTTTTACTTTTTTTTCGCACTTGTTACGGCCGTTTTTCTCGGATCGACCGTCGGCTGTGGTCCGAACGTCGACGAGGCCAATCAGAAGGTGGCCGATCTGGCCGAGCGGGGCCAAAGCCTGCTGGACGAGGACCGACTCGACGACGCGGCGGCTGCGGCCGACGAGGCGTCGGCCGTCGAGGGAGCCACCGAACGCCAGCCGGTCCGGGCGTTGCGCGAGGCTATTCAAACCCGGCGTCACCATGAGATGGTGGCCGATTCGGCCGCGATGGGCTTGAAATATTGGGCCGAGTACGACGTGGGCCAATTGACCGATTTTCAAGAGACGGGCCGGCGACCCAAAACGCTCTGGCCCGAGGCATGGGGCCCGCCGATTCGGACGGCCGGCTTGAAGGAGCGTTGGCGTTCGACCGTCGAGCAGACGCTGCCGGAGGCCCTGGCCAGGGCCGAAAAACATGCCTCCTGGGCCGCCGCGCCGAAAACGACTGCCCCACCCGAGCCCGACGACGGGTCGATCCTCGCCACGCCCGAGCAGATCGAGGCCGATCCCGACGCGTGGTACAGCAAACAGGTCCGGATCGAAAACGTCCGGATCGGCCGGATCGTCCGCGACGCCGAGCACGGCTGTCTCGTCACGATCACCACCTCCGACGGCACTACTTTCCCTGCCCACGTCCGCGGGACCAATCTGGTCTTCGCCGCCTACCGCGACGTCGCCTACTGGCTCGAACACTCTTCTTCCAACGTTCAAGACGCCTCGGCCACCCTCTACTGCACCGTCAAACGCGGTAAGGTCATGGCCCTGAGCGGCCTCAAGCACTACCCGCGAGCACTGATCCACAAGATTACGTTGAGCGGTTCGTAGTGTAGTGTCTCAACTCGTAGAAGCGGCGTCTCGCCGCTTTATGGAACGCGGCGGGACGCCGCTTCTATTGGCCTGAGGTTGTCGTTGTGCTGACGCGTACCTTTGAAATTCGAGAGGTATGTACCTGTTTAAGTGAAAAGTGACGTATTATTATCCGTGGTTGCTACCCGATAGGTGGGTTTTAAAAAACCGTAAATAGCATATTACAAGTAACTTATGTCGATTTCAAATGGCCACCTATAGGTGAGGTGGTTTGAGCATCCCGATCCAGATAATTGACACAGGCTGACCATAGACATACGATAGACATACAGAGGACATGTTTATTTTCTGCTTCTGGCTGCCTGGTTTTGTGCGTTTGCAACCGGCATGTGCGTATGAACACTTTTCTGTGCGATCGCGGGCTTTGATGCCCGTCGATTTGCGGAGAAATCCATCCCGACGACTTTCCACCGTGTGATGCCATGCAGCTAATCGACGGTTCCCAAGCCAAGATGGTCGAAGCGCGGCTGCGACAGCTTGACCTCCACGGAACGGAGGACGCGCGGCCGAAATACGAACGGCTGCGGAGTTTTATCGCGGCCGAGGTGGTCAAGGGTCACCTTCGGGCGGGCACGGCGCTGCCGTCGGAACAGCAACTTTCGGATATGTTGCGGATCGCGCGGACGACCGTGCGGCAGGCCTTGGCGGAACTGGAAAAAGACGGAGTGATCAAACGAAGGCACGGCGCGGGGACTTACGTCAACGAGGCATCCTCGCTTTCTCGTCATATTGGGCTCGATGTCTTCGCGCTGGTGGTGCCGGGGGTGGGCACGGGCTTGTGGCCGGCCCTGCAATCGGGCCTCCAACATGCGGCCGCCGACCTGCAGAAGCAGATTTTGGCGTGCAACTCGGAGAACGACCTGGACCGACAGGCCCACATCTTCGTCCAGTTGATCCAGAAGCGGGTGGCCGGCGTGGCGCTGGCGCCGACGTCGCTGCCGCTGACCCCGGCGTATCAGGTAAAGCACCTCCAGGACAGCGGCATCCCCGTCGTCTTCTGTCACCGCGGCGTGAAGGGAGTCGACGCGCCGCTTCTGGCGGTTCCCTTCCGCGAGGTCGGGCGAAAGGCGGGTGAGCTGTTCGTGGCGAACGGGCACCGCCGCGCGGCTTTCTTCTCCATGCACGGGAGAAGCGTCGAGGCAAGCGCGGGCTACGTGGCCGGTTTGCGCGAGACGCTCGAAAAGCAAGGCGGTTGTTTGCCCGAGTCGCTGATGTATTGGGGCGAGACGGTTTCTCCCGATGTGAACACTCAGACCGAGGCGCTGCGCGGCGCGCTGCGTCGCATGTTCAGCGATCCCAATCCGCCGACCGCGATCATGGCCAGTTTCGATCCGTTGGCCGAGCGGATTTATCTCTTATTGGGCGAGATGGGCCTGCGCGTGCCGGAGGACGTGTCCATTATCGGTTTCGGCAGCGCTGCCCGCGAGGGGGCGGTCACGGAACGCCTCACGTCCATTGTTATCGACGAGCATGACATTGGACACCGGGCCGCTCGTGTCCTGCAAGAAATGAGCGACGGGGAGCGACCGTTGCTCGACGCGGAAAAGATGGTTGTGCCGATCGACGTCGCGCGTGGCCAAACGCTTGGTCCCGCGTGACGCGAGGCCGTGAAAGTTGTCGTCCGGGGGGACGAAAATGAAAGCCGGAAACATCCGGTAAAGCGGAACAGGAAGAGGCGGAACGGAAAGAGGTAGAAGCAGATATTCCGAGTGGATGGCGAACCGAGTATCGCCGGTAGTTCGTGTTGGGGCGACTTTTCATTCGTTCGCGGAAGAAGGCGTTTACGCGCGAGATGCCGCGAGTGATGTTCGGTACGAATGTCTTTTTCAAACATGTGTTTTTGAACTTCTTTGACAGGGAGAACATCCCCATGCAACTTCGATCCTGTATTTTTACGCTGCTGATCGTCCTCCTGACGGCGTCGTTCGCCTCGGCAGAGTGGACTCTCATTCACCACTACAAGCTCGACGAAACCACCGGCACGACCGCGACCGATTCCGTGGGCTCGGACGATGGTACGTTGACGGTCGCCAGCGGGTCTGCGGGCTTTTCTTTCGACGACGACGCGATTACCGGTCAGATCGACGGTGCGCTCAATTTCACCAGGAGCGACCACCACATGATTGCTCTGGAAGACGACACGCTCGCTCTTGGGACGGTCGATTTCAAGATCTCCATGTGGGTCAAGCGGTCGGCCGCGGACATCGGAACGCGTCAGGGTCTCGTCGCCCAATACTCGACGGAAACCCTAAACGACCATTCGATGTGGGCGCGATTCGATAATAGCACCGGCAATGTGGATAAGTTGTTATTTCTTGTCGACACGGGTGGTTCAGACGAGAGAGTCTTCTCGAACACCGTCCTTACCGACACCACGAGTTGGCATCAACTGGAGTTCGTTCGCACCTATTCGGCCGTGGACGACGAGACAACCTACGCCATCTATATCGACGGCAGTCTCGACAACTCCGCGGTATATGCGGGTACGCCCTATCCGATTAGCGCCGTCAACGGCGCCATGCTCGGTAACTATACGCCGACCAACAACAATAGCTTCGGCGGCGGCATGGATGACGTCCGCGTTTATACCCAGGCGGTGCCCGAGCCCTCGACGATCGTCCTGCTGGCACTGGGGCTGCTGAGCCTGGCGGTCGTTCGGCGCGGATCATCGCGTTAGGCGAAAAAGCGTTCAATAACGATTCGTCACACACCTTGCGTGGAACGTATGCGCGTCGTGGCTCGCCAGCCTTTCGAGAAGTGAAAACTCGACAGGCGAACGAGCCACACGGCGCGCGGCGTACGTTCCGAGACCGACGATTTCAGGTATCAGTTCATCAGACCATTTATCGAGACTGGGATATTGCCATGAGACTAACGCACCAAGACGTCATCCGTTGCGTGTTCCTCACGGCTTCGCTGGGATTATTTTTATTTCTGGCGATGGGAGCGCCGGCACAATCACACGCATTGGAGTTCTTCGAGAGTACTGTTTTCGAAAGCGGCACGGACGGCTATGACTCGTATCGCATTCCATCCATCATCAAGGCGAACGACGGCACGTTGCTGGCCTTTGCCAACGGTCATACGGAGGGTGGCGGCAGTCTTGACACCGACCTGGTGCTCCGCCGCAGTTACGACAACGGGCAGACTTGGGACGCGCTGCAGGTCGTTTGGTCGAACGGCGAAAACCCGGCTTCCAATGCGTGCCCCGTCGTTGACCAGTCCACCGGCAACATTTTCCTCGTCAGCAATCACGCGGACGCCTCCGAGGCGGATATTCGCCTAGGAAACGGCACGCGGACGTATCAGGTGCAGTCGAGCACCGACACCGGGGCCACCTGGACCGATCCGATTCGCATTGACGCCACCGACTGGCTATTCCCGCGTTGGTTGGCCGGAGGGCCCAACCACGGAATCCAACTCGAACAGGGCGTCAACGCCGGCCGGCTGATGATTACTGGAAACCATTCCACCGGCGAGGGATTCGACACGAATCTCGCTCATGTGATCTATAGCGACGACCACGGGGCGACGTGGAATGTGGGTGCGGTGAGCGGCTACAACGCGGATATCTACGTCAGTGAAACGGCCGTGGTCGAACGGGTCGACGGAAGCCTTTACTTCACGACCCGCGACCAGAACGGACCTTCGGTCGGCACTCGCGCGTACGCGACCAGCTCCGACGGAGGCGGGTCGTTCGACGGTCCTTTTCAGATCGATCCCACGGCGATCGCGCCTGTTTGCCAAGGCTCGATCCTGCGCTATTCCAGCACCCTTGCGGGCGATCCCGCCAACCGCATCCTCCAGTCCTATCCCTTCTCCAGCACCGACCGCGAGAACATCATGGTCCGGTCGAGCTTCGACGAAGGGACGACTTGGAACTCGGGCCGTATCATCTACGAAGGCTCGTCGGCCTATAGCGACCTGGTCCGCACGGCGGACAGCCGAATCGGCCTGCTGTATGAACGCGATAGCTACAACGCGATCACCTTCGCCAGCTTCACAACCAATTGGCTCGACGATTCGACCAGCCCCAGGCTGTACACCTCCATGCGAAACGCGGATGTCGCCAACGGCACCCTGTTTGCCGACTACGGCGGCCTCGACGGGCAGATGATGGGCGCCGCCGCCCAGGCCGTCGATCCCGTGCGAGGGAACGTGCTCCAGATCGACCAAGGCGCTGAAAACTACGTGTCCTTCGGCGATGTGCTCGACCCGATGAACGTCAGCTACACGGCTTCCTTCTGGTTCAATATTAGCGACACCACCGCCGTTCAAATCCTTGCCAGCAAGGGGATGAATTATGGCTCGGGCGACGCCGGATGGGCCGCCCTTTACTCGACGGACGGCAATCTCTACTTCCGAGCCAACTTCACCGACGACGACGCCGACGAGTCCAACAACAGGATCGCACTGAAAAAGGCGTTCTCCGGCGGAGACTTCGGCACATGGCACCACATGGTCGTCATGATCGATCAGGAAAACGGACTCATCAAGGCCTATCTCGACGGAGTGGGCTCGGGCGCCAGCGGTGATCTGGACGGATGGGCCACCGCCTACACCGGAAACACGTTCACGCCGGGAACCGTGTTCGAAGCCAACGAGCGCGGCGGCCTCTACGACGAACTGTGCCTCGGGGGCAGCAAGAGTACGACCGCGATGAACGGTTTCCTTGATGAATTCGCCGTCTGGGCCCGGGCGCTAAGCGACGCCGAGGTCCTCGCCCTCTACCAGGGCACGTTCGTGTTCCCGTCGGATTTCCTCCCCGGCGACGCGAACAACGACGGCGTGGTCGACGCCCTGGACGCCCAGCGCCTGGCGGAAAATTGGCTCTCGGGCGACGCCACCTGGAACAAGGGCGATTTCAACGGCGACCTGGTCGTCAACGACCTCGATGCCTCGATCCTCGCCGCCAACTGGGGCGCCGGCGTCGAGGGATCCTCGGTCCCCGAGCCCGGCTGCGTGGCGCTGCTCGTCGGTCTACTAAGCATGGCAATCGTTCGGCGCGTCAAATCGCGTTAAACAGTTATCCGAAAATAGCTCCCCTCTCCCTTTGGGAGAGGGGCCAGGGGTGAGGGCGGGTTGTATTGAAAAGCGGCCGGGTGCCATGCCCAGACGTCCCCACGGATGCCACGGTCAAGGAATAGGTTGCCATTTATGTTCTGTAGGGAACGCCCTCCGTGGCGTTCCGCGGGTCGCGAGTATGACCCTTTTTCGAGATCTGCGGAACGCCACGGAGGGCGTTCCCTACAGAATGAAGTCGGTTACTTATTGTCCGAGAAAACCCCCTGCTCCACAACGAACGTTTTTTGATCTCGATTTTCCAGAACCACTTCCTAGAATCGTTTGCGCGCCATGAAGATGTCATCTGTTGGAGTAATTATTCGCTTGTTTGTCCTGGTCGCCATGGGGCCCGTTCTCGTGCTGGTGACTTGCGCGCCGGCGCGCGGCGTGGCGTTCTTCGAGACCACGGTTTTTGAAAGCGGGACCGACGGCTACGCCTACTATCGCATTCCCTCCATCGTCAAGGCCAACGACGGCACGTTGCTGGCCTTTGCCGAAGGCCGTAAGGATTCACGAAACGACAGCGGCGACATCGACCTGGTGCTCCGCCGGAGTTTCGACAACGGGGTGACGTGGGATCCGATGCAGGTGGTCTGGTCCAACGGCACGGGAGTGGCCGGCAATCCGTGCCCGGTGGTCGACCAGATCACCGGCGACATCCTCCTGATCTCGAATCATCAAACACCGGGTTCCACCCAACAAACGATCCGTGATGGAACGTTAGGGGAGCGGACCTATCAAGTGCAGCGAAGCACCGATTCCGGGGCCGCGTGGACGGCTCCGGTCCAGATCACCGCCACCGACGTGCTCAATCCACGCTGGCTGGCCGGGGGGCCCAACCACGGCATCCAACTTACGCGAGGCTCCGAGCCTGGGCGGTTGGTCATCGCGGGGAACCTTTCCCTCGGCAGCGGCTACGACACGAATCGCGGACACGTGCTCTACAGTGACGACGGCGGGACGACTTGGGAATTGGGCGCGGTGAGCGGCTACAACGCGGATATTTATGTTAGTGAAACGGCCGCCGTCGAACTGCTCGACGGGAGTCTCTATTTTTCGACGCGCGACCAAAACGGCCCGTCGACCGGCAACCGGGCCTCGACCACGAGCCACGACGCGGGCGAGTCGTTCGACGTCCCTTTCCAGATCGACCCGACCGTCGTTTCCCCCGTGTGTCAGGGCTCGATCCTGCGCTATTCGAGCACGGACCAAGGCGACAGCGTCAATCGTATTCTCCAGTCCTATCCGAACTCGCCCACGGATCGTGTCAACGTCATGATCCGATCGAGTTATGACGAGGCGTCCACGTGGACTTCCGGCCGCGTCATTTACGAGGGCTCGTCGGCCTACAGCGACCTGGTCCGCACGGCCGATAATCGCGTTGGCGTGCTCTACGAACGCGATTCGTACGCCACGATCACGTTCGCCAGCTTCACGACCGGCTGGCTCGACGAGATACCCGATCTGAAACTGCACAGCACCATGCGCAACGCCGACCCGGCCGCCGGCATCCTGTTCGACGATTACGGCAATAATGACGGGCAACTCAACGGCAACGCGGTCCAGGTCGTCGATCCGGCGCGCGGCAACGTGCTCGCGTCGACGGCCTACGGCGATACCGTGACCTACGGCGACGTGCTGGATCCGATGGGCGCCAGCTACTCGGCCGCCTTCTGGTTCAAGATCAGCAAGACGGGCGCGTCTCAACTCCTGGCCAGCAAGGGCATGAACTTCGGGTCGGGCGACATCGGATGGGCCACCCTCTACTCGACCGATGGCAACCTCTACTTCCGCGCCAACTACGACGGTACGAGTAATAACCGCTTGGCGGTACGGCACGCCTTCTCCACCGAGGACTTCGACCAATGGCACCATCTGGTCGTCGTCATCGACCAGGAAAACGGCGTCCTCCGAGCGTATCTCGACGGAGAAGGTTCGGGAATCTCCGGCGGAGAAAACGGCTGGAGCATCGAAGGCTACAACAGGAACTGGTTCTCGCCAGGCACGGTGTTCGATTCCCCGGACGATCTGGCGCTGGCGCGAAGCAAGAGCGTCAACGCCATGAACGGCCTGTGGGACGATTTTGCCGTCTGGACCCGGGCCCTCACGGACGCCGAAGTCCTCGCTATTTACAACGGCACGATCACCATCCCGACTACGCTTCTCCCGGGCGACGCGAACAACGACGGGCAGGTCGACGCCCTGGACGCCCAACGCCTGGCCGAAAATTGGCTCGCCGGGGACGCTACCTGGAACATGGGTGATTTCAACGGCGACCTGGTCGTCGACGATTTGGACGCTTCGATTCTCGCCGCGAACTGGGGCAATACGGCCGTGGAAAACGCCGTGCCCGAGCCCTCGACGCTGGTCGGTCTGCTGAGTCTGGCCGGCGCCGTGCTACGACGCCGCAAAGGTGCCACTGGCTCGGCCAGTGCAGGAAAATGTTGGGTGCCATGCCCAGACGTCCGCCTTGGCGGCGGATGGGCATGTTGGCAAGGGTGTCCCCAATCATGCCCATCCGCCGCTGAAGCGACGTCTAGGCATGGCACCCGAGCTCGATAAATCTTGGGGATGGAACGTCAGGAACCGTCTGGGGGACGGCTGATCCTGGTAAAGGGCTTTCCCTGTCGAAGGAACGTGTGATGCAAACGGAAACTCGAACACGTCGGGCCGGCTTCACGCTGGTGGAACTGCTGGTCGTCATTGCCATCATCGGCATCCTGATCGCGCTGCTCTTGCCCGCCATTCAAGCGGCGAGGGAGGCGGCCCGGCGCATCCGATGCCAAAATCAAATAAAGCAAATGGCCCTGGCGTGTCTGGAGCACGAAAACGCGTTGAAGCATCTGCCCACCGCGGGTTGGTCCTATCAGTACGTGGGCGATCCCGATCGCGGCGCCGGTAAGCATCAGCCGGGCGGATGGGTCTACGGCACCCTGCCCTACCTGGAGCAGCAAGCCGTACATGACCTGGGCAAGGGGATGACCGGGGCCGCGAAACGCACGGCCCTGATGGGACAGATGCAGGCGGCCATGCCGATGCAGAATTGTCCCAGCCGGCGCAATTCCGAAGGCTATCGCTGGTCGGCCACGTACACGCTGATCAACATTGATACGCCGGCGGTGGGCGATCTGGTCGCTCGAACCGACTACGCGGGCAACGGCGGCGACACCCGTGGAACCAATCCACGCCCGGTGAGTTATGCCGAGGGAGACAAAGACAGCTTCTGGCCCGATACCAGCGAACTCAACGGGCTCTTCTACCCGCGAAGCACGGTGAAGCTACGAGATGTCACCGACGGAACCACCCAGACGTTCCTCCTGGGCGAGAAATACTTGAACCCCGACGATTACGACACCGGGGCGGATCCGGGCGACAACCAGTCCATGTACCAGGGCTACGACGTCGACACCGTCCGATTCACAGGCTTGGACACACGAGATCCGACGAGCGGTTTTCCGCCCGTCCGGGATACGCGGGGCTATATGAACCAAAACGCGTTCGGAAGCGCCCATCCCTCGGTGTGCAATTTCGCCATGCTCGACGGCTCCGTGCGGTCGGTGCAGTACGAGATCGATATTACCACCTACCGCCAGATGGGCAACAGCCGTGATGGTCACACGGTTGACGAAACCGCAGCCCAGTAACCAGAGCCGGGTGCCATGCCCAGACGTCCGCACGGGCGCCACGGTCAAGGAATATATTGCGAACTATGTTCTGTAGGGAACGCCCTCTGTGGCGTTCCGCGGGCCGTGAAAAAGGGTTATACTCGCGGAACGCCACGGAGGGCGTTCCCTACAGAATGATGTCGGTTACGTATTCCTTGACAGCGTCAAAATTGTACTTTTACGCCGGGGCAAATACTCAACGCACGCCGAGCAACTCCTCGTGCACCGGGCGGCTCTTGACGTCGTAGTGCGGCGCGAACTGGGCAGCCAACTCCCCCCCACCCCCCCTCTTTGGCGCACTCTTCGTCTGCTTGACGGGGCAAGTTCCCTTCATTACGCTTGTGACCAGTGCCGCCCAGCCGGCCTTCTTAGGGAATTTGCAGTAAGGGGAATGATCATGTCACGATTCGTGGTTTCACTCGTGGTCGGATTGGCGGCAACGGTTGCCTTGGCGGCGCTCTCGGGACCGGTTTGGGCGATGCCTGTCGGTGCGTCTTATGAACAGGCCTGGTTGAAGTACGGTTGGCTGGATCAGCAGGACGCAGCTACTGCGATGGCCACGGACAGCGAGGGCTACGTGTACGTTGGCGGAAGAACGGGACCCAACTACTATGACGAGCCGGTCGGCATCAGCGGTGCTGTTCTGACCAAGTACACCCCCTCCGGGGAACGAATCTGGCTTGAGAAGGCCTACGACGAGTATGGCTCGGATTCCGTGGGCGGCGTGGCCATCGACGCTTCGAACAACATCTTCATCGCGGGAGCGACTTATCGCTTCGCGACGGGTGCAGAAGCGTATCTGGCCAAGTTCGATTCCAACGGCAATCGGCTTTGGAATCAACATCTCGGACGGCCAGGCAACCAGTTCGGCAACGACGTGGCGGTGGACGCCCAGGGAAACGCCTACATCGTGGGTCAGACGACGCAATTGTTGGAAGGCCGTCTTGGCAGCGCGACCGGTGGGGCATTCGTGGCGAAATACGCACCCAACGGGGATCTGCTGTGGACCACGCAACTCGGAGAAACCATCGCTGATCGAGCCGTCGCCGTTGCGGTCGATGCCTCGGGTAACCTTCTGTTGGGAAGATCGAACAGCGGACCGCTCGGCATCTTCACCAAGATGAGCCCAAATGGGGACGTCATCTGGCACCAGACGCCCGACTATGCCTCGACATCCGGCCTGTTCTCCCTGGTCCGCGACGTGGCTTCGGATGCGTTCGACAACGTCTACGTCGCGGGATATACTGACGCCGAGAATCACCAATGGGGGGCCGGCATGGATGCCTTCCTGGCCAAACACGACGCCAACGGAAACCTGCTCTGGATGCAGAAGTTGCACACCGACGAGCACGACACGATCTCATGTGTCGTGGTGGGTAACTCGGGGAATCTGTTCGTGTCAGGCATCACCGAAGGACACCTGGAGGAGCCCACGCAGGGAGCGTACGATGCGTTTTGGGCAGAATACACTCCCTCCGGCGACCTCGTTTGGCTCGACCAGTTCGACGCAGCCTACCAGGAAGCCGCTTCCGGAATCGCAACCGGACTGTCCGGAGAGGTTTATGTGACAGGGTACACGAGCGTCCAAAACGGTGACATGTTCTTGACCCGATTCAACTTCGTCCCCGAGCCGACCACCCTCAGCCTTCTGCTCGTCGGCGGCCTGGTTGTCGCACTGTTCCGCCGCCGTACCCGCCAGCAACTCGGATGAGGCGTTTCGCCCTCTTGGTGCACCTCGCCTATTTTGCATTAAGCAACTCCTCGTGCACCGGACGGCCCTTGACGTCGTAGTGGGTGAAACGGATCTTGGGCTCGCCTTTCTCGCGGAACACCTCGGCGGCCACGTAGCCGCCTTTAACCCGGAGAAAGCGGTGCTCCGGGCGGAGGTCGTCCGGTTTCCAGCCTTCGGCGTGTGAGTTGCTCGCCGGGCCCTGGCTGAACTCCCACAAGCCCGTGTCCGGGCAGACCGACACGTATTGCCAGTGACGATCGCCGTTGATCACGTACATGTTGCGCTGGTCGGCCATGAATCGGCGTAGCCAACGTCCTTCGGTCGCGAAATCGACGTTCGAGTGATTGTCGTGCTTGCCCTCAACCCGGTCGGGCCCGACCACCGGCGTGGGAGAGAAGAGAATCTTGAACGTGGCGTCCGACTCGGTGACCGTCCGTGTGAACCAGTCCTTCTGCGTCTTGCCCCAGATCGTCTTTTCCGGGCCGTCGGGCATCGTGTTCGGCGAGCGGTATTCGCGTCCTTCGACGATCCAGATCTGCAGGTCCTTGCCCCAGCGGAACGTCCGATAGGACTTCTTGCCGATGGGCATGTGGTCGTACCAGATGGCGACCGACTTGTCCAGCGTCATGTCCCCCAGCGTCCGGCCGCCTGGCCAGCAGTCGTTGCGCAGCGAGTCGTGGTCGTCGCGAACCAGATAGGACGGCACCACGGCGTAGAAATCGCGGACCGAGGGGAGCCCGTTCTGACGGTTCCACTTGTGGCAGACCAGCTCGGGCGTCGCGCCCATCGGATCGGCCCAGTCCAGATAGACGTAGTCGCCCGTGTGGACGAAGAAGTCGGGCTTCATGCGTCTCATGCTGTCATAGATCTTGTAACCACGGCGGCAGTCCCGGTCTTTCCACGCCGAACACGAGACCGACGTACACAACACGCGAACCGGCACGTCCGCCGGTGGGGCCGTCTTGAAGCGGCCCTCGCGCGTGTCCGTCACCTTGCCCTCGGGCGTCGCCGCTTCAACCCGAACGCCGTACTCGGTGGCCGGTTTCAGATCCTTGATGACGAACTGGCAGCAATAGTCGCGTTCTGGCCCGACCGTTTTCCACTCGGTCGCTTGCACGTCACGGCCCTCGCTCGAGATGACCGCCCGAATCTTCCCCGGCGCGCCTGGCACGTAGCCTTCGAGTTGTTCGACCGTCACGCCGTCGGGCAGGGCCTTCTTTGTCTTTTGAAACTGTTTGCGTGTCTTCTTCGAGGCTCGAAGCTTCACACCGTCGTCCGCCGGTTTGGCGACGGCCGTGGCCCGGGTCCATACGATGACCGAATCGCTGGTCACCTCACCCACCTTGAACCCATCGGCCAGAAAAACGCCCCCCTCGGCCGCCTCGCCCGAGGCCATCGAGCACAATCCAAGGACCAAACCGATCAGTAGTACACGGAATCGCGGTTTCATGATATCTCTCCCGATCTGTAAATGTTCTAATAATCAAACCCGTCAAGGAATAACTAACTGACGATGTTCTGTAGGGAACGCCCTCCGTGGCGTTCCGCAGGTCGCGAAAAATGGGCCAAACTCGCGGTTCACGGAACGCCACGGAGGGCGTTCCCTACAGTCGCCGATCGGGGCTGCAGATAGTCTTCGGCGACAGGAGTCGCCTCCTACAAACCCTACTGAACCAACTAATAACACTTCCTCACGGCGCCTCGGTGACGACGAACACGCACGGGGCCGTTTTCGTCCAGTCGGGAAACGAGGTGCCCGTCCCGGCCTGGTCGACGGCCTCGATATAGTAGACGAAATCCCAATCGGCCGGGATGGCCGAGCCGGGGATCGTCGCGACGTACTTGTCTCCCTTCCGTTCCATGAGGATCGAGTCGTATTGCACCGTCTGGTCCATGCGACGGTAGCAGACTCGCACCACGGCCACGCCGTCGGGGTCGCGTATCTGAGCTTCGATCGGCAGGGGCCGACCGGCCGGCCATCGGGTGATCGGCGTGTGGACGATCTCCGGCGGATTCGTGTCGGCCGAAAGCCGCGAGCGGAACACGGCCGCGTCGGCCTGCTCGGGCAACCGTGCCGCATGCCCCGAGCGGTCGATCGCCGAGAAATAGTAATCGAGCCACTTGCCATCGAGCCGATCGGGATCGAGGGTCGCCCGATAGATCAGCCCGTCGTCCGTCGCGAGCGGCATCTTTTGAAACGGTCCGTTACCGTCCGTGCGATAGTGAAGCGTCGCCTCGGCCAGGCGATCGCCGGCGGCGGCCGACCGTTGCCCTTCCTTGCCCACGAGTTGCGGCGGCAGGGTGATCGTCGCCGACAGCGTGCAGGGCTCCTTGGGCGAGATGCGCCGCTTCGGCGCGTGGGCCAGCGCCGGGGCGTGGCGATGCACGGTCAGGGCCGAAAGAATCGCGTCCGCGCCCTCGCTGGCCGGTTGGAAGCCGAAGATCATGAACGGATACCAGCTCTGCTGGATCTGGCGGTCGTAGTGCCGCACCACCGTCTTGCCGGCGGGCACGCGGATGTTCTTGATCTGGTTCGTCACGCTGCTGCGCTGCTCGGTGCGAAGGTGCAACGGGCCGTGATCGCGCGGCTCGGGCGAACGATCTGCAAAGACGAACGTGAACCGATACTCGTCCTGCGGCAAGTCGATCCGGAACCGGAACTCCCGATCCGCGTGGACGAAGTCGTTGACCAGCATGTCCAGGGGGATCGACCCCGGATCGGATTGTCCACGCGAGCCGTTGAGTGTGTCCTTGCTGATCTCCCCGCGCGACGTCCACTTCAAGCCCCGGTCCATCGTGAACCCGTATCCCGCGTGCGGATCGAACTTGATGCCCGGATGAACGGGCAGGAAACGCCGCTGACGCAAATGATCCGTGCCGAAATTATAGAAGTTGAACGTCCGGTACTTTCTCGTTG
>JAFGFF010000455.1 GCA_016931075.1 Pirellulales bacterium | reverse complement strand
GGGCTTGAACGTCGTTGAACAACGCTCGCAACGCCTCGTCGTCCTCGAGCTCGATCCCCTCGCCTTGCTCCAACTGCCGGAGCCGCGTCTTGAGGTTCTGCTTGAATCGCTCCACGTCCGCATCCAGAAGGAAAGAATGGATCATGGCTGGGCGTCTCCTACGCGATTCTGCCCCCTATGGTATCGTTACACGTCGGTTGGGTCAATGAATTTCATCCGTCATGTGCATCTGCTGATGTAAGTGGAGTTATCCGAACCACCTTGGGGTGATGCCCCAAAAGGTCCAAGTGGGCGTTCACTTCCGCCATGCTGGAGAAGGGGCCGGAATACAGGGTCTCATCAACGAGACAGTCCGCAAATTCAATGTAGAACAGGTCCCGAGTTTTAAGAACAGCAATTTCGTACGAAAGTTCGTTCCATGTCCACCGAACACGATTCAGGATCTGTGAGGATGACGGTTTATCCACATCACAAGCTGTGTGAGTAAAGGCCACTGCTGTTTTCTCTGGGATTGTTTTGTCTTCGCCCGCTAACACATGGATTGCCATGGCGCTTTGCTCCCACGCTATTCGAAAAGCAGTAGCGCCGTCCATTGCAGCAAAGGAGTCTTCTGGGAAGTTCCCCACATTGGTGCCTGATTCCAGATGCGCAAGCTTGGTGACTCCCATCGAAGCCCAGAGCAAGCGAGCAAGCGGCCCACCCCTTTAGTGCAATGCCTGTGGTTCCATGGCTCCACCACTTGCTCTTCCAAGCTTCTGATATCAGCGACCTTTGGATCTGCGAGCACGCCATCGAGCAGTTCAATTGCTTTGGTGACGACATGGCCGTATTCGCCCTGGTCGCTCAGATAGGGCCGGATGAAGTCGAATATCCAAAGGACACAATCTGCTGGATTGCCGTGGGCCAGATATTTCGTGAGCCCGAAAGCCCACCCCGAGCAGGCAGGAATGGTTGACGCCACCAACGCTTGGCGTGCGAGAGGATGAAGAGCACGTGTGGCCATGGCTCACTCCCCAATCACCTTCACCAGCACCCGCTTTGGGCGGCGGCCGTCGAATTCGCCGTAGAAGATTTGTTCCCAGGGGCCGAAGTCGAGGCGGCCGGCGGTGATGGCGACGACGACCTCGCGGCCCATGATCTGACGTTTGTGGTGGGCGTCGCCGTTGTCCTCGCCGGTCCGGTTGTGCTGATAGGTCTTCGGCGACGGATCGAACGGGGCCAGGCGTTCGAGCCACCGCTTGTAGTCCTCGTGCAAGCCCGGCTCGTCGTCGTTGATGAACACGCTGGCCGTGATGTGCATCGCGTTGACCAGGCAAAGCCCCTCCTGCACCCCGCTCTCCTGGACCACCCGGGTTACCTCCCGCGTGATATTCACAAAATCCATCCGAGCCGGCACGTTCAACGTCAGGTGTTCGGTGCGGGATTTCATGGGGAAGGGATCCTCGTGAAGAGATAAATTGCAGAAGACAGGACAAAACATCTGGCGGCGTCTCTGTTTTGCCTGATCAAGCCGTCTTCTTGCCGACATGCGTTTCAAGTCGATCCAACCAGGAGGCAAAGTGGGCACACGCTCCACGAAGAACGTCCAAGCCGATCCGCTTCGTCACAATGGGTCCATATATTCGCTTTTTGTACGCGGGGACCTCGTTCACGATTCTTCGGGACGGACATGTCTCGTAGCTGTCGTTGATCGCTTCTGGATTGCCCGCCTCGACGACGATCTTTCTAAAACGATCAATCAAACTCTCGTATGATTGAATCCTTGTGAGTGGATGGGCAACCGACGCAAGCGTGTCTACATCGGCGAAAGCCAGGGCTTCAAATTCATGGAGTTGAATATACGGAATGAAGTACTTCGGATTGAAGCTGCTGCCCATTTCCGAAGTAAGATCTTCGTGGATTGCGTCTTCCACATGTGATGCTCTTTGGCTCCACTCCAGTGATCTTGACTCCACTCTGCCGGGCCAGTCGTCAGGCAGTGCGTAGTAGTCAAACATGGTAGAACAGTAGCGGCGCTCTTTCAGGGTTCGGATGATGTCCTGTTTCGCGACTTCCCATTTCTTCACGCCGCCGTGACGCCGGTGTCTCCCGGGCAGTACGGGCCACACGCTTACCTCTTTAATCGCCAAATGGGCAGCCAACTGGTCTCTCACGAACGTTTGTTCCGTCTCGCCTTCGACAATCACGACCAGTTCATTCACCGTTTGGTCCTCCTCGAACGACGTTCTTCTGCCATAGTTCGCCGACCGAGTAATCGTCCAGCCATTCGCTCAGGCTTTCCGCGTCAAGACGCCTGAACTCCGACCGCCCCTCTCTCCGATTCACGACAACGACATCCTCCGGCTCAAAATAGTCAAGCAACGTGGGAGACTGTGTTGACACGAGAACTTGTGTCCGCTCGCTGGCGGATTTAATGAGATCCGCCAGCATCGAGATCGCATACGGATGCAGCCCCAATTCAGGCTCGTCGATGACGATCGTCGCGGGTGGGTCCGGTTGCAGAAGAGCCGTGGCGATGCAGATAAACCGCAACGTTCCATCCGAGAGTTGACTTGGCTGAAACGGAAAATCACTTCCTTTCTGCTGCCACTCCAGGCGAACCAGGTTGCCGTCGCCACACAGTCTTTCACGGAGCAAGAAGTCATCAAAGAACGGCGCGATGAGCCGAATCGCATCGCGGATCAGTTGGTAGCTGTCTGGTTGGTCCTTTTTGAGCTTGAGCAAAAAGGGGCCGATATTGGAGGCATCGTGGCGGAAACGCTGCCAATCGTGCAACGACCGGTCTCGTCGCATGGGAGCCAATGCGCTTGTGTCATGAAAATGATAGACCGTCCAGCTTGACACCGATTCATAGACATGAGAACCAACGCCGGGAGAATCGGGATACCGAAGGCTCTTTTCGTCCTTTCTCGACTTCAGGCGGGACTCCTGGAGGGCAGAATAGGCATTGGAACTATCCCCGTAACCTGTAACCTCAGAGGCGATGAACAGAGAACCATCGCCTGATGGCCGTATTATCTGTTTGAACCAGTTGCCTCCGAAGTCAACTCGCGATTCGATTTCTTTTGTGACTTTTGGGCCGAGAAATAGGAATCCGTCGCCTCCCCCGGCCTCCCGGACATAGTTCTGAAACGCTTCGTCCGCCATCGCCCGGAGCATCCGGAAATAGTCCACGAAGTTGCTCTTGCCGGCGCCATTGGCTCCGATAAGGACATTTAGCGATCGAAGTTCGAACGATTCGAGGGCTTCTATCGACTTGAATCCCTTTAGGGTTATTTTGTCGATTGGTTTTCCCATAACAAAATATCCTTCACGTCAAAACATGAGCCGATGAACTTGTTCTTCAGTTGGCTGAAATTGCCCTACGATAGCATCTCCCGGAACCGTGCGAACAGATACGCGCTGTCGTGCGGCCCGGCGGAGGCTTCGGGGTGGTATTGGACGCTGAAGGCCGCGTGGACGCGGTGGCGGACGCCTTCGATCGTGTCGTCGTTGAGGTTGACGTGGGTGACTTCCAATTCGTCGGGCAGGTCGTCGGGCGAGACGGCGAAACCGTGGTTTTGGGTCGTGATCTCGACCTTGCCCGTCGAGTGGTCCATCACCGGCTGGTTGGCCCCGCGATGGCCGAATTTTAATTTGAATGTCTTGGCCCCGCAGGCGAGCGAGAGGAGTTGGTGGCCCAAGCAGATGCCGAAGATGGGCCGCTTGCCCAACAGGTCGCGGATCGTCTGGTGGGCGTAGTCCAGCGGCTCGGGGTCGCCGGGGCCGTTGGAGAGGAATACGCCGTCGGGCTCCTGGGCAAGAACCTCGTCGGCCGTGGCCGTGCCGGGCAGAACCGTCAC
The DNA here is from genome assembly GCA_016931075.1 of Pirellulales bacterium. Classification (GTDB taxonomy): domain Bacteria; phylum Planctomycetota; class Planctomycetia; order Pirellulales; family Thermoguttaceae; genus JAFGFF01. Next base: position 20,499 of record JAFGFF010000455.1, on the reverse strand, counting down.
GCGGCAGCCCATGTCGAACAGGTGCCGGGCGATGTTCCACTTCATCCCGTAGTCCAACGCCACGACGTGCGGCGCGTCGTCGCCCACCGGACCGTGCTGGCCGTTGGGCCGCAGCGTGGCCCAGGGGCTCAACGGTTCGTCCCACGTGAAGGCCTTGTCGGGAATGACCTCTTGGACCAGGTCGCGGCCGACGAGGCCCGGGCTGGCCTTGGCTTTGGCCACCAGACTGGCGTCGTTCATGTCGATCGTGGACAACACGCCCCGCATCGCGCCGACGATCCGCAGCCGGCGGACCAACGCGCGGGTGTCAATTCCTTCCAGGCCGACCAGGTTGTTCTGCTTCAGATAATCGTCAAGGGTTCCCTCGGACCGAAAGTTGCTCGCCCGGCGGCTCAGCTCGCGGACGACGAAGCCCGAGAGGAACGGCCGGCGGCTCTCGACGTCCTGGGCGTTGACGCCGTAGTTGCCGATCTCGGGGTAGGTCATCGTGACAATCTGGCCGCGATAGCTCGGATCGGTCAGGATTTCCTGGTATCCGGTCATGCTCGTGTTAAAGCAAACCTCGCCGTCCACCTCTCCCTCGGCCCCGAAGGCCGTGCCGGTGTAAACGGTTCCGTCTTCCAGTGCAAGCTTGGCGGTTGGTCTCATCATCATCCAGTTGGGTTAGAGAAGAAGGGGACGGACGGTGTTTGCGCGAAGCGCGTCGTGGGTTGCGAGCGGAAAACGGCCCCCGCTCCCATTCTTCATCATGAGGTCAGGAAGTTGTGTCAATGGTAACGATTGTTGGCGACAATAGCGCCGTGCAGTGCGTCGTTTTCGCAAGGTCGCGTGGTCTGTTCAGCCGTGCCGGTCGCAATCTAAAGATCCTGCCGGATTGGCCCGATAGGACTTAGACGGCTGCGGGTCTCCGGACGTCTCCCCCATAGAAACGTTCGGGCAGCCTACAACGAGGGTCCTTGCCCCGGCGAGCAAGGGCCCTCATTTTGTTTTTATTCTCCCAACTTATCTTCTCGCAAGGTCGCCGCATTTTGCCACGCCGGGTGCCACTGCTGGCTTGCCCAGCAGTGCGGATCGGCTCGGAAAGACACTGCTGGACAAGCCAGCAGTGGCGCCCTGTCAGCTTCTCAATAGGTAGTCTCTGGTTATTCCTTTTCCAGGCACCGGCCGATTTGGCGGACGGCTTGACGGAGCCGGTTTTCGTTCTCGACCAGGGCCAGGCGGACGTAGCCCTCGCCCGCAGGGCCGAAACTCGCGCCGGGGCTGACGGCCACGTCACCCTCGCGCAGCAGTTTCATGGCGAAGTCGAACGAGTTCATCCGTTCGGCCCAACGCGGGGGGATTTTTGCCCAAACGAACATCGTGGCTCGAGGTCGTTCGATCGGCCAGCCCAACCGTTCCAGTCCGGCGCAAAGCACGTCACGACGAGCTTGGTAGACGGCCGATTGGGCCTCGACCGCCGCGTCGGCGTGCCGCAAGGCCATAATAGCGGCAATCTGGATAGGCTGGAACATGCCGTAATCGTAATAGGTCTTGATCGTGGCCAGTGCCCGAATCATTTCGGCGTTGCCTGCACAAAAACCGACCCGCCAACCGGCCATGTTGTAGCCCTTGCTCATGGTGGTCAGCTCGACGCCTACTTCCGACGCGCCCGGCGCGGCTAGGAAACTTGGGTTGCGGTATCCGTCGAACGTCACGTCGGCGTAGGCCAGGTCGCTGACGACCATGAACCCGTGCCGTTTCGCCAGCTTGACCAGATCCACATAGAACTCGGGCTCGACCGTCGTTGTGGTTGGGTTGTGCGGGAAGTTGACAACGACGACCTTGGGCCTCGGGTACAAGTGTTCGCACGTGTAAGCCACGTTTGATAAAAACGTCGCAGGGTCGGCCACTTCGAGCAGGATCTCGTTGGCCGACGCCAGGGCCACCGCGTAGGCATGGGCCGGATAGGACGGGGCCGGCACGATGGCCGTGTCGCCCGGTCCCATCAGGGCGAGACACAAGTGGCTGAAGCCGTCCTTCGAGCCCAGGCAAACGAGCACCTCGCTCTGGGGGTCCAGACGGACACCGTGTTGTTTCAGGTATTTGCTGGCCACCTCGCGGCGGAGGTTCAGCAGACCGGTCGCTTCGCTGTAGCCGTGATTCTTCGGATCCCGGGCGGCCTCGACCAGCTTGTCGACAATCAGGTCCTCGGGCGGATCGGACGGGTTGCCCATCCCCAGGTCGATCACATCGGCCCCGGCCCGACGCTTCTCATACAGAAGGCGGTTAATCTGCGCAAACAAATAGGGCGGCAGCCGGCGAACCCGCTCGGCCACTTCGATCGAGAACGGCTGTTCCCGATTGATTGGTTTCTCCGCAATTACCTCTTCGGTCATGACACGGACTCGGTTCTCTGGAGGGCCACGCTCCGTCGTGGCCGGGGAGTTCCAACAGCGGACGCGACAGAGCGCGTCCCTCCAGACGCCATCTGATCCGCTACGTCTGAAAATCACCCGCCATTTGTAACCCTTCATCATATCCCTCGTAGTCGCGTGTGAGAATGCCCGGACGGTGCTGCTGTCGAGGCTGGTTACCCCGTGGTTCCCCCCCGGGAGCATTGACTCGGGACCACCACCCGTGTAGATTGCGCGTGGGCATTCGTGGGTCCCTGTTGGGTGCGAAAAGCCAGCGGGCGCCATGCTCCACGCTTGCGTGGGCATGTTTTTGCGGCGTTTCATGGCCTCCACATGCCCACGCAAGCGTGGAGCATGGCACCCGGCATCCGGATCTCCGATCAGCGACGCGGGCGAAAGCGAGTATGTCATGCCGATCCAGTGCAAGTGTCCGGGCTGTGGGCAGACATTCCAGGCGCCGGACCAGGCGGCCGGGCGTCGGGCAAAATGCCCCAAGTGCGCGACGGTGATCGAAATCGGGGCTCCGATCCCGGGGGCTCCGACGGCCACCTCCGCCCCCCCGCCGGCCGAGCCCGGGTGGTTCGTCCGCACGTCGGAGGACGAAGAACACGGCCCCATGTCCAAGGCCCAACTCGACCAATGGGTCGCCGACGGCCGGGTCGACGAGTTCTGCCACCTCCGCCGGGCCGACTGGGACCATTGGAAATGGATCGAGGAGGTCTACGTCCAGTTCCAGCCGGTCGATGCCGAACCTCTTTCGTCTCGCGATCACCGGTCAGCGTCCGGCATTCCCGATGCCGCGTCCGCCGGGCGTCTTGAACCGTGTCCCGATTGCGGCAACATGATCTCGCGACGTGCTACCCAATGTCCACATTGTGGTTGCCCGGTCCAAGCACGGAATCGCACCACACAAGCTCGAAACACACTGGGACAATTTGCGAGTTCCGAAGAAAGTTGTCCAACTTCAACCCATCGCGCCCGGCGGCGGAACCGGCGGACGATTGTGCTGAGCGTTTTGGGATGCCTGCTGGTCGTGGTCCTGGGCAGTGCGGCCTACGTGGGCTACCAGCTTTGGCGCGGGCTCAACGCCGTGGTCGAATTGCGTCCTGCTCCGCCTCCGCCCGACCCGCCGAAAGACGATGGGCAGGACACGATCCGGAAGATGATCGCTTACAAGCGCGAGGTGGCCGAGGCGCAGGCCCGGGCGATCGACAAGTTCGCCGCCGCGCTGCACGAGAACTCGGCCCTGTTCCAGCCAACTCAGGAGTACTCGAACATGCTCCAGTCGCTGGCCAGCGGGGACTTGGACAGCCTGGACAAAGCGGCCAAACAGTCGTCGACTCCCCCGTCGGCGGCCAAACCGTACGTCTCGCAGTACGAGACTCTGTTGGCCGAGTGCCAGAAATATCTCGATGCCCAGGTGCCCAACGAAAGCGGCGACTTTCAGGCCGTCCAGTCGGCCGGCGCGGCATGGGCGGCCGTGAAACGTGAGCAGATTCCCAAACAGATAGTCGAAGGGCTCCAGAAACAATGAAAGTCCGAGAACTGATCCACGCCCTGGACCAATTCGATCCCGACGCCGACGTGCGGCTTTCGATGAGCTGGCCCGAGGGGGTCACCGAGACGCACGAGCGGGTGCGGCTGAGCAATTACGGCGGCGGGCCGCTGCTCAGCGCGGCGTTGGACCTGCGGGGGATTCGGATGTACGTCGGCTGCGTGCTTGACGCCCCCACGCCTCGACGTCCCCATCGGCGGCTCGACTTGGGCCAATACGACTCGCCCGAGACGGCCGCCCGAGTACGCGACTTCTACATCACCCACCAGGGCCTCGACGAGCCGCTCAACTATCCCGACTTCGATTACGATAAGTGGATCCCACCCCGCACCACCTCGGGCAACTACAATCCCCACATCGCCGAAATCCTCCGCGAGAAGCTGCTCAAGGAATAGCCGGTCCGACGGCTTGGCGAATCGTTTGCGCCTCACGAGGAGACTATATGTACCTGTGCACCGGAGAACCTGCATTCATGTCACACCTCGGACAGCGTCTTGTGACAATCCTAGGACTTTCGATCTTGGCCGTGGCGGCCGGCGGCTGTCGACCGGCGGAGAAGGAAGCGGCCCAACAGGAAATCGAACTTCCGCCCCAAGTGCAACCGGTCAACGATGCGGACGGCGACGGGTGGCTTTCGGACAAGGCCAATCAGCGGGTCACGCTGCGGCTGGTCGGTCTCGAGCCGACGCGGCCGGGCGACTACGCCGTCGTGGTCGACGAGGTCCGCTTCCCGTTGTCGAAGGACAGCCTGGACGCCACGGTCCGGGCCGAGCCGGGAAAAACGCAGGTCGTCGATTGGCCGGTCGCCGACCGGGCATTGGGAGCCTGGGCCCAGAACACCGACGATGCGAAGCGGGAATGGAAGAGCACCATCGTCGTCTCCCAGCCGGGCATGATCGGGACCGGGACGGTCGCATGGACCAATCGTGACGACAAGCAGAGCATCACCATTCCGTTGGGCGAGAAGGACTCGATCCGGTTGGATTTCCAAACAGAAGTCGAAACGTTCGCCGATCCCGACCCGGCCGATCGCAATGCCGACCGGGACGCCGACGGCCTGTTGGATTGGGAGGAGGCCCAGTGCGCCCAATTCGAAACCGGCGTGGGCGACCCGCAACGCCGCGACCTGATCCTCGTGGTCGGCTACACCGACCGCTATTGGCAAATGACCGACCTGACTCGCATGTTGCTCCGCACGGCCTTTCGCCGGCGAGGCATCCACCTCCACGTGGCCACCAAGCGGAAAGAAGGCCTCGGGCTTTCCTTCCCGGGGCTGATGCAGCTCGACGGCCAGACGCTTCGCCGGGAGCACGCCCTCAGCCTGGACGAAGCCCGGCTGATGAGGAAAGACTACGTCAAAGGGTTCCTTGCCAACGCCGCCCATCTGGTCGTTCTGGCCAACCGCGTCGCGCCGGACCCGGAGACGTCGTGGGGTTGGGCCGAGTTTCCCGGCAACACGCTGGTCGTCCGGTCGCACTTTTCGGTGCTGGAACTCAACCTGGGACCCGATATCCACCAGTATCAGGCCAAGGACCTGATGCACGAGTTGGGCCACAACCTGGGCCTGGGCCATCCCACGCAGAGCGATGCCCGATGCCCTTCCGGTCCCATCCCCGAATCCGAGCGCAACCCGGCGGCCAGCGTGATGGGCACGCCCAAGTCGGACCGAGGCAACCCGCTCGCCGTCCTGAAAAACGCCCTGGCCCGGCCGATGGACTATTCGCCCACCCAATGGCGCAACGTCCGTCTGGACTGGGTCCGGCCGGACAGCTACAAACCAGCCAAGAAGAAACCGGGCAAGCGGGAGACGAAGAAGCGAGAAGGCCAATGACGTCGGTTTAGACCGGTTCGGCGGGCACGACTTCGACGACGCTTTCGGTCTCGTGGCCGTCGTGGCGGTAGACGCAGTTGCGGCCGGCCGCTTTGGCGGCGTAGAGGGCCGCGTCGGCCCGATTCAGGACATCCTCGGTCGTGTCGCCGTCCAGGGCTACCGTCACTCCGCCGCTGATCGTCACCGGCACCGTGGCTTCGACGGCCTGGCGAACCCGCTCGGAGAACGTGCTGGCGCCGAGCAGGCCCGTCTCGGGCATGACGACGACGAACTCCTCGCCTCCGTAACGCGCGACGGTGTCGGTCTCGCGTGCGCTGTCATCCAGGAGCCGGGCAACCTCTTGCAGGATCCGGTCGCCTTGCAGATGGCCTTCCCGGTCGTTGACCTTCTTGAAATGGTCGATGTCAAACAGCACGAGCGTGAACTCGGTCCGGTAGCGGCCGTGCATGGCCAACTGCGACCGGAGCACTTCGTCCAACGCCCGGCGGTTGCTCACGCCGGTCAGCGGATCGGTCCGCGCGTCGGTGAACGCCATGAGATGGTTGGTCTGCTGGCGGATTTCGTCGTAGGCATGCGCGATTTGAGACGAGAGCCGCAACGTCGGTCGAAGAATCTCGTCCGCCTCGCGGCAAAGTTCCTTCCAGGCCGTCTCTTGCGACTGGCCCTCGAGTTCCTCGATCCGGCCCTTGAACTTGCGCAAGCTGCGTCGGTGGCGCGAGATGTGCTTCCGGACGAGCTGGGCCGTGCGTTCCAGTTCCCGGGCGACCGCCCTGGCCTTGCGGAGTTCAAGCCGTGTGTGGACAGCGTCGGGGTCAAAAGGCGTTTGGCGCCGACGCCCGATCATATAACCGACCGTCGCCACCGTGGCCAGTGCCAACGGCAGGAACACATTGGACGGCCAACCGCCGCCGACGCCGAGGATATGAGCCCAGTCCACCGGAACACCTCAGTCAGGATTGGGGGTAGATCAAGTTGTCAGCCCAAAGGAACGACGACGTCGGTCGCCGCTGTTTCAGTAGCGAGACCGGGAACCGAATCCTCGCAGGCAAAAGAACCCGATGAGGATCACCGCACCAAAGACCAGAACGTACTCCTGGGCGTTCATCCGTTCGATGGTACGGACGATGGTCCGAAAAAAATGCTGCATGGTCGTAACCTCAACACCGCGAGCCTGGACGGTCACTGCCTCGGGTGTCCGACGGCAGCCACTACCCACGCCTGCCTCGTCGATCTCGTTACCCTAAGTCTAGGTTACAAAAGGGCCAGACCGCCTCGGGCAGGGGGCTCTTTGGGACTGGAGATCCTGGAACTTCCATCCAGGTGTCCCTACACGGCTGGAGAGAATACCACCTGAAACGACCAGTCGCCGCCGACAGGATCGTTTCAAACCGGTACGGAGTGTGAAAATGGACTCCCCTGTCACAGTAGGCCGCTTATCGGCAATTACACGAGAGAACGGGGCGGACGGAGCTATTGGCTTGTCTTCCACGCTAACCAGGCTGAATCCGACAGAATGCCCGGAGGAAATCCGGCTGTTTCGCCGGTCGATGCCTAACCGGAGATGGGCTGATGTCCCAGTTCGGGGAGGGGTGGGTACTACTCACTCGGGACCGAAAGGGGGATAATGGCGACGCAGGTGGTTCGGGCATGCGTAGACTAGTTGACAGCATGTTCTAGATGGTATATTGTATCAAAACGAGACTGCCGTGAAGAAGCCGTCCGTCCAACGACAACTGGAGGATTTCGAGGTCCTGTGCCGGGAGGCGGGGCTGCCGGTCACGGTGCAACGCCAGGTCGTCTACGAAGACCTGATCCGGCGTTGCGACCACCCGACGGCCGACCAGGTTTTTGAAACGGTCAGCCGACAAATGCCGCAGATCTCCCGGACCACCGTCTATCGGGTGCTCGAAACGCTGGTCGAGTTGGGTGTGGTGCGACGGATCTGTCACCCGGGCACGGCCGTCCGGTTCGACGGACGCCACGAACCACACCACCATTTGGTCTGCAGAGAATGCCAAAAAGTGATCGACTACGAGCGTTCGGCCCTGCCCGCAGTGCCCTTGCCTAAGGGCAAGCCGCGAGGGTTCGTCGTCGAGGACTATTCGATCCAACTGTTGGGCCGGTGCGCCGAGTGCCGGAAGAAACGCTGAAGACGCAACGAATCCGTTCGTCAGGAAATCGTCGGTGGAAGCGAGGGAGCTCCACCCTGCGGTCCACACTTGTCTTTCATTTGAGGAGGGTGTGTCGATGAGTCGAAGAAATTGGATTTTGTGCGGGGCCGCCCTGGCCCTCTTGCTGGTCGGGGTCATCCAAGCCGAACAGAAGCGGTCGAGCTACGCCCCGGTCGTCATTACCGAGGATTTCGACGCGATCGTCCAACGGATGAGCGAGGCGAAACCGGAAATCGAGAAGAAGCACGTTGCCCTGCTTGAAGAGCGCTACGATTTGAGCGATAGCCCAGCTCAAGGCGTTACGATGAGCCGGGGCAAAGCGGTTCAAGGCGGCGTACGGGTCAAGCTGCCCGACGGAGTCAGTTCCTGGCAGGAACTGGCCGCGATGTCGCCCGAGCAGATTAAAGCCAAGGGGCTCTGGCCCAAGGGCTTCCTGCCTCTGCCCCACCCAAACCATCCCGAAGGGGGCATGGTTTTCCCGAAGTTCCATATCAACGAGATCAAGAAGCAGACGGGCCGAGACCTGACGCGATTCGACCTGGACTTCGACCTGCCCGACCACCTGCTGCCCGAGTATCCGCCGCCCATCTACCTGACCACGCGGACCGATCTGGGCGACGTTTCCCAGGGCAAGGTCATCACGCTGGACAACTACTTCGAGACGTTCAACGGGATCCTCAACCCGAAGCAACTCGAAGGCCTGCGGCTGTTAGTTACCCCCTTCCCGCAGCAGCAATTCAACGCCACGGACGATCGCCGGTCGCTGCGGCCCAGCGAGGGCGTGACCTGTTTCGATTGCCACGTCAACGGCCATAGCAACTCGACCACCCACCTGGTCGGCGACATCCGCCCGCAGGAGTTCCGCCACCGACTCGACACGCCGACCCTTCGCGGCGTGAACGTCCAGCGGCTGTTCGGCTCGCAACGCGCCCTGAAGAGCATCGAGGACTTCACCGAGTTCGAGCAACGGGCGGCCTACTTCGACGGCGATCCGGTCATCGCCACCAAGAAGGGCGTCAACATTCTGGAGCGCGGCAGTCAGGTCCACTTCATGTCGGAGTTCATGTCGATCCTCGACTTCCCGCCGGCCCCGAAGCTGAACATCCTGGGCACGCTCGACCCGACCAAGGCCACGGCCCAGGAAATGCACGGCCAGAAGATCTTCTTCGAGAAGGGCCGCTGCGCCGTCTGCCACATCCCGCCCTACTACACCGACAACTTGATGCACAACTTCCAGAACGAGCGGTTCTTCAAGCCGCACATGTACAACGGGCGGATGGCCTCGGGCGACGGGCCGATCAAGACGTTCCCCCTGCGCGGCATCAAGGACTCGCCCCCCTACATGCACGACGGCCGCCTGCTCACGCTCGAAGACACGGTCGAGTTCCACAACATCGTTCTCGGCACCAAGCTGACCGAGCAAGATAAAAAGGACCTCGTGGCGTTCCTCCGCTGTCTGTAGCGGCGGATAACAAGCTGTCCTTCGCACTCTCTCCCCTCTCCCTTTGGGAGAGGGGCCGAGGGTGAGGGCGGGTAGTGGCTGGTGGCTAGCTTTGTAGGTCAGACTGTGCCTGACGGAGCATCGCGTCTAGTTCTCCATGTGAACAGGTGTCCCTGAAGACGCGGCGTCCCCGCCGCGTTCCACAAAGCGGCGAGATGCCGCTTCTACTTTGTATCTGCCAGACACAGCAGCCCTTGCCCGGTGGTCGGGGCGCGGATAGCATGAAGGGTTCCATTGCATGTTATCCGCACCGGGAAGGGGACCGATGAACATCACGCTTCGAGAGAACATCGACTGGGTCGGCTATGTCGACTGGACGGTTCGCGATTTTCACAGCTACGACACGGCCCGCGGGGCCACGTACAATTCCTATCTGGTCCGCGACACAAAAACGGCCTTGATCGACACGGTCAAGGGGCCGTTTGGCGAGGATCTGCTTGGCAAGCTGGCCGCGCTGACCGATCTGTCGAAGATCGATTACGTCGTCTGCAACCACGCCGAGCCCGACCACGCCGGAGCGCTACCGGCCGTGATGGCGGCGTTGCCCAATGCGACGTTGGTCTGCAACAAGCGTTGCCGCGACGCGTTGGCCCTGCATTTCGACACGTCGACTTGGAAGTTCCAAATCGTCGGCACGGACAAGTCGATTTCGCTCGGTTCGCGGACGCTCCAATTCCTCGACACGCCGATGGTCCATTGGCCCGAGTCGATGTTCACCTACGTGCCCGAGGAGAAGCTCCTCTTCTCGATGGACGCGTTCGGCCAGCACTACGCCACGTCGTGCCGGTTCGACGACGAGGTGTCGGTCGCCACGGCGATGGATGAGGCGAAGACTTACTATGCCAACATCGTCATGCCCTACGGAAAGCAGGTGGTCAGTGTCCTCGAAGCGGCGTCGAAGCTGCCGATCGACATGATCGCCCCGAGCCATGGCGTCATCTGGCGGAGCCACGCAGCCGACATCCTCGCGGCCTACGCCGATTGGGCCATCTGTCGGGCGAAGGCCAAGGTGCTGGTCGTCTACGACACGATGTGGGAGAGCACCGAGCGGATGGCCCAGGCGATCCACAGGGCCGCGTCGCAGCCGGGCATCGACGCCCAGCTCATCCACCTGCGTCGCTCGAACCTGACCCGACTGGCCGCCGAAGTGCTCGACACTGCGGCCATTGCCTTCGGCTCAGCCACATTGAACCGCTGCATGATGCCGGCCATGGGCGCGGCCCTGACCTATCTGGACGGCCTGCGTCCGGCAGGCAAGGCCGGCCTGGCCTTCGGTTCCTACGGCTGGGGTCGCGGCGCGGCCATCGCCATCGACCGCTGGCTGGCCCAAGCCGAATGGGACATCCTCTCCCGCCCCATCCGCGCCCTCTATCGCCCCACGCCCGAAGTCTTCGACCAATGCCGCCAAGCCGGAAAGCTCTTGGCCGAGCGAGCGGAGAAGGTGGCGTCAAAAGGGAACTAACACAAACCCTGAACAGGTGCGCTATGCCTTCGCTACTGGACCGGTTTCGCGGATGCTTGCTAGGGCAAGCAGTGGCCGACGGGCTGGGGGCACCGTGGGAGGGGCTGCCGGCGGATCTGATTTTCGTGAAAGGACCGGCCGAGAAGATCGTGCAGCACGCCTCGGGCGAGGTTCTGCAATACACCGACGATACTCAGATGGCTATCGGAGTTGCTGAGGCCTTGATCAAGGCGGGGCGGATTGACCAGGATGTTCTCATTCAGGCTTTTGTGGCAAACTACGAACCTGACCGAGGTTATGGCCAAGGCGCCCGGCGACTGCTCTCGGCCGTGGCTGAAGGGGGAGACTGGCGAGAACTGGTCCAATCGATTCTGCCGGGCGGTTCGTTCGGCAACGGTGGCGCGATGCGCGTCGCTCCGGTGGGGTTATTCTTCCATAATGATCTCGATCGGGTTGCTCACGAGGCGGCACTGTCGGCCGAAGTAACCCATGCCCACCCCTTGGGAATAGACGGGGCCCGTCTTCTTGCTCTGGCCGTGGCGTTGGCGATTCGCCAATCGGAGTTCGAAGCATCGATGTTCTTCAGCGAGTTGCACGCCCGGGCCGAGACCGAAGAATTTCAATGGCAATTGGCAACCATCCAGAAGTTGGATCCTCTGGATGCGATCGGCATGTTCGGTAACAGCCTAGAAGCCCACCGCTCGGTTGTGACCGCAATCGCCTGTTTCGCGGCTTCACCTCGGGATTATTCAACAGCGATTCGATACGCAATCGGGCAAGGCGACGATGTCGATACCCTAGCCGCAATGGCAGGCGCAATCAGCGGCGCCCACTTGGGCATCGGCCAGATTCCCTCCAGGCTTGTTGTTGCCCTCGAAAACGACGAGAAAGGGCGTGACTACTTGGGGCAACTGGCCTCTCAATTACATGAGCGTTTTCAGGAACTTGCCTGATTCGTACTGACAGACCAAGTATGTTCCTTCCGGCATTTTCTTCCTCCGTGTACCTCCGCGGCCTCTGTGGTGAAATGCAATTCTGAGGATTCACCACGGAGGAGATCACAGCAAGAACTGTAGGGTGGGGCAAGTGTGCCCCACCCTACCATTGTTCATGCCCTAGTCACTGACCACTAATCACCGACCACTGTTCCGGCCGCCCTCACCCCCGGCCCCTCTCCCAAAGGGAGAGGGGAGATGACGCCTGCGCTAGTCGTACAGCGTCGGCTTCTTCGTCCAGTCGGTGTCCTTTTCGTGGGCCCACTCTTTGACGCGGGGACGACGTTCGCGGAGGCGGACCGATTCGACGCCCAGGCCGTAGCCGGTCGACTTGGCGTCCTTGCCGACGCACTTCAGCTCGAGTTTGTACTCGCCCGGGTTGGGCCAGAAGTCGAGTAGGTGCCATTCCCAGTCGGAAATGTCCTCGCTGTAGAGGTTTAGCGGCGGGCCCAGCTTCACGCCGTTGAGAAAGGCCTGATAGATGCCGTAGTCGGGCGCTCGGGTGACCTTCAGCAGCAGCCGGCGGGGTTCCTTCTCTTGGACCGAGAAGGGGATGTCAAGCCAGGCGTCTTTGGCCGAGCGAGGTTTGTAGAGGACTTGCCCGTCGGGATAGAAGTCCAGATATTCCTGCACCCGGCACTCGCCCGGTCCATGCAGCCCTTCCTTGACCGAGCCTTTGGCCGAGATGGTGATGTCCAGATTGGGCAGGGCCCGTTGTTTGGCGTGCGGCGCCCGGGCTTCGAACGTCGGGGTGCCCGTCTGATACCAAAACGCCGTGCTGGCGTAGTCGTCCTGACGTTCGTTCCAGCTATCGTGGGCCTTTTTGGGGTTTTCGTCGGGCGACATCCAGCCCCAGTGCTCGATCGTCACCTTGATCGACTTGTTGAACACGATCGGATCGTACAGGTGCCACCGGTAGGCGCTGGTGTGCCCGCCGATAATGCCCCACTGGTCGAAGTAGGGCGTACCGAAGTAGGGCGTGCTGGTCGTCTTCAGGCCCCAGGCGGAGAGGAAGTAGTCTTCGGTGCCGGTGCCCCAGATCGAGGCCTTCTTTTCGCCGTCGATGTAGATCTTCTCGTCCCCTTCGCCGAACCAGGCGGGACTCCGCGTGCGGACGGCCATGACGGTGCCGACGTAGTGGCCCTTGCCCTTGGTGTCGAGGATGACGTAGTCCTGGCCCTGTTTGACCGGATATTCCTGGTGGTATTGGGCGTAGAAGTAGGGCGTGTCGTTGGGCAGGCTGTCTTTCTTGATCCAGTCGATGTTGTAGTAGAGCAGGTTGAGGAATTTGTCGCTCTGGTTGACGATCTCGATGCGGATCGACTTGCGGAAGGGCATCCGCCAGTAGCAGTTGTACGAATCGGCGTCTTCGACGACGACCGGCACGCTGATCACTTCGCGGCGTTTGCCGAAACAGTTGGCGAAGAAATCGCCCAACGGGGCCTCGACGCCCGGCCGTTTCTGGCCGTCGTAGTAGATCCGCAGGAGCATCTCCTGATGGTTGGCCGAGCCCTGTTTGGCCCATGCGTGCCGTTCCGGACCGAGGAACGTGAACCACATATGCGTGACCACGCCGGGTCCTTTGGCGTCGAGCACGACTTTGGTGTCGCCCGGCTTGACGCGATAATTGTCCGAGTTGGAATGGGCGTAGTCACCGTTTTCGTCCACCTTGGTCGACGTCGACCGCATGCTCCGGCCGTCGTGCGGCTTGGCCAGGTCCTCCATCACGCCAGCCGAGGCCAGGACAGCCGCGCCGCAACATCCCAAGGCAAGGACGACGATCAGCCCCCACGGTGCGGGCCTTGCCCCGTGTTTCGACGAAGTCTTCTTTTTCAAGAGTCTCATGCAGGATCTCTCCTATGCGACAGTACAGATGCGTAAGTATCAGCGCACGGCGAGGCAGGGCCGCCAGCCAGACGGCGCCGAGGCGCCTGGGCAAGAGACGGCTCTTGCCGGAATGGCTGACGCGGCGGTCTGTCGAGAGAGGCGCGCCGCATTCATTGCGCGAGAAGCCGCACCGCGTGCGTCTTGAGAGTCACGGCTTCGTCCGCGCCGCGGCACACAACGACCTGCCCGATTTCTCGTGCGTTTCTCTCTCATAACAGGTCCACCGGGCGGAGCGGGGTTTCCGGTCCACCCTGTCAAGGCGTGGGTGCCACCACGCTGCCATGTAGCCTAGCCGTCCGGTCCGGTCCTGGCAAGACGCCGCCGGGCTTTTCGCCAGGTGCTTGCCGGGGGGTCAGGCGGTTGGCCAGGTAGCTCTCGACGACCAGCCCGACGAGAACCAAGACGAGGAAGAATTCCCAGAGACTCTGGCCCTCGCGAAGTGACCGGAATGTGGGATTCAGGTCGGTCGGATTGTCGGCAAACATGACGGGCGCGGGGGCCAGTTTTGTTACAAATTCGTCAGGTTTGATTAGGGCTGGATTCGATTCGTTGGGATCGACGTTCACCGACCAGGCGACCGGGGGTGTCTGCGTTTCGAGCGGCCGGAGAAGGTAGATGCCTGATTGGTAAGTATCGGTATAGCGAAACATCTGGCCCGGTTTCCCTTTTTCGCTTTCCGTTCGCAGGCGGATCGTTTCGCCCGAGGGAGGTTGTATCTCAACGCCCAGCGGTTGCGACCGCTCGTCGAATGCCATTCGTAGCGGTGAGCCGGTGACCGTTTCGTGCCGGTCTTGTTGCTGGCCGGCCAGATTGAACACCAGTCGGGTCAGCATCGGCAGGAAGATCGGCCGTAAGGGCAGGTTCGTCCAGTCGACCTGGGCGTTTGTACCCAAGAACAATACGCGGCCTTTTTCGATCGGACGCTCTGTCAAGAGCGCCTGACCGTCGTCCAGCCGGGCTAACACGCGGGCATCCGGCGCGTCGGCGGCGTCGGTCGACACGTAGCGATAGACGAGCACCGATTGATAGATCGACGGCGGTTCGAAAAACGGGCTCAACGCCGGATGCGATGCGTCGAGGAAGGCGACGTGCCAACTGTCCAGATCGGGCTCATTCTCGGTCGACCGGACATCCACGAGCGGCGCGGGCAGCAACGGACCAGGACCATTCGAGTCGGGCAAGGCCCGGCGGCTCATCTGATTGTACGCCTCGGGATCGACCTGGTCGCCGGCGATCCAAAAGAGATTGCCGCCGTCGGCCACGTAGCGGGCCAACGCCCGGGTGGCCGGGACGTCCAACGCGGGCAGGTTGACGCAGAAAATCACCTTGAAGTGCGAAAGCGGTTCGGTCGGCAGTGCCGCGGTGTCCAACACGGTCGTCCGAATGGCCGACGCGCCCGAGACCCCGGCGCCGAGCGCCTTCTCGACGTAGAACGCGTCGGCCAGGGCGGCGATTTCGTGGTCGCGCGACTTGACGATCGCCACGGGCACCGCCCGATCGACGTCGAGCGTGAAGAACCGCCGGTCGTCCATCGGGCATCCATCCTGCCCTACCAGCCGGACCTCGCCCTGGCACAGGCCGCTCTTATCGAGCACGAAAACGAAGTCGTGGGTTGCCTGGCGACCCGGCTCGATCGCAATCGCCGGGCTGGTCGCCTTCTTCTGGCCGTCGAGCCACAACTCGATGTGGCGCTGTTGGGCAACCATCGCGTCGCCGAACAGCTCGGCTGTGATTTTTACTTGTACGCCTGTCATTGGGGCCGGCGCCTCGATGGTCACCCGGCGCACGGCCGTATTGGGCTGAGGCGAATGGTGACAATCGACCACGATGACGGGGATCTTGGCCGCCTCGCCGCGCTGGTGGTCCTCGGCGTCTTGATCCTTCCCATCAGATTCAAGCAAACCGGCCTGCCCTTCCCATGAAAGGGCCTGACCGTCGGTCACCACGAAGATCTGTTTCTGGGCCGCGTCGCTTTCAGCGAGGATCGACCGGGCGTTATCAACCGCGGCCAGCAGGTCGGCCCGTTGTCCGCTGACCTGACAGGCCGAGAGCGTCTGGCGGATGTTTTCATGAGTACGATCGAGTTGGCCCTGCCGGTCGAAAGGCGGTCCTCCGGACAAGAGCAGAGCCACCTGGTCGCCCTCGTGGAGTTGATCGACCACTTGCAGGGCAGCCCGACGCGCCGTCTCGAACCGGGGAGCGTCGCCGTCGATCAGGCCCATGCTGGTCGAGTTGTCCAACACGATCACAACGGCCGACTGACTCTTACCCCAGAGCGAGCCCAGTTGCGTCACGGTTGGCTTGGCCAGGCCCACGGCGACCAGGACCAGCACGGCCACACGGACCAGAAGTAGCAATAGATCATGCACCCGTTTGCGCCGCCGAGTCTTCTCGACGCTTCGCCGCAGGAACCGCAGCGTGCTAAAGGGCAGCTCCTTGGCCTTCTGCCGGTTGATCATGTGGAGCACGACGGGGATGATTCCGGCCGCCGCGCCGATCAGAAACAACGGGGCGAGAAACGTCATGGCCGGCTCCGCGTGGCGAGGTAGCGCGACAGCATGAAGTCGTAGGGCACGGTCGTGTCGGTCAGGACGTAGTCGATCTGTCCCTCGGCGCACGCCCGGCGGTAGCCCTCGATAAACGCCTTGACCTCACGCCGGTAATGTTCGGCGCAATAGGCCGGGTCGACCTGGATCCGCTCGTGCGTCTCGAGGTCGTGGAAGGCGACCAGGTCGCGGAAAGGGAACTCAAGTTCGGCCTTGTCGAGCACGTGGAACAGGATCACCTCGTGCCGGCGGTGGCGGAAGTGGTGCAACGCGCGGATCACTTCGTCCGGTTCGTCGTACAGGTCGCTGATCAGCACGATCAGCCCTCGCCGCTTGAACCGGTTGGCCAGCCGATGGAGCGTCTCGGCCACGTCGGTCCGGTTGCTCGGGCCGAGCTGTTCGAGCTGGCGCATCATCTCGTTGAAGTGGCGAGGCGAGCTTCGGGCCGGCATGTCCAGGTTGACCTGCGTGTCGAACGTCGTCAGCCCGACCGAGTCTTGTTGTCGCGTCATCAGGTAGGCCAGGACGGCTGTGAGATACGACCCGTATTCAAGCTTGGTCAACCGTGCATCATGCTGGTAGCCCATCGACCCGCTGGTGTCCAGCAGGATCTGCACCCGCATGTTCGTCTCTTCCTCGTACTGTTTGACGTAGAGCCGGTCGGTTCGGCCCAACATGCGGTAGTCCAGGTGGCGAGGGTCGTCGCCGGCCGTGTATTCGCGGTGCTCGGCGAACTCGGCGCTAAAACCCTTGTAGGGGCTGGCATGCAAGCCGGAGATGAATCCTTCGACTACCCCCCGGGCAACCATCGCCAGGTTCTGCACCCGGGCCAAGGCCGACGGTTCGAGGTATCGATATCCGGTGTCGGGGCTCATGGGACGTGGCCGAAAGGCGAGCGGAACCGGGGAAGAGCGTACCCTTTACTCTATCCTGGCGCGGCGTCGCGTGGCAACCAGGACAGGAAACGCGACTGGCTCCGGACGAGTTTGAACGGACGTTGCCTTGGGCCGAAGGCGACGGAAACCAAGCCCCTCAAAGGCTGCGGGACGGCTGGACCTCGCGGTTGAAAGGGACGTGTGGATCAGGTATGATGACAGGGTAACGTCCCCCCCGCGTTGGAGTCGCTCCGACGCATGTCCCTCCTTCGAATCGTCTGACAGGAACTTGCCATGTCACGCCCCGTTCGTGTAAATCTTGCCGTCATCGGTCTGTTCTTCCTGGGATGCGTTCCCCTGTTGTCGACCGGAGCCGAGAAGCAGAAGGAACCGGAGGCGAAGAAGCCAGGGCGGTACAACGTCCTGTTTATTGCCATTGACGACTTGCGGCCCGAGTTGGGTTGCTACGGGGCCAGCCACATGAAGACGCCGAATATCGACCGGCTTGCCTCGCAGGGAACCCTGTTCGGCCGGGCCTATTGCCAACAGGCTGTGTGCAATCCGTCCCGGGCGTCGCTCTTGACCGGCCTGCGGCCCGACACGACGAAAATCTACAACCTGAGCACCCACTTCCGTGCGAATCTTCCCGACGTCGTCACGTTGCCGCAGCATTTCAAAAACCACGGATATTTCACCCAAGGGCTTTGCAAGATCTACCACGGCGGGCTGGACGATCCGCAGTCGTGGAGCGTGCCTCATTGGGGCCCTCGGGCGAATACCTATTTCAGCAAGAAGATACGCAACCAGATCCGTAAGACTCGACGGGAACTTGAAGCCAAGGGGATTTCCACGGTCAAACGGCCGCTGAAGGTTGACCCCAAGACGGGCACGATCCTGCAGCGGTCCACCCGCCGGCCGGTTCACGGTCCGTCGTGGGAAGCGCCCGACGTACCCGACAACACGTTTCACGACGGCCAAACGGCCGATCGGGCGATCGAGCTGTTGGGCCAGTTCAAGAAGCAGGATAAGCCGTTTTTCCTGGCCGTCGGGTTCATCCGCCCGCACCTGCCGTTCGTCTCGCCCAAACGCTACTTCGACCTCTATCCGCCGGAGTCGATCACCCTGGCCGATAACCCCAACCCGCCGGACAACGTACCCGAGCTGGCCATGTCCGGCTCGAAGGAGCTGCGCGACTATGCGGACATCCCCGAGAAAGGGCCGATTCCCGAGGAGACGATGCGGAAGGTCGTTCGGGCGTACCGCGCGTCGGCCAGCTACACCGACGCCCAGGTGGGCCGCGTGATGGCCGAATTGGAGAAGCAAGGCCTGCGCGACAACACGGTCGTTGTCCTTTGGGGCGACCACGGCTGGCACCTGGGCGAACATGCCATCTGGGGCAAGATGACCAATTTTGAAATCGCCACCCGGGTGCCCATGATCATCAGCGTCCCAGGCCAAACCAAGCCGGGCGCTCGGACCGAGGCCCTTTCGGAGTTCGTCGACATCTATCCGACGCTTTGCGACCTGTGCGGCCTGCCCGTGCCCGAGTCGCTCGAAGGCACGAGCCTAGTTCCCGTCATGAACCAACCCGACCGACCCTGGAAGAAGGCCACGTTCAGCCAGTATCCCCGCGCCGGCGGTCACATGGGCTACACGATGCGGACCGACCGCTACCGCTACACCGAGTGGCGCAAGCTCAAGGGCAAGAACAAGGGCGTCGTCGCCCGCGAGCTGTACGACTACCAGACCGACCCGCAAGGCAACACGAATATCGCCGGTGATCCGAAAAATGCCCAACTCGTCGCCGACCTGAGCCGGCAGTTGGCCAAGGGGTGGAAGGGGGCATTGCCGAAGACAGAGTGAGTGAAGCCGCACCAGAGGCACGGCGGGCTTGGATAGAAAGCGACCGTGGCATGGTGTTGCTACCGTGCCAGAATGGGTTTTCAGTCGAAACGGCTGTATAATCAGTCGAAAATTGGCCGAAACCCATGCGGGCGGGGGGCGGGTTCTCGTCTTTCGGCCCTCCTGGCCCGGCCTGGCTTGCGTCGGGGGGCCAGTTTGGTACACTGAGAGGTTTCCATGGGCCCACCGTAGCGGACCGGCGAGGTGGGTCCCTGACGCTCCGGAAACGTGCGGCCCGGCGTCAGGTCCAGCAGACTCGGTCACAGTCAGGAATCATCGATGGCTAAAAGCTTTCAGTCTCGCAAGCCCGCCCGCCGGCGATCCAAGACCAAAGTTCGGGCGAAGAAGAAGGATCCGATTTTCGTCGATGGCCAGCGCCCTCGGCCCATGTACGTCGACTACAAGGACCTCGACCTGCTCAAGAAGCTGACCAACCGGCAGGGCAAGATCATCGGCCGTCGCAAGACGGGCTGCACCGCCGCCAGCCAGCACGCCGTCACCCTGGCCATCAAGCGGGCCCGATTCATGGCCCTGATGTCCTATACGGGCGACTGAGCCGCGAGTCGGGATTCCTCTCCCGCTCGCAACAGAACAACATCACGCGGTCGGAGTTGCCGGCCGCGTTTTTGTATGCGCTGGTCGGTGCAAGTGAATCTCCAGGACCAGACTGGGTGCCATGTCCACGCTCGCGTGGACATGCTGTGGTTGAATGACTCCTTGGATAAATATGCCCACACAAGCGTGGGACATGGCACCCGTGCCTCTATGAAAAAGTGAATCTACTTGCGTAGATATATCTCCGCTGGAACCGGGATCAGGCTAAAACTTTTTACTCACTCAACAGCTACGCGTCACGCACCGATTTCCGCTGACGCGAACGCCACAGGGCTGCGCCGGCGATCAGGCCCAGAAGCAGGACGAAGCTGCCCGGCTCGGGCACGCCCACGCCTTCGGTGCCGTAGCCCCAGTTGGCAGCCAGGATCGATGCGTCCAGGTCGTCGACAATGTCGTCGCCATTGAAATTACCCTGGGCCCAACCCATGCCCGTCTTCAGCCAATTCTCCGCCATGCGCCGGGCATCGTCGGCATCGACCTTGCCGTCACCGGTGGCGTCGCCCGGCACCACGGTTCCTGCAGACGTCAGGACGGTGTAATCACCATCCGTGGAAATCAGGTAACCGTTTGGACAACTGATGTCGCCGGCTGTGATCAAGGCCAGCATGTCCGCTTCGGTAATGGCCGAGCCGTTAATCCGGAGTTCGCCGCCGGTCAGGATCAGGAGGCTGTCGGGCGTGTGGCCCGTATAAATGAGGTCTTCACCCTGCAAGACGCCGTCGTTGATCGTGATGCGGAGCGTGCCGGTTCCACTGCCCGTATGGGG
>JAFGFF010000454.1 GCA_016931075.1 Pirellulales bacterium | reverse complement strand
TACGCGCCCGGTGCGTCCAAAACACCGGCCAAACGCCCGGCTCCAGACAGCCCATAGAGCATTTCACCCACTGCGGGAAGAATCAGCCTACGTCGACTCGGGCGTGCTGAACTTCCGGTGCATCCACCAGCGTTTGAAGCGTTGCCAGGGGTGGCGGTTGCCGCCGCGGAGTCGGCCGTGGCGGAGGATCTGCCGGTAGGCGTCGAATTGCGAGTACCAGGGCACGGCACGGATCGGCCGCCGACCGAGGAGCATTTTGAGCGTCTCGGCGGCGGCGACACCGCTGGCCAACTGGCAGGCTAGCGAGGCCGAGGGCCCCGTCTTATCCTGAATGCTGACTTCACGCAGATCCATATAGGGCAGGTGCGTCATCCGCGGCGTCAGGCCCACGGCGAAGGCAATCAGTTGGTCCAGCCGGTCCATTTGATCGTTCAGATTAAAGTACTCGTCAAACGTCATGCCGTTCGGGTCGAACGTCAACCAGGCCGTGCTGAAGCCGATCGGCCCAGCCGTCACGGCCCAGATCCCTCGCCGCCGGGCTTCTTTGAAGAGCAGTCGGCGGGCTTCGATGTTGAAGAAGTCCATGCCGTCGATGAAGACGTCGGCCCCGTCGAGGAACTCGCCGATGTTGCCGGCGTCGATCGCCGTTTCGAACACGCGGAGGTCCAACTCAGGATTAATGTCTAGGGCCTCGCGGGCCATCGCGGCCGCCTTGTTCCGGCCGACGTTCTGCAGCGAGGCGCCGTATTGCCGGTTGAAGTTCGCCACTTCAAACGTGTCGGGATCGGCGATGCAAAACGCCCCGACGCCCGCCCGGGCCAGCGTGATCAGATGGACTCCTCCGACGCCTCCCATCCCGACGATGGCCACCCTGCTCCGCCGGAGCCGTTCCTGTTCTTCTGTATCGATCAGGCCGCGTTGCCGGGAAAAAGCCTCGTCGTAGTCCCACGAAGGGTGCGTTTGCCCTGGTGCAACTTGGTTCGGCGTGTTTTCAGGAGAATCGCTCATCGGTTCGTCAGTCCGCCACGACGTCGGAAGAAGCAGCAGGCAGCAGCAACGCGTCGACGCGCAGCCCCACGACCAGTTTATCGGGTTCGTCGAGTTCGATCCAGACTTCACGGGTCTTGGTGTCGTAACGTTCGGTCGGGTCGTGGGTAAGGAGTTCCTTGTGGGTCATGCGAGGGCTGAGGTGGACCACCCGGCCGTGGAACTCCTGGCCCGGCAGGCCGTCGGCCGTGATCAGTGCGTTCATGCCCAGCGTCACGCGCGGGGCGTCGAACTCCTCGACAAACGCACGAACGCGGCACTTGGCCAGGTTGGCCATGACGATGGTCGGTTCGGGGGCGTCCGGGCCGGTCAGCTCGCCGGGGGCCGCGTCCAGGTCGAGGATCTGCCCGTCGCACGGGGCACACAGCCGGGTCCGGTCGAGTTGGACCTGGGCCAGGCCGAGCTGGGCCCGGGCGGCGTCGATCCGGGCCTGGGCCATGGCGACTTCGTCCTCGCGGGCGGGGGCCTCGATCAGCTCGTGGCGGGCCTTGGCTGCTTCGACCTCCGCTTTCAAAGCGGCAACGAGCGTCCGCTGGTTGTCGGCCTCTTGCTGCGAGACGGTCTGGCTTTGGCGCAGTTCCTGGACGCGGTTCCAGGTCAGTTCGGCCCGTTCGAGTTCGGCCTGTTTTGCCCGGAGTAGGGCGGCCGCTTCGGTCCGTTGTTCCGCTCGTGCCCCGTTGACCAGATGGTCGAGCCGCGCTTTGGCCAGCTTCAGCTTGGCGGCGGCCAGGGCAACTTGCTGGCGATATTCCGCGTCGTCCAGTTGCAGGAGGACCTGGTCGCGCCGGACGAGTTGGCCCTCGCGGACGTTGATCTGAGCGATGCGGCCGGCCAGTTGGGGGCGCAACTCGATCTCGAGCGAGGCCCCTTCAACGCGTCCGGGAGCGAAGATGCCTTCCTGCTCGGGCAGCCCCTCGGGCCGAACGGCCGGCGTGTGCGACTGGCGGTCGATCAGAACGCCCAGGAGGACGACACTGGTTAGGGCACAGGTAATCAGGATGGGTCGAAGCATGATGGATCAGACTTGAATGTTGGCTAAGGCACTGTCAAGGAATAAGTAACCGACTTTGTTCTGTAGGGAACGCCCTCCGTGGCGTTCCGCGAGCCGCGGAAAATGGTTCAAACTCACAGTTCACGGAACGCCACGGAGGGCGTTCCCTACAGTGACGGCGATGACCTCAATTCGGTAAATTGTTCTTTTACGGATCCTAAACGTGAACAAGGGCGTTGGGTTGGCCGGTCTGGACGACGTGGCCGTTTTCGAGGTGGAAGACCCGGTCGGCGAAGGGGAAGATGCGTTGGTCGTGGGTGACGACGACGGCCGTCTTGCCTTCCTCGGCGGTCAATTTGCGGAACAGGGCCATGACCTCCTGGCCGTTGGCCGCGTCGAGCGAGGCGGTCGGCTCGTCGGCCAGGATGATTTTCGGCTCGCCCACCAACGCCCGGGCGATGGCCACCCGCTGGCATTGGCCGGCGCTGAGACTGCGAGGATGGGCGTGGACTTTCTCGGCCAGGCCGACCGCTTCGATCAGCCGCCGGGCACGCTCTTGGGCTTGGGGCATCGGCACGCCGCGCAGCGTGAGGGGTACGCAGACGTTGTCCAGCACGGTCAGCCCACGGATCAGGTGGAACCGTTGGAAGACGAACCCGATGTGATTGCGTCGCATGGCGATCCGCCCGTCCTCGTCTAGACGCATCAGGTCGTGACCCAGCACACGGATCGTGCCCGAGTCGGCCGAGAGGATGCAGCCGAGAATGGACAGGAGCGTTGTCTTCCCGCTGCCCGAAGGCCCGGCCAGGAAAGCGCACTGGCCCGCGGGAATGGCCAGATCGACGCCGCCCAGCACGGGCGTGGAGACACTACTGGTGCGATACGTCTTGTGAATGTCCTGGGCCCAAACGGCCAGATCGCCGGCCATCGGCTCTTGTGCGGCCGCGTCCTTGGTCGGCAGGGCGTCGTTGTGGGGATCGGCGATCACGACTGCAGCACCATCATGGGGTCGAGCTTGCGGATACGGTGATACGGGAGCCAGGAGGAGACCAGGCAGATGACCAGCACGAGCACGCAGCTTCCCAGCGAGAGCCACCAGGGCACGACAATCGGCGCCCGGGGCGTGCTGTAGAAAAACTGAATGCCCGAGACGAGCACCAGCCCGATGATCGCCCCGACGACGGCCATGAGGAACGCCTGGATGAGCAGGACGGAGTAGACCTGCCGCTCGGTGGCGCCGATGGCCTTGAGGGTTCCGAACTCGCCGAGCCGGTCGAGCACCAGGGCGTAGAGGGTCTGGGCGACCATGATCATACCGACCAGCAGGCCGAGCAAGGTGGCCGCCCCGAAGCTGATTCCCAGCCCGGTCCGCGTCATCCAGAAATCGATCGAGATGCGGCTGTACTCGTCGCGCGGGAAGGCGTCGACCTCGGGCAGGACCCGGCGGATGGCCTGGCAGACCTCGTCGGCCCGAGCGCCTGGTTCGAGCTGGACGAGGAAGTAGGAGCACATGTCGGGCGTTTTGGCCAGGTAGTCGGCCGCCCGGTCGTAAGTGGTGAAAATATAGGGGGCGACGAGAAAGCCCATGATTCCTTGGCTCTTGGCGACCACTCGGGCACGCCGGCCGCCCACCTCGCGGAGTTCGCCGATCTTGGGGTTTTCGAGTTTTTGGTTTTCACATTCGTCGAGGATGATGCCGTCGGGCTGGAGGATGGCATCGGGCCGGCCCTCGACGAGGTTCCAGGCGTTGCCCAACAGGCTCGCCCGATCGACGCCCACGACGACCACGCCCTCGAACCCACCGCTGGGCAGCGTCATGTCAGCGAACCCGACCAGGTAGGGCTCGGCCCGATGCACTCCCGGGATGGTCCGGATCCGATGGACCCAGCGTCGGGGGATGTCGCGGGGGAAATCGACGTTGTGCATCTGGCGGTGGCCCACCCAGACGTCGGCCTGGCCCTGATCAACCAATAGACCGGCCTTTCGGATCAACCCAATAAAGAGTCCCCCCTGGACGTTGACCAGGACGATCGAAAAGACGACCCCGACCAACGCCGTAAGGAGTTTCCCCCGGTCGGCGATGAGTGTGTGAATGGCTAGTGACCACACGGTCTTGGTACCTCGACTCTCTTGGGAGATATACCTTTTTCTCTAGTGGTTCGTTTCAGGGCTGGCGTTCACAAAGGCAGCCCTTTCATGGAGTTGTGATCCATCTAGCGGGTGGGGGGATTGTTGCACGCGAGGAGGCCGGCACCGTTAAAGTTTGCCCAATCGGAAGACATTCGGCGGTCAGGAGACCGTTTCGCCGTTTTCCGCGAATCCGTCGCCCATCGGCAGGGGTGGGTGATCTTCTCAGGCCTCCGTCTTCACCCAACCGGAACATCCGCTACATCCGGAACGGCGCTAAGGAAGCCCGCGGCGTTAGAGTCGGTCTTGTTGGAACAGTCGCAACGGTCGTGCCGATGTTTTGCAATGCGGTGGTACGGCCGCCGGCTCGTTTTGCCCATGAGCCTGGCGGTCGTGGATTGCCTTTCCCCAGTTTCACCTGGATGAATCATGCCAACCGTTTGCCTGCACCCGTTGCGTGGCTGGATTGTTGTTGCACTTCTCGGCGTGTCGATGGCGATCGGCTGTAGCACGACGACGCATCAGGTTGCTGCGCCGGCGAGCCCGGCCGTGATGTCCGGCGGATTTCCGGTCCCTCGGGAGCTGTCGAAGGTCATCCTGCCGACCTACCGGATCGAACCGCCGGACGTGCTGATGATCGAAGCGATACACGTTGTGCCGCGCCCGCCGTATCGTCTGCGGACGCTTGACGTGCTGGCGCTCCATGTGGAAGGGACGCCTGCCGACACGCCCCTTTCCGGGCCGTTTTCCGTCGAGCCGGGCGGGCTGATCAAGCTGGGCACCACCTACGGTTCGGTCAAGGTGGCCGGCCTGACGGTCGAAGAAGCCCAACGGGCCATCGACGCGCACCTGCGCAACTACCTGCGCGAGCCCCGGGTATCGGCCAGCCTGGCTGACGTCGCGGGCAAACAGCAGATCGCCGGCGAACACCTTGTCGGGCCCGACGGCAACGTGACCCTGGGCAGCTACGGCAGCGTGATGGTCGTCGGCCTGACGGTGGCCGAAGCCAAGGCAGCCATCGAGCATCACCTTTCGATGTTCCTCGAATTGCCCGAGGTCTCGGTCGACGTCTTTGGCTACAACAGCAAGGTCTACTACGTCCTGACCCAGGGGGCCGGGACGGGCGACCAGCTCTACCGTTTTCCCGTCACGGGCAATGAGACCGTGCTGGACGCGATTTCGCAGATCAACGGCCTCACGCAGGTGTCGTCCAAAAAGATCTGGATTGCCCGACCCAGCCAGAACTGCGAACAGGTCCAGATCCTGCCCGTCAGTTGGAACTCGATCACTGCCCAAGCGTCGGCCAACACGAACTACCAGATTTTGCCGGGCGATCGTGTCTTCATCGCTGAAGACCGAATGGTCGCATTCGACAACAGCCTCGCCAAGATCACGGCGCCGCTGGAACGGATCATGGGCTTCGTCCTGTTGGGCACGGGTACGACCACCCGGCTGTCTGGAAACGTGCTGCGCGGCGGCGGCAACCAAGGCAACACGTTCTAGTCGCCCGTGTATAACTGATACAAACCTTTGCCAATCCCGCGGAATGATCCGAATGACCAGACGCTCCAGCCATGTCGGCCTCGGCCTGCTTGTGTCGTGCCTCGTCGTGGTGTTTGTCGGCGGTTGCTGCCTGAGTTGGCCCAGACGCCCGCAACGGTTCTACGACCCCTACGAGTTGATGCCCGGCTGTTTCGATAACTCCGTGGCCTGTCCAGTGAACATGTGCGACCCATGCGCGGGCTATCGCGGGACATGTTGGCGATCGTTGCCGCCGGACTGCGACGACGGGTGCACGGAATGCACGGCCTGCCTTCAGCCGACACCCGCCCCAGCGCAGGACGAGCAGCCCAGCACGGTTCGTGTGCTGCCGACGCCGCCGGTCGTGGAGGGCGTATACGACACGGAAGACTCTCCGGCGCAGACGCCCGTGCTACCCAAATCGAGCCCCGTGCCGCCTTCACTCGACGGAGCGCCGGTGGAACCGGCGCATGAGATTCTTCCCCCGGTGCCCGTGCCGGCCGTGGAACCGGCTCCACCGGGCGGTCCCTCCAAGTCCTCCCGGCGTTCGGCCGTCCGGTTGCTGGCCGCGCCGAAGCGTGGCGAGCCGTCCAGCACGATCCGCGTCACCGAGCGTTCAACGACCGTCAGTCTTTCCGAGGAGCTGACTCCGCCCGCGGAAGAAGATTGGGTGGACAAGCCCTCGGCGGTGGAACCAGACAGCCAATTGGCGACAAAGCCAGATCGAACGCATCGTGTGCGAATCCTTGCTCCGCTGCCCGTGGCCGAGCCGTCGGACGAGCCGAACGACGTGGTCGTGCTTCCGCAACCGCCCCTGCCCGATTCCTCCGAGGTCAAGGTGCTCGCAGGCCCGGTCAAAGTGCTCCCGGGCCCGGTCAAGGTGCTTCCCGAGCCGCCTGCCCACCCATCGGCCAAGTCCGAGCAAGCCGGCAAGGAGCATCGAACCGCCGGACGAAGCAACGTCCTCAAGCAGTTGTGGGACCGGCTGTTCTAGAACAACACGCACGCACGCGTAACAGGCTCGATGGGTGGCACTGGCGTCTCGCCAGTGCTAGGGCCAAGACACTAGCGAGACGCCGGTGCCATCGGTGTTGAATGACCTACTAATCGAGCGGTTCGAGCATGTAGTCGTCGATGGCGACGGAGACGCCCTGTTGGAGCAGGCTGACGGCGACTAGCAGCCGGCAGTCGCCGCGCCGGGCCGTGACGGTCCCTTCGATGCCCTCCATCGCGCCGCTCTTCACGCGGACACGCTGGCCTGGTGATAGTCGCCGTTCGACTGTCAACGGGGCGTCAGTGCCGATCAACTGGTGGATCTGGCGAAGATCGCGCCACAGATCACTGTCATTCTCTGCAAGCAGGACGTGCGCGATCCGATTAGTCATCATCGCCCGGGACCGCTCTTGGTCCGTGCCGAACAAAAAGACATAGCCGGGGAAGAGGGGAATCTGCGATCGGACGCGCCGGCCTCGGATCAGATGGTCCCTGGGCACCATCGGCAAGTAGAACGGTATCTTAAGGCAAGCCAACTCGCGAGCCAGGGCCTTTTCTTGACGCGACTTCGTGTAGATCGCCCACCATCGCCGGTCCGACGGATCGACCGCGCCGGGGTCGAACAGGTTCTCGGGGAACATGGCGATCGTGTCGGTAAGAATGGGCATCGAGCGGACGTGTCGCCAATGGAGAACGGGTTTTCAGCGGACGGGCAACAGCGTTCCAGTATAGAAGGCCGCGTGCTCTAAGGCAAGAATTCGACGCAAAGCGTCCACCGAGAAGCTGTTTCGCAGCTGGGACTTTCCCGCATCAGTGGGCCGTGCTTTAGATCGAGGTCTGGGGTGCTTTGACGTGGCGATCGATCTCGGCGAAGAGCGCCTTGGTGTCCAGCGGCTTCGTAAAGTAGGCCGACGCCCCGAGTTGACGCATCCGACGCTCCTGCGCGGCGCCGGTGTGGGCCGTGATGATGAAGACCGGGATGTGACGGGTGAGCTGGTGACGCCGAATCTCGCGCAACACGTACTCGCCGTTCTCGCCCGGCATCTGGACGTCCAAGAGAATGGCCGCCGGGCGCTCCTTCAGGGCACGCCAAAACCCGATCACACCGTTGTAGGCGGTTTGGACCTCAAAACCTCGATGACGCAGCCGCATCTCCATCGCCCGGCAGAACTCGACGTCGTCGTCCACGCAAAGGATCGTCGGGCCGGGCACGTCTCCCGATCCCATTGGGTCCATCGTCGGATCGGCCTGGGACGGCGCGGCGGTTTGACTGGTCTCGGCATCGGGCAGTTCGAGCAACTCACAAGCCAACGGCCGCAGACGCCCCCAAACGTCGTCCCCCTTCGCCAGATAGTGGGCGCCGAGCAAACGACACTGCCGGATGGTCGTCTCGTCGGTCCGACCAGTTAGCACGATCACCGGCACCGGCATCAGCAACGTGTCGTCCGAGAGCATCTCGCAGATCCGCAGGCCGTTTTCCATGGGTAGCCCGACGTCCATGATGATCAGATGGGGCGGATCCTCGTGGGCAATCGTCAACTCGTAGACGGCCGCCATCCCATCGTAGGACGTGCGGACTTCCAGCCCCAGCGACTCGAACCGCGCGGTCAGCGCGTAAACGAGTGTCGTGTCGTCGTCGACAATGAGGACCTGCTTGGGCTTGGGCATGGCAACGAACCTTCGGGGTCAGCCAGGAAGCAAATGGACTTTGGTCAACTCTACCTCCCGGAGTCTTCATGGCAAGAAGTCGTGGTAATGGAGACCTTGCCGACCAGGAAGGTCGTACTACCGGTCCGGACACATAAGAAGACGCGATTATAGGGAACGTCCGGCCGGCATCTGTTACAGTGAAACGACCGGTCCCAGCCCCGTTCAACCCGGCTAACGGCCATGCCTGGGGGCGGTCGAATCTCGATAAGAGGGCGGTAGGCGCATAGGATTGCATGGGCGTCGGCGGAGAAGGTATGTCAACACGTTGGGCGGCGAGCATGATGCTTCTGTTGGCGACGATGGGGTGGATCGCCCCTTCGCTTGCACAGGGGCCCGGCGCGCCGGCGAGTTGGCCGGGACAGGTCTCTGGCCCGATCGCCCAGGTCTGTCGTCTCCCGCCCGTCGAGACGGTCCCCAGCCCCGCGCCGATGCCCCCGGCCGACCCCCGCGGCGAGACGCTCCAGCAGGCCTGGGACGCGGCCCTGGCCTATGACCGGACCGTGCAAGCCCGGCAGTGGGAAGTCGGCTCGGCGCGGCAGCGGCTAGGTCTGGCCGAAGCCCAACGCTGGCCAAACGCCGACGTCGAAAGCTCCTATCATGTCCGCAGCGCGCGGCCGGCGTTCTCGTCGGAGTTCATGAATATCCCAGGCGTGACGGGCTCGATGCCCTTCGCGCAGAACGAATACTTCGCCCTGCGGACGGCCGTTGACGTGCCCCTGTACACCAGCGGGCGGATCAGTCGAGGGATCGACGCGGCCACGGCCGGCGTCAAGGCGTCGTCGTACGAACTGGACAAGACCATCTTGGACGTCCGGCTCGCGACCGCCCAGGAATATGTGGCCGTCCTCCGGGCACAGCGCGACGTCGAGATTGCGCAAAGCAGCGTCAAAAGCCTGGATTCCCACGCTCGGGACGTCCGTATCCTGTTCGAGAACGACCGTGTGCCGAAGAACGATGTCCTGGCCGCAGAGGTGGCGTTGGCCAACGCACGCCAGCGGGCGATCCAGGTGGCCAACCGGCTGGACGCCGCCCGAGCGGCCTACAACCGGCGTTTGGGCCGGCCCTTGAACGAGTCCGTCAACCTAGCGGAGCTCGAACGGCTCATGCCCCGGGTTGATCTCGACGCGTTGACCGCCCGGGCCCTGGACCGCCGGCCCGAGATGGCCATGCTGGACGCGCGGATCCGGGCGTTGGGCTATCGGGCCGAGCATGTGCGGGCGGCTGGTTCTCCGCAGGTCAACTTGCGAGGCGAGTACGCCCTGGAGGAAAACCGCTACCGCTCGCCCGACGGAATCGCCGCCGCGGGCGTGGTCGTCTCGTGGAACGTGTTCGACGCCGGCCGGCGCAACTTCCAGGCGGGCGACCTGACACGGCAGGCGCAGAGTCTGCGGCAATGGCGAGCTGACACCGAGTCGCTCATCCGCCTGGACGTCCGCCGCGCGTGGCTTGACGTCCAGGAGACGCACCGCCGCATCGAAGTGACCGAAAAGGCCGTCCATCAGGCCGAGGAGAATCTCCGCGTCGCGACCAATCGTTATCAGGCCGGCCTGGCCATCAACACCGAAGTGCTCGACGCCGAGACTCTGCGAACCCAGGCCTACGGCAACTACCACGGCGCCCGCTACGACGCCGCCCTGGCCCTGTTCCACCTCCAACACGCCACGGCCGACCTGGGCTGCCGCTGAAATCGGCCCCGAGACTCCGGCGAAAAGGGGCGTCTCCGCCGCTCCTGGCAAGCTATATTTCCACTGGCAGGCCGAGGGTCTGCACCTGGAGTTCCGGTTCTGAGGATCGCAGCGGAAAGACACAATGTCCGGTTCGATACCCGGCATACCCGGTCGCCGCCCGGCGAAAATGGAATCCCCGGAAGTGCTTGTCCAACGACTCTTCCGGCGGATCGGAGAGGTTTCGTCTTTGCCGACCGTGGCGATCCGGATCATCGAGGTGGCCAACGACCCGTCGACCGGCGCGGACGACCTGCTCGAGGCGGTGCAGATCGACGCGTCGATGGCCACGCGGATCGTCCGGACGGTTAACTCGTCGTACTACGCCCTGCAGAACAAGGTGGGCGACCTCCGGTTGGCCATTTCGCTGCTGGGATTCAACGAAGTCCGCAACCTGGCGATGACGGCCTACGTCGCCCAGTTGTTCAAGCGAACGGCCGGTCACGCGACCTATTCGCGCGAAGGGCTCTGGAACCACTTGATCGGCGTCGCGATGGTCTCCCGAATGATCGCCCAGACCAGCGGCCGTGTGCCGCCGCGCGAGGCCTACTTGGCCGGGCTGCTGCACGACCTGGGCCTGATCCTGATCGACCAGTACTTGCACGAGCCGTTCTGCCGGGTGCTCGACGCGTCGACGCCCGAACGCCCGACCTGCGACATCGAGTACGAAATACTGGGTTTCGACCACACCGAGCTGGGCGAGTACGTTGCCCTGGAGTGGCGGCTGCCCGGTTACTTGCCTCCCACGATCCGCTACCACCACCGGCCCGAGGAATACGTCGGCGACGACCAAGAAATGGTCTATGTCGTCGCACTGGCCAACTTCTTCTGCACGCTCAAGGGCCTCACCTCGCTGGGCATCCGCCACCAGCAGATGCCTTCGGCCCGACTCATCACCGGTCTTGGCCTCACCGAAGAGCAAGTCGCCGACATCTGGGCCCAACTCGACGGCGTCCTCGAATCGGCCGACGTCCTGGCAATGATTTGAGTGGTTTCTGGGAGACACTGGTGTTGGGTGGCACTGGCGTCTCGCCAGTGTTGAGTGACGCAGGCCGTCCATAACTGCCTATCGCCAACGAATCCCTGCATCCCTCTGCATTCCTCAGGGGGATTGACGAGCCCGCAGCTCAGGCGGATACTCCCTTTGGGCCGCTCCTTTCCCAGAGGCCCCAAGCCGCTTCTCGCCAAGAATGTGGTGAACCCCAGGGGTGGCACTGGCGTCTCGCCAGTGTTGGTGCCAATTCATTGGCGAGACGCCAGTGCCACCCATTGAACCCGCTACACATTCACAGAAAGCGTTCTGTCTAAT
>JAFGFF010000453.1 GCA_016931075.1 Pirellulales bacterium | reverse complement strand
GGACGCCGACGGCACGAAGGACGGATACGATCTGGAGATCACGCGCGCAGTGGCCGATGCGGTGACGATCCCCGTGGTGGCCAGCGGCGGGGCCGGTTGCCCGGACCATCTGGCCGACGCGGTGCTCCAGGGCGGGGCGGACGCGGCCTTGGCCGCCAGCATTTTTCATTACGGCGAATACACGATTCAAGAGACCAAACAAGTCATGCGCGACCGTGGAGTGTGCGTGCGTCTTTAGGCCGCGCGTCGCGCCCTTCGAAACAGCAACCCCCTCCATTTGCCACCTCCGACTGCTGCAGGAATCGGTCATGTCCACGTCATCGTCGTCCTCTCTTTCCTCTCTTTCTTCCGCCTCTTCCGTCGGCCCCTCGATGAAAGCCCTCACGCCCGAGGGGGATCGCGCGCGGTTTCAGGGACGGGATAAAGAATTCGAGATCAACAAGCTCTTTCGGGCATTGGTCAAGCTGGAAGGGAGCGACTTGCACCTGAAGGTCGGCCTGCCGCCCTATGTTCGCGTGGCGGGCACGTTGCGGGCGCTGAACCGGGCGCCGATCAGCGACGACGAGATGGTCCGGCTGATCTTCCCGATGTTCAACGAACGAACGCGGCGGATCTTCGACGAGGACGGCGGGACCGACTTCGCCCATTCCGTCGTCGTCGACGGAAAACCGTGGCGATTCCGCGTGAACGTCCTGACCCAGATGGACCACGTCGGAATGGTCGCGCGACGCGTGAACAACTGGATCCCCGACTTCGAGTCGCTCTACCTCCCGCCCGGGCTCGAGAAGCTCTGCACGTTCTACCAGGGCATGATCCTCTTGGCCGGGGTGACCGGATCGGGCAAGACGACCACGATTGCCTCGATGCTCAACTGGGTCAACCAGCACTACGCCAAACACATCCTCACCCTCGAAGATCCGATCGAGTTCACCTTCACCGAAGAGAAGAGCCTGATCAATCAGCGCGAAATCGGCATGGACGTCAAGGACTTCATGACCGGCATGAAACACGCCGTGCGCGAGGACCCCGACGTCATGCTCGTGGGCGAAATGCGCGACCGGGAAACGTTCGAGACGGCCATTCAGGCGGCCGAGACGGGCCACCTCGTCTTCGGGACGATTCACGCGTCGACCGCGCCGAGCACAATCGGCCGTATTCTCGACCTCTTCCCCGAGGGAATGCACACGGCCATCCGCAGCGCGTTGGCCTTCAACATGAAAGCGATCATCGCCCAAAAACTCCTCCCGTCGATCAAGGAGGGGGTTCCCCGCGTACCTACCGTCGAAATCATGACCTTCAATCCCACCGTCCGGAAGCTCGTGCTGGAATCCATGGATGAAAAGCTGCCCGACGCCATTCGACTGGCAGCCGAAGAGGGCATGCAGGACTTCACGATGAGTCTGAAGAATCTGGTGGAACGAGATCTGATCGATCGGGCGACCGCATTCGAGGTCGCGCCGAACCCCGAGTCCCTCAAAATGGCCCTCAAGGGAATATCCGTCAGCGATTCCGGAATGCTCTAATGTATCGATTGTTATTGCTGTTGTTGGTCGGACTGTGCCTGGTTGTTACGTTTGGTCAATCGTGCCAGGCGGCCGGCGAGATCGCGAATCCCTCTGTGATCGTGGCCGCGTTCACCCGCGGAGACGGGTACTTTTTCAGTTGGCCGAAGATGCTGGCCTGCTGGTTGGTCTTCCTCTGCTGGGTTCGCACGACCGACTGGGTCAGCACCGACGCGCAGGCCATGCATCTGCAATACTTGCGTTGGAATCCGATCGTCTTTGGAACGTTCATCGGCTTTTTTGTTCTCTCGTGGCTCTTGCCTTGGTTCTGGCTCGGGTTTCCGCTCTTGCTGGCGGCCTACATCGCGCCGTTGGTGTCGTACATCGTTTATCGGAACCAGAACGTGCCCCCGGATCAGTGCGTTCTGAACAAGGCGCACATGCGTTATATGGCGAGCACCTACCTGGGCAAGATCGGCATTAAGATCGAAGCGGAGAAGAAGGAAGCCTGGGAGATGGGGCCGCCGGTGAAGTTCAGCGCGATCGGCGCCGCCAGCGAACGGGACGATCGCGCCCACGAGCTGGCCGCGCGACAATCCCCCGGCTACAACGACGCCCGGGGCGTCATGGCCGACGCTCTGGCCCGCCACGCCAGCGCCGTGATGCTCGACTTCACACAGCAAAACGTCGGCGTCCGCTACATGATCGACGGGGTTTGGCACAACGATGAGCCCAAGGAACGCGAGACATGCGATCCGGTGCTTGAATCGATCAAAACGCTGGCTGGCCTCAATCCACAGGATCGTCAGTCGCGTCAACAAGGCCAGTTCGTGGTCAACTACGACAAGGTGGATTACCGCACGTCGATCGTTTCGCAAGGAACGGCGACCGGCGAACGCGTCGTGCTCCAGTTGGAGGTGGACAAGATCCAGTTCACCACGATGGACGACCTGGGAATGCGGCCGAAGATGCAGGAGCAGTTGTTGGGGATAATGGGTTCGAAGCAGGGATTCCTTCTCCTCTCGGCCATGCCCGCCACCGGACTTCGCAGCACGACTAACGTTCTGCTCAAGAAGAGCGACCGTTTCACCCGCGAGTTCATGGCGCTGGAGGACGAGGCCAATCCCTACGAGAAGATCGAAAACATTCCCGTGACGGCCTTTCAACTCGGCGAGAACGTGCCGGAGAAACAGCAAATCATCCCCGTCATGGTCAAGGCGTTCCGGATGGAGCCGGACGTGATCGTGATGCGCGATCTGATCGACGGCGAGGCGGTCAACCTTCTTTGCGAGGAAGTCGCCGACAACCGCCTGGTGGTCGGGACGGTCCGCGCGAAGGACTGCGCCGAGGCGCTTTTGCGAGTGCTGGCCCTGCGGGTGCCCCCCAAGACGTTCGCCCGAACCATCACGGCCGTGCTCAATCAACGGCTTATCCGCAAACTGTGCAACGCGTGCAAGGAGGCGTACGTCCCAACGCCGCAGGTGCTGCAACAGTTGGGGATTCCGCCCGGCCGGGTGCAAGCGTTCTACCGCCCGCCGCAGCAGCCCGAGGAAGTCTGCCCCGAGTGCAACGGGATCGGTTATCGCGGCCGGACGGCCATTTTCGAGCTCCTGCTGGTCGACGATACGGTTCGGAAACTGGTGGCTACCGAGGCGAAGATGGACCAGATCCGCCTGGCTGCCCGAAAGGCCGGTATGCAGAACCTGCAGGCCGAAGGAGTCCTCCTAGTCGCCAAGGGCATCACGTCGCTGCCCGAGTTGATGCGTGTCATGAAACAATAGACCCAAGCGGCGGCCCACCGGCCGCCGATCCTTTCGCGCAAAGTTTCGATCCATGCTCGAATACACTCTCTCGTTCCTCCTGCTTTTGATCTTCCTGGGCGTCGTGGCCAGCCTCTATCCCGAGGGGATGTGGGGGAACGCCATCACGCTGATCAACGTCGTGACGGCCGGCCTCGTGGCCACTAACTATTTCGGGCCTCTCTCCGTCTGGCTCGACGACATGAACGACTGGACGCAATCGTGCACGTATTTGTGGGACTTCCTGATGCTCTGGGCCGTGTTCGCCCTCACGATGATCGTGTTGCGGATCCTCACCGACGCGATTTCGAAAGTAAAGGTCCGATTCCTGAAGATCGCCGACCGGATCGGGAGCGGGTTTTTTGCCTGCCTGGTCGGGCTGGTGATGGTTTGCTTTACCCTGTTTTCGCTCCACACGGCCCCGTTGGCCAGAAACTTCCTGTGGGAAGGTTTCAAGCCGGGGGAACCGATGTTTTTCAACTTCGCTTCGCCTGACGAGGCTTGGCTTCCATTCTGCAAATACGTCTCGAACAACGCCTACTCGACGTCGGAGGAAAACGAGTTCGATCAGCAGGGCTTCGTCAATTTCTATGACAAACGTCGCAGCGAAATCGAGAAGCACGTCACGACCACGGAGAGCATCCGAACAAGAAACTGAACTCGCACGCGCCGATCATGACCGATCCAATCCAACGCCCCCATTTGTCCCCGCTTCAGGACGATCCTCAGGAACAGTACCAGGCCGTTAGCGCGCTGGCTGTCGCTAGCCTCATCGTGGGCCTGCTCTCGTCGGTCGCACTTTTCGGTCCGCATTGGTGGTTTGTGCCTGGGATCGGGATCTTGCTTGCCATCGGGGCTCTGGCAAAGATCGCCGCGCGAACACCGGAACTAATTGGGCGGAAGGCGGCCGTGGTGGGGTTGCTGCTTTCTGTCTGGTTCGTCGGCTCGGCCATGGGCTACCACCTGACCCGCGAGTCTCTTCTGGACCGCGAGGCCTCCCGCGCGGCCCTGGATTGGTTCGGCCTTCTGGCCCATCGCAAGCCGCACATGGCCTATCAACTCACGCAACCGCTTGCCAGCCGGCGGCCCCTTTCCGACGCCCTCTGGGAGTTGTACCGCAACGTGCCCGAGCAAGGCGATAAACTGAAGAAGTACGTCACGGCCTCTCCGATCGAAACCCTCCTGGCCTTGGGGACGGACGCGACGGTCCGCTACTGCGGGACCCTCTCTCGCTGGCATCAGGACAACGAAGATGGCCGCAACCAGATCTTCGCCGTCACTTATGACGACCCGAAAGAAGGCAAGACAACGTTCTTCATCGGGGTCAGTATGCAACGCGAGGCGAATCCTGTGGCCAACCGCCTCAACTGGACTGTCGTCGGTTGCCGTGGCGGCGTTACTCCTCCCTGGCTCGCCAACGGTGATCCGCTCAAAGAGTGCGACTTGTGTGCCCCGTAACGCGGAACACTTGGTCTGTTCGCTGGGCGCGTTGAGAAAGCGTCCTGGCACGAGCAGGCCGTACAAGGCCGGATCAA
Source organism: Pirellulales bacterium (assembly GCA_016931075.1). Taxonomy (GTDB): domain Bacteria; phylum Planctomycetota; class Planctomycetia; order Pirellulales; family Thermoguttaceae; genus JAFGFF01. The sequence goes on along the minus strand of JAFGFF010000453.1, from coordinate 185 downwards.
GAAATAGCACTCGCGCCTCGCCGGTGAGATGATTACGAAGTTCATGCAAGACGCCATTGCCTTGCAGTAAAGAACGTACCCTCTGAGCGAGGCTTCACGTCAGTAGTCGTACCAAACCCCAACACCGACTTGTTCTTCGTGCTGGAGGTAGAACTGGTACTGGTCGCTCATGCCGTTGAAGTATT
>JAFGFF010000452.1 GCA_016931075.1 Pirellulales bacterium | reverse complement strand
TAGGAGGCGACTCCTGTCGCCGAAGGGGACCTGAATGGCAGGCATTCGGCGACAGGAGTCGCCTCCTACAAACACAAAAAATCCTCACGTTATTCTGACGCGAGCCCTAAGTGCTATTCCCGCGGGATCCACTTGAAGTCCAGAGCGAAGACCCAGACCATCAGCGTGAGGATCAACAGCAGGCCGATGTAGCTCAGCACGAGTTGCACTCGTTCATCGACCGGTTTGCCGCGAATTCCCTCCCAGGCCAGGAAGACCATGTGCCCTCCGTCCAACACCGGGATCGGCAGGAAGTTGATCACGGCTAGGTTGGCGCTTAGAAGGGTGAGGAAGAGCAAGAACTTGGACAGCCCAGCCGATGCAGCGTAGCCAGCCGCGTTGGCGATCATGACCGGTCCCCCCAGCACCTTGGGCGAGATCTCTCCTGTTCGCAGCTTCTCCAACAGGGTTAGCACTTTGGTGGCTGCGTCCCATGTCTCCTCTGCGCCCAGCGCCACGGCAGAACCGATGCCGTGGGCTTGTTCGATGAAAGAGCGAGGTTCGTATCGGAAGCCGCGTTCCGGATGGAACCAATCGGCGGCGACTACCGGTTCCAACGTGACATCTTTGCCAGCCCGCACAAGTGTGATCTTCGCGTCGGGAGGCAACATTTGGATCTGCTCGAAGATAAAGGGCCAGCAGTTCTTTCCTTCGGTCAGGTCATAAGACTGCTCGCGGTAATCGCTTGGTTTCAGCCCACGTTCCTTGAGCAATTCGCGATCAGGCGGCGTCAACGTAATCTTGTCGAGAACATCACCAGCCTTCAGGCCCGCTTCGTCCGCCGGGCTGCCAGGATTGACCGAGGCAACCTTATTGAGCACCGGATAAGCAATACCCAATGCCGGAATGCCCATATCACCACCGGATTGCATGACAGTGCAATAGTCGTCCGGTTGTTCGACGTGGATTTTCACGGAATGCTCCGTGTCATCGCGTTGCACGACGATCTCCACGTCCTGGCCGGCCATTTTGCGAATGCTTTCCGGCAGCGCAATCGGATTGCCCGGTGATTCTCCATTGATTGTTTTGATCCGATCGCCCGGCTTGAGACCCGCTAGCGCCGCCGGCGAACCCTCCTGAACGCTCGAAACAGGCCCCATTTCCATCACCAACCCCAGCCATTTCACCGGTCGAGGCGCCATGCGAGAAGTGACTTCCTCGGTGATGGTCTTCGTCTTCTCTCGTCCATCCTCTTCGTAGGACTCCGTGTGATCGCGTTGCACCGTGATAAGGAGGGACTTTTCGGGGTTGCGGGCGAACTCGCGTCGCAGATCGGCGTAGGTCTTGACCGGCACATCGCCGATTTTCACGATCCGGTCGCCCCGCTCGAACTTCGGCTCCGCGGCCGCGGCGGGCATGTTCGGAATGCACGGCTCGATCTTCGGATTGGTCTGGAGCGTCAAGAAGTTGCTGCTGCCCACGCCAATCATGGCCAGCAACCCCGATCGGTCCGGATGCATTGTGAAGACCTGATCCTCGGCCACACCTTCGCGCCGAACACGAACGGTAACCTCTTCACCACGGTTGCTCAACGAAATCGCCATCCTCAGATCGTCGAACTCACGAACGGGATGGTCGTTGATGGCGAGAATATCGTCGCCAACCTTGATTCCTGCCGCCCAGGCTGGACTGCCTGGCTGTGTGGCCCCCACCGAGCAAACGATCTTCTCGACCCCCAACCCATACGCGGCCGCCGCGGCAATGAAGGCGAAGATCAAGTTCATGATGACGCCGGCCGAGATGATGGCCATGCGTTTGGGGACGCTTTGGGCCAGGTAGCTGCGGGGATCGTACAGGGCCGCCTCGGCGGCGGCGATGTCGATCGGCTCGTCGCCGTCGGCCGGTTCGGGGGGCGCTTCGCCGGCGGCCCGGGCGGCCTTGGCCCGTTCGAGTTCTTCGCGCAATCGGGCCGGGTTGTCTTCCTGGCCGAGCATCTTGACGTAGCCGCCCAGCGGCAGGACGCCGATGCCGTATTCCGTTTCGCCCCATTGGAACTTGCAGAACTTGTAGCCGGCGATGTCGAAGCCCAGGTAGAACTTCTCGCACTTCACCCCGCAGAGCTTGGCCACGGCGAAGTGGCCCAACTCGTGGACGAAGATGATCATGCCCAGGCCCAAGGCCACCTCGAAGATGACCAGCCAAGCCCCAGGGTCGATCACCCATTCCCAGGTGCTCAGTTCAAAAAGCCAATGTGCAATCAGGAGTTCGCCCAACGTGTTACCTCCTCTCGGGCCCAGCGGTCCAGTTCGAGCAGTCGCTCGAGGCTGGGCTCGGGTTCATGGTCGTGATGTTCCAGCGCGGCGCGGACGGCCGGAACGATTTGGGTAAAGGCGATCCGCCGGTCCAAAAACGCGGCCACCGCGGCCTCGTTGGCCCCGTTGAGCACCGCGCCGGCCGTGCCCCCGCTTCGAGCCACTTCGTGGCCCAGGGCCAAGGCGTCGAACCGCCGCGGATCGGGGGGCTCGAACTCCAGCCGCATCGCCCGGCTCCAATCGAGCCGAGCCGCGGGCCCCTCGCGACGCGCCGGCCACGTCAGGGCGTACTGGATCGGCAGCTTCATATCGGGTGGGCTAAGCTGCGCCACGATCGAGCCGTCCAAGTATTCTACCATCGAATGGACCATCGACTGCGGATGGATCACCACGTCAATCTGATCGGGCCGAAGATCGAAAAGCCATCGGGCTTCCACAATCTCCAGGGCCTTATTCATCATGGTTGCCGAGTCGACCGTAATCTTGGGTCCCATTTGCCAAGTGGGATGGGCCAGGGCCTCTTCGACCGTCACGCCGGCAAGCTGCTCGGCCGTGTAAGTCCTGAACGGGCCGCCACTTGCCGTCAGCACCACCCGGCGGACCTCGTCCCGCCGGCCCGCCTGCAGGGCCTGAAAAACGGCACTGTGCTCGCTGTCGACCGGGAGGATCTGGGCGTTATGCTCCCGGGCAAGACGGGTGATAAGCGGCCCCCCGACTACCAGGCTCTCTTTATTGGCCAGGGCAACCGTTTTGCCCGCCTCCAGGGCCGCCCAAGTGCCCAAGAGCCCCGCGCTGCCCACGATGGCCGAGACCACCACGTCGACCTCTGCGTCGGTCACCAGCCGGGCGACCGCCTCGGGGCCGGTCAGCAGCTCCACCCCGTCGGGCAGGGCCGATCGGTCGACCGACCGGGCCGCCTCGGTGTCGGTCAGGACGATCCACCGGGGGTGAAACGCGGCCGCCTGGTTCAGAAGCTCCCCGACGCTCCCATGAGCCGAAAGCCCCACCGCCCGAAGCCGGCCCTGCGAGGCCGCAATCACCTCCAGCGTACTCCGGCCAATGCTGCCCGTGGAGCCCAAGACGGCGACCTGTGTGGCACGTTCGACCATGCGGAATAAGCCAGGGAAAGTGGTATGATGGCAACATGTTGAAGAACGGATTGGGTGCCATGCTCCACGCTTGCGTGGGCATGTGTAGGGCGAAGAAACCCTGGGAAACATGCCCACGCAAGCGTGGAGCATGGCACCCAGCACCCAACAGCGGCACCCACAAGCCCGATTGCCGGCTCTTTCAACCTTCCGAGAAGCCCCATTCTATAGAGGGCCAGGGCCACGGCAACCCAAGTTTCGGGCCTGACCTCGCGATGGGGAGGGCCCTGGAGGATCTTCGGGGTATAGTTGGAGGAGGGGATTGGGGGCTAGGGACTGGGGGCTCGGGATTGGGGATCTGAAATTTGAGATTTCAAATCAAGACCGAGCGGGGGACGTGAGTTCCCTGTTACGTCGCGGGCTTAGGGATGTGAAACGGGAGGACGTCGATGGACCAAAACGATCAGGAATCCAGGCGGGAACCCAAAGGGAAACCCCCCAGCGGGATGGGAAATAACTTCGTCTGGTATCTGCTCGCGCTGACGGCGGCCACGTTTCTCCTGATCGCCCTTTGGCCTGGCGACCAGGCCATCGAGATTCGCTACGGCGACCTCTGCCGGTTGATCGAGCAAGGCGCGCCTGCCCAGAACCCCAATGCGGCCATCGAGATCACCGAGAAGAAGAAAGACGTCGATCACACCGTCCGGTTAAGCGACCTGAAAAACGTCACCCTGGGACGCTACGAGATCACCGGCAAGGTCACCTACCAGGTCCTCGCTCCCGAGAAACAAAAAACCGAGCCGAAACATGACGTGCCGTTCAGCACACCGCGCGCCGGGCTGGGCGAAGAGAACCAGGCCCTTTACGACCTGTTGAACGCCCACGGTTTCAACAGCCAGAACAACAGCGTCGGCATCGAACAAACGGCCAACGGTTGGGTCACCCATCTGCCGGTGTTCGTCGGCATGGCGTTGATCATCATCCTGTTCTTCGTGATGATGCGTCGACTGGGCGGGGCCGGCGGAGCCATGGCCTTCGGCCGCAGCCGGGGCAAGCTCATCGCCCAGGAAGAGGTCGGCGTGACGTTCGGCGACGTGGCCGGCGTCGACGAGGCGGTCGATGAGTTGCGCGAGGTGGTCGATTTTCTCAAAACGCCCGAGAAGTTTCGCATCCTCGGCGGGCGGATCCCCAAGGGCGTTCTGCTGGTCGGTCCCCCAGGCACGGGCAAGACGCTGTTGGCCAAGGCGATCGCTGGCGAGGCGAGTGTGCCGTTCTTTTCCCTGTCGGGCTCCGACTTCGTCGAAATGTTCGTCGGCGTGGGGGCCGCCCGGGTGCGAGACATGTTCGAACAGGCCGAGCACCGTTCGCCGTGCATCGTGTTCATCGACGAGTTGGACGCCCTGGGCAAAACCCGCGGCACGAGCGTGGTCGGCGGCCACGACGAGCGGGAACAAACGCTCAACGCACTTCTGGTCGAGATGGACGGGTTCAGCTCGAACAGCGGCGTGATCGTCCTGGCCGCCACGAACCGGCCCGAGACGCTCGACCCGGCCCTGTTGCGGCCCGGGCGGTTCGACCGGCACGTCCTGGTCGACCGGCCCGACATCCGTGGCCGCGAGGAGATCCTCAAGGTCCACATAGACAAAGTCAAAATCGACGACTCGGTCGACTTGAAGAAAGTGGCCGCGTTGACCTCGGGCTTCGTCGGAGCCGACTTGGCCAATCTGGTCAACGAGGCGGCCTTGCTCGCTGCCCGCAAGGATAAAACGGCCGTGACGATCGACGAGTTCAACGAGGGGATCGAGCGGGTGACGACCGGGCTGGAAAAACGCCAGCGGATCATGCACGACGACGAGAAGGAGCGCGTCGCTTATCACGAATCGGCCCACGCCCTGGTCGCCCACAGCCTGCCCAACACCGACCCGGTGCACAAGGTCTCGATCATCCCCCGCGGCCTGGCCGCGTTGGGCTACACGCTCCAGCGGCCCGAGGGCGACCGCTATCTGGTGACTCAGTCGCAGTTGGAAAGCCGCATCCAGGTGTATTTGGCCGGCACGGTCGGCGAGGAGATGATCTTCGACGACATCTCGACCGGCGCGCGGAGCGATCTGCAACGCGCGACCGAGATCGCCCGAAGCATGGTCATGGACTTCGGCATGAGCCGGCTCGGCCGGGTCGATTATCGCGAAGGGGCCCAGGACTCGATGCTCGGCGACTCGGGCGAATGGGGCCGCCCCCGGCTGCACAGCGAACAGACCGCCCGGGAGATCGACGAGGAAGTCAAGCGGATCCTCGACGAATCGCTCGAAAAGGTCCGCCACATCCTCAAGACGCGTCGCGACGCGCTCGTGGCCCTGACCAAGCGCTTGATCGAACGCGAAGTGATCGACACGGCCGAGCTAACCGAGATCCTCGAAGCCACCTCTGCCGGCCCCATCCTCTCCCCCGGCACGGCCGACGCCCACCCTCGGCCCACGTCCAAAAAAGAACACCCCTCCGATTCCGAAGCCGCCGGAGCGTAGTTCGTTCCATGGAGTTCTACCCCGTAGACGCGGCGTCCCGCCGCGTTCTGGAACGTCTCCACCTCGTTCCACAAAGCGGCGAGACGCCGCTTCTACTTTCCTGAAGCACGAGATGTAGGTCAGGCTGTGCCTGACACGAATCGCCCATCAACACCCTGTAGGGAACGCCCTCTGTGGCGTTCCTTTGCGGCGTTCCTCCATGCCCCGGAACGGCACAGAGGCCGTTCCCTACAGCGGTTGCGGTGCCCCGGAACGGCACGGAGGCCGTTCCCTACAGCGGTCGCGGAGATCATTCTTTACTTCGTCGGCGGGATCGTCCAAAGGCGAATGCGGCCGTCGTAGCCGGACGAGGCAAGGAGACGACCGTCGGGGGAGAAGGCGAGACAGGCGACCGCCGCGCGGGCGTGCAACGTGTCACGCGAGGTCCCTTCGGTCGGGTTCCAGAGCCGGATCGAGCGATCGGCCATGTAGCCGGCCGAGGCAAGCGTTTGTCCGTCGGGGCTGAAGGCCACGGCCAGGATTCGATCGGCGTGGCCGGACAACGTATGTCGAGCGGTCCGGCCGGCAACGTCCCAGAGGATGACCGTCCGGTCCTCGCTGCCGGTGGCCAACGTCGCGCCGTCCGGGGCAAACGCGATCGACCGGATCGGACCGGTGTGCCCTTCGAGCGTGCCCGCCGACTGGCGCGATTCGACCTCCCAGAGTTTTAACACGCCGTCCAGGCCGCCCGAGGCCAACATGGTCCCGTCGGGCGAAAAGGCCAGTGCCATGACCGCGTCCTTGCCGACGGTCCATGTATCCTTGGTCTCGCCGCTGGTTGGATCCCACAGCCGGATCGTCCCGTCGTGGCCCGCCGAGGCGAGCGTTTTTCCGTCCGGGGAAAAGACAATCGCGCGGACCGGGCCGGTGTGGCCAGAAAGCGTCCGCCGGGGTTCGCCCGAGGCGCGGTCCCAAAGCCGGATCGTCTTGTCGTCGCCGCCGGTGGCCAGCAACGGACCGCCGGGCTGCAGGGCCAGCGTGTTGACCGGGCCCTCGTGCTCGCCTCGCGTCCAGCGGAGTTCGCCCGAGCCGGCGTCCCAGAGCCGGACGTTGCCGTCTTTGGCCGCCGAGAGGATCGCACTTCCGTCGGGCGTGAAAACGATGCCGCAGACCGGTCGCCGGTGGCCCGGCAGAGTCCGCGCCAGCGGCGGCTTGGGCTCGTCTTCCGGTCCCAAGGGCGCCGGCGGTTCCTTGGCCATCTTGGCCGCCACGCTGGGACCGACCTCGCCGGGCCCTTCGATCGGCTCGGGCTGCGATCCCGGCTCTAGCATGGAACCGACTTTGCGCAACGCCACACGAACCAGCACGGCCACCAGCAACAGCGAGACCAGCAAGACGGTCACGATCAAGGCCGTCTTCACGCGAGGCCACCAGGGCCGTCGCTTCCGTTTGAACTTTGGCAACACGCGAGGCTCGGCAACGGTCGGCTGCAAGAACGGGTCGTCCAGCAGCGAGTTCGCCGGAAAGCCCAAGCCGGCAGTCCCCGGCGTGGCCTCAGCCGACGGGGGCAAATGCTCGTCGTAGACGGCCTTGCGAACCGGATCGAGCAGGCACGCCCGGGCGTCGGCCACCTCGGCAAGCAGCCGTTTGGCCAACTCGGCCCGAGCGCCTTTAGAAAACGAACGAAGATGGACCGTCTGCCGGTCTGCCGCCGCGCGGATCACCTCGGGGTTCGTCTCTCGCCGCGCGAGCCCCAGCAGCCGGTAGTGGTCGGGCGGTTGATTCTCGGGCGGGATGCCCAACCATTGATGATACGGGTCAAACATGTCCGGCATACGTGATTCCACCCTGCCTCGGCAACCCGTTGAGAAAACCTCACTCCCGAAAACTTGGGTGCCACTGCTGGCTTGTCCAGCAGTGTATATTGCCACGGGGCATTCCTGCCAAACACTGCTGGACAAGCCAGCAGTGGCACCCGCCGTGGGCATGTTTTCGCGGCTTATTCAAGTTCCACATGCCCACGCAAGCGTGGAGCATGGCACCCGATCCTTTTTTCAACAGGCTTCCAACCGGGCTTACTGACCGCGACTAGGACGGGCCGATTCATCCAGGTGGGACTCGATCCAGCTCTCCAGTTCGTTCCAGTCGACCGGGGGCAGCTTGTCCAGATCGGGCCGCAGCCGGGAGGCTTCCTTGACGTAGACGTGGACGATCTCGTCGGCCGATTTCGTCGTGTTCCAATGGATCAAGACACGGACGCACCGGCCCAACGCGCCTGGGATGCTCAACTCGTAGCTGCACAAGAGCGGGACGTTCATCCAGCCCAACTGCCGCGCGGCCAGGGCGGGAAACTCGGCGTCCAGATCGCGCGTGAGCGTGAAGATGGCGCTGCAAACGTCGCCCGGCTCGATGCCGTTCTGGCGGATCATCAAAGCCAGCAACTGCCGCGTGGCTTCGAGAATCGCCTCGCTGGTATTGGCGTCCGCGGTGGTCGCCCCACGGATTCCACGACACTGTATCTCACCCGACATAACAAGCACCTCCAGGCAGAACCGAAAAAGACACCGGCACTCATCCCCATTCCCAGTGTACCGAGATTCCCCCGTTGCGACCAGCGGGGGTATTGGGCTCTGAAAGCCCCCGGGGCCCGTAGCAACCCACACCTTGTAGGGAACGCCCTCCGTGGCGTTCCGGTTTTGAAGGCAACAATCCGGCGGAAACCACAGGAACGCCACAGAGGGCGTTCCCTACAGCGTGTCGATGGGCGATTCATGTCAGGCACAGCCTGACCTACGGATCGAAGCGGCGGGACGCCGCTTCTACGGGCTGGTTTCGTCAATATGCCTGTTGGTCAACCAGCGGCGGAGGATGTCGATCACGTAGTCGATCTCCTCTGGTTCAAGTTGCCGGCCGGCGGGGATGTGGTGCCATCGGGCAAGGCACTTGCGGCAACAGGTGGCCGTGGCGTGTTGGGCCACGAACACGGGATGACCCCGCATTGGCGTCTGGCGTCCGTCGTTCTTCGGCGTCGCCGGCGCCAGCCGATCGGCAAGGAACTGCCGCCCGTGCTCCAGGACGACGTCCAGGCCCCGGCTTTCGAAGTAGGCCCGATCCTTCGGGCCAAGCCGGAAGCGGTCGCGGAAACGGCTCCGGGCCAAAGCGGCGAACAGTTCGTCCGGGTCGCGCATCGGTAAGCGGGGACCGCGATGGTCTAACGCTACTTCAGGTCCAACGGAATGGTCGACATATCCATCTCCGGGACGTCCTTGGCGATCTCGATGCCCAGCGTGGTTTGCGTGTTGAACTTCGGCGGGATTTTCACCTGGTCGCTGGTCACTCGGATTTTGTAGAACCCCGGCGTCATGCCCGGGTTCTTCTCGTTCGGAATGGACAGAGACACGTTGCCCGACTGATCGGTCATCCCCTCGGCCGCCTTGAAGTTCTCGCCAAGGAACGGCTCCGGCTCGAAGACGACCTTGGCGTTGGCCAGCGGCCGGCCCCGGAAAGTCACGCGGCAGCTCACGCCGGTGCGCCCCGTCTTGAGTTCCTGCCACCGGACGATTCGCTTGGTCACTTCCTCGGCGTTGACGGCGTTGTCGCCATCCGTGTCCATCCATTTCATGGATCGTTTGAAGACAGGCACGGCGTCCAGTTCGGCCCCGTCGACACGGCCGTCCTTGTTCGTGTCGTACAACTCCATGGCCTTCTCGCCCGCCGCCGACGCATTGACCTCCGGGAGATAGACCCGAGGCGGAGTCCGCGAGCATCCCGAAGCCATCAGAAACACCGCCACCAAGCAGAGAGAGGTCCACGCCCTGGTTTGACCTGCCATGATCCATTCCACCTCGTTTTTTGAGGAATCAGCTCTTTGTGAAGACGAACACGGTTGGAACCACGCTAGCAGATTCCCCCCACCCTGTCAAAGGGCCATCCGCCCGATAAAGGCCCAATGCCGCGAAAACAAGGCCATTTGCGACATGGAAGATTCCTTCGGTCACTTCGTGATTTCTGTGTCGGCCAGGTGACACTGACGTTTCGCCAATGTTTTGCCACCAACACTGGCGAGACGCTAGTTTTACTGTTCCAAGCTATCGACGTTGATTTATTCGTAATGGTGGCAAACGGTTACGTGCCTTGTGGTGATAGAAGCGAGCTT
>JAFGFF010000451.1 GCA_016931075.1 Pirellulales bacterium | reverse complement strand
TCAACGCCAGCTCGACCGCCTCGGCCACGCGCGAGCGGATCTTCGGACTGACCGCCAGCCGGTCGACGACCACTTCGATGAAGTGACGCATCTGCCGGTCCAGGCGCAGGTCGTCGCCCAGGCGGACCACGCTGCCGTCGACCCGGGCGCGGACGAAACCCTGCTTCAACAGGTCCTCGAACAGGTCGCGGTACTCGCCCTTCTGACCGCGAATCAGCGGGGCCAGGACGAGGATCTTCGTTCCCTCGGGCAGGGCCAGAATCTGCTGGACGATCTGCTCGCGGGTCTGGGCCGTCAGCGGCCGGTCGCACTCGGGGCAATGGCCGATGCCCACCCGGGCGTAGAGCACCCGAAGATAGTCGTAGATCTCCGTGATCGTCCCGACCGTGCTTCGTGGGCTCTGGCCGGTCGACTTTTGGGCGATCGAGATGGACGGACTGAGCCCTTCGATCAGGTCGACGTCCGGTTTGGGCATCTGGCCCAAAAACTGCCGGGCGTAGCTCGACAGGCTCTCGACGTAGCGACGCTGCCCCTCGGCATAGAGCGTGTCGAAGGCCAATGAACTCTTGCCCGACCCGCTGACGCCCGTGAAACAGATCAACCGGTTGCGCGGCAGCACCAGACCCACGTCACGCAGGTTATGCTCACGCGCCCCCTTGATCACGATGTCGGCAGCGGGCATGGGACTCGGCTCGGACGTTCATACGGTCGTGCAAACGAATCCCGTATTTTAGAGCACAGTTGTACACTAGGCAAGGTGCCGCGTGGGAAAAGTAAACCACCCTTGCATCCAATCACTACCCCAAAACCGGATCACTTTTGTAGGGAACGCCCTCTGTGGCGTTCCGATTTCAAGCCAATGGTCCCACAGGAACGCCACAGAGGGCGTTCCCTACAGGCCGTGGGGTAGCTCGAATAGCGGGTAGCCCGGTGAACGCTCTAATCGTTCGCCGGTTGGGTGTTCTTGCGTCGAAACATGAAAGGGCCGTTAAGGACCAGCGAGAGGACCAGGCCCCAAAGGAAGCTGTTGCCCAGGAAGAAGGCCCACTCGACGACGTTGGGCATGTGCTGGCTCATCCAGGGTGTCCAGAGCGACTTGGCCGGTTGGGCCAGGACTTGCACCACGCCATCGGCCAATCGGACGGCGCGAGGCGGCTCGTAGTCAGTATCGTCGAACGCCGTCATGCCGGCAACCATCGACGCCATCATCGTGCCCAGCAGGAGCACGAAGTGAATCGCGGCGATCACCAGGGCCGTGATTAGAATTCGCTTGGCCATGACAAGAGGACTCCATCGATGCGGGCTGGTTGCCGAGCCACGTCCCATGTTCCGGCCCACCCGGCCAACATCGATTATACCGCCAAACAGAAACCTCAGTCAGCCATCCCGAGCCCGAGTCTCTAGCCCCGAATCCCGAACCCCCAGTCCCGAACCCCCAGTCCCGAGCCCCCGCCCCTCCGGTTGGCTTTTCCCCAACGCCTGCCATAATGAACTAGCCCGCGACTACACGCACCCAACATCCTGTCGATCCTGTTAATCCTGTCGTTTCATTTCCCCCCCGAGCCCACAACATGACGACCGACACGCCCTCGCGCGACGACCTGGCCGAACGCTACCTCGACCAACTGGCCTTCGAGCCCTATCCGGTCCAGGAGGAGGCCCTGCTGGCCTGGTTCTCGGCCGAGCAGGGCGTGCTCGTGTGCGCGCCGACCGGCACGGGCAAGACGCTCATCGCCGAGGCCGCCATGTTCGAGGCCCTGCACACGGGCCGCCGGGCCTATTACACCACGCCGCTGATCGCCCTGACCGAACAAAAATTCCGAGAGATGCAGTCGCTGGCCACGCATTGGGGATTCATGCCCGACGACGTGGGACTCGTCACGGGCAACCGCCGCGAGAATCCCGACGCACCGGTGCTGGTCGTCGTGGCCGAGATCCTCTTCAACCGGCTCCTGCACCGCGAGGAGTTCGATTTCGACGACGTCTCGGCCGTTGTGATGGACGAGTTCCACAGCTTCAACGACTACGAGCGGGGCGTCGTCTGGGAGCTTTCGCTCGGCCTGCTGCCGGCCCACGTCCGAACCCTGCTTCTTTCGGCCACCGTGGGCAACGCCCGCGAGTTTCTCCACTGGCTCGACCGGGGGCACCAGCGGCGGCTTGAATTGGTCCAGGGCAACGAGCGAAAAGTGCCCCTGACGTTCCAATGGGTCGGCGACCAACTGTTGGCCGAACAGCTCGAAGGCATGGCCGCCGGCGCCGAGGACGAACGGTTCACGCCGTCGCTGGTCTTCTGCTTCAACCGCGAGGAATGCTGGACGGTGGCCGAGCAGATCAAGGGCAAAAAGGTCATCACCGGCGATCAACAAGCCCGGCTGGCCGACGCCCTGAAACATTACGATTTCTCCCACGGCGCGGGCCCCAAGCTCCGCCAGTTGCTCCAACGCGGCGTGGGCGTGCACCACGCGGGCGTGCTGCCCAAGTATCGCCGGGTCGTCGAAGAGCTGTTTCAGAAGAAGCTACTGTCGATTTGCACGTGCACCGAGACGCTGTCGGCCGGAATCAACCTGCCGGCCCGATCGGTCGTCGTGCCCAATCTGATGAAAGGCCCTCCTGGCAAGAAACGCCTGTTGGACCCGAGCACGGCCCATCAGATTTTCGGACGCGCGGGCCGGCCGCAGTTCGACTCGCAAGGGTTCGTCTTCATCCTTGCCCACGAGGACGACGTCAAAATCGCCCGATGGAAACAGCAGTACGACCAGATTCCCGAGGACACAAAAGACCCGGGCCTGATCAAGGCCAAGAAGCGTCTGAAGAAGAAAATGCCCACGCGGCGGTCGACCGAACAGTACTGGAACGAGCCGCAGTTCGACAAGCTCAAGGCGGCCCCGCCGGGCGACCTGGCCAGCCGCGGCCCGTTGCCCTGGCGGCTGCTGGCCTACCTGCTGCTGGCCTCGCCCGAGGTCGATCGGATCCGCGACCTGGTCGGCCGCCGGCTCATGTCGCCGAAGAAGCTCGAAGAAGGCCAACGGGATCTGGATCAGGCCCTGCTGACGCTCTGGCGGACGGGCTACGTGACGTTGGAACCGGAGCCGCCGAAGAAGGATGGGCAGGGCGAGAGTGATGGTGGGAAGTCGTCTGGTATGGATGCCGGGGCGGTTAGTAGCGCACCCTCACCCCCGGCCCCTCTCCCAAAGGGCGAGGGGAGGTCGACGGGGCTGTTTTCCAACCTGCCGGGCATGGAGGGCTACGTGCCGCCGAAGGAGAAAGAGAAGAAAAAGCCCGAGGGGCCGCCGGCCTATCGGCCCGAGTTGGCCCGACCGACGGCCGAGCTATCCAAGCTGCTCTTGTTCCGGGGCGTGAATCCGCTCTACGGCGTGTTTCTGATCAACCAGTTGGGCGTGGCTGATCGGGCGGAGCGGATTCAGGCGATGGAGAGCGTGTTGGAACTGCCCGGCTCGGTGGCCCATTTCGTCCGCGTGCCCCGGCAGGACGAACTACCGCCCGGCCCGTTGGCCACGCTCCGCCTGGACGAGCAGCTATTGCGTCTAGGCCTGGCCACCGAGGCAGAACTCGT
>JAFGFF010000450.1 GCA_016931075.1 Pirellulales bacterium | reverse complement strand
GGTCTGCATTGCCAATGAACGTTTTCCGCTAACCGGGGGAGCCGATCAGGCCGCGAAGCGGCCCATCGGCGGTGAAGCACGAACATTAACTATGCGGGATTTAATAAAATCAACGCCCTGCGTCAGGACCTCGCGCCGGAGGCAGAACAGGGGACTTACGTCCCCCGCTCGGTTTGTTTCGCGTCCCGAGTCCCGAACCCCGAGTCCCGAATCCCGAGTCCCGAACCCCGAGTTCCTAATCCCTCACCCCACACTGGCAGAGCCAGTGGCGCCCACTAGAGGATCTTGAGAAATGCAATCAATCGTGCCGGTCGAGGTGGCCGGATTTGCTTATGGCGCGCCAGAGGCGGAGGCTCAGGGCGATGCTGAAGCCGGCGGCGATACTGCCGGGCAGGGAGAGTTGGCCGATCAGGGGCGGAACGGAGCGGCTGAGCATCACGGCGGCGCCGAGGAACAGGGCGCTGGCCAACATGCCCAGCACAAGCCGGTTGACCGACGGTTCGAGGCCCCGGTGGTCCAGGTGGACGTCGAACCGGCCCGACTCGACCTGTTCGAGAATGTCGACGATCCCGCGGGGCAGGACCTCGATCATGTGCTCGATGTCGCCTAACAGGCGGCGGATTCGTCGCATCCGCCGAGCCGGGGAAAGCTGTCGCCAGAAGAGTTTTTTTTGATAGGGCTTGAGTACCTCGACCAGGCTGAAATGCGGGTTCATCAGCCGGCCGGTCCCCTCGAGCGTGATGAGGACCTTGATCAGCATGGCCACGTTGGCCGGCAGAAGCATGTTATAGCGGCGAAGGATCTCCGTCATTTCGCCCAGCGCCCCGCCCAGGTCGAACTGATCGAGCGATTGGCTCCCGTAGTGGCTGACGAAATCGGTCAGGTCGACGCCCAGGGCGGCCCGATCCAACTCGGGCGGCGTCGCGGCGATCCGCGTGACGACCGAGGTGAGCATCTCGCCGTCCTGGGAGACGATGGCCAGGAGCATCTGGCTGATGTGTTCCTGCATCGCCTCGTCGAGCCGGCCGACCATGCCGTAGTCCAACAGTCCGAACACGCCCCCGTCCAACAGGACCACGTTGCCCGGATGGGGATCGGCGTGGTACAGCCCGTTGAGGAAGATCATCTCGAGGTACAGGTTCGCCCCGTGCCGGGCCATGGCGGCCAGATCGAAACCGCCGGCCGCGATCCGGTCGGTCTCGGAGAGCTTCACGCCGTCGATCAGCTCCATCGTCAGCACGCGGCTGGTCGACAGTTCGGGAAACGCCTTCGGGATCCGCACCATGGTGTTGTGGCGGAAGTCGCGGGCGAACTGCTCCATGTTGCGCTGCTCGCGAGCGAAGTCCAGCTCGCGCCGCATGGTCCGCTGAAATTCGGCCACGACGGCTCGAGGGCGGTAGTTCTTGAACTCGGGCAGCCGCTCGACCATGGGAGCCAGGCCGGCGAGGATTTCCAGATCGACGGCCACCTTGCGCTCGATGCCCTTGCGCTGGACCTTGACCACGACCGGTTGGCCGGAGTGGAGCCGGGCACGATGGACCTGGCCGATCGAGGCCGAGGCCATGGCCTGGTCGTCGAACTCGGCGAAGAGCGTTTCGACCGGCTGACCCAACTCTTCTTCGATCCGGCTCCGGACCACCTCGGGCGGGTCGGCCGGGACGTCGGCCTGCAGGGCCTGAAGTTCGTTGGCCAGCTCGATGCCGACCAGGTCGGGCCGCGTGCTGAGGACCTGGCCCAGCTTGATGAACGTGGGGCCCAACTCGATCAGGGCCAGGCGGACTCGGGTTTCCCAGCTCCCCCGGGCGATGGCCGTTCCGCCGGGCGCTTTGAGCAGATCCTTAGCAAAATCGGGTCCCAGCCGGCCGATCCAGGTGGCCAGGCCGTACTTGCTCAAGACCGAGAGGATCTCCCCCCACCGGTTGACATTTCGGTAGATTTGCGGGATCGAACTGATCTTCACGGCGTTTCTCCGGCCCGGGCGGTCGCCCGACGGGACCTCCCCTCTCCTCCGGTATCATACCCCAGAACGCGGGGTGCCGCGACCAGATTGGTCTGCGGGGCGTGGTGGATGGCCGGCAATTACCCCCTCAATAGGACCAAAATCGCGGTTTCCAGTATAAAGCTTGTCATGATTCGAGCCAGAGCGGCCAAACGCTTACAGGAAAGCAATGGCCTTATGTCCGGCCGTCGAGACTGCATCATCCATTGAGGAGATCCTGCCGTGAAAACCCGCATCTTGACCGCTTGTGTGGTCCTGACCGTCCTGGCTGCGGCCGTGACGGCTCAGGCGTCGATCCGCGACAACCCGGGCTACGTGCCCTCCACCGGCCTGACCCTTGGAGCTTGGGACACCGTATTCGGAGGCGTGGAAGGTTATGTTATTGCCTCTGAGTTTCAAATCAATCTCGAGTATCAGCCAGGGATTCTGGATGAAGACATCGACGAGTTCAATGCCTATGATCCCACAGGGACCGGAGCGTTAAATTTCGAGGACCACGAGGTCTACGTTCTGAGAGTCAACACTGCTGGTGGATTACCTACATGGCTGTATCCCGATGAGGAGCAGTCGGACTCGGGCAATTCAAACATCCAGTGGACGCTCACCGGATGGCACCAGACTATCTTTGCCGGCGATATCGTCAATGAACCAGACGGAACGGTCTTCTTGAGGGTCGATCCCACACAGGGCTACCGATCATTCCCGACCGACGAGTTGGTCAACGATGTTGAGATCTTCGGCGGGATCATCTTAAGTGAAGTTGTGGGTTACACCTTCGACGGCCCAGTCTGCGATATCAAAGCAGGAAGCGTGCTGGGCGTCCGCATCGTGCCCGAGCCGACCAGCTTGTTGATCTGGGGCGTGCTAGCGGCGACCTGCCTGGGCGGGGTGTTCGTCCGCAGGCGGAAGTAGGGCCTTCCGAGCGGTTTTCTGGCTGAAACGACCCGGCGACTACGCTTGCAGGGGAGGGCGTGGGCGGCTACGATTCGGTTTTGCCCTTGGACCCCCTCGCTGGCTGTAGTTGCTTATGCGTCTGGTCATGATGGGCACCGGGTCGTTCGCGGTGCCTACATTCCGTGGTCTTTTCGAGACCCACCACGACGTCGTGGCCCTGGTCACGGTGCCGATACGCTCGCGCCATGCCCGGCTCCAATCGGTCATCACGCCGATGCGCGACGTCGCCCACGAGTTCCAGGTCCCGATCTACGACCCCGAGGACATCAACACGCCCGAGGCGGTTGGCCGGCTGAGCGGCTATCGGGCCGACCTGCTCGTGGTCTGTGACTACGGCCAGATTCTGTCGAGCGAAGCGCTGGCCACCGCGCGATGGGGTGGGATCAACCTGCACGGATCGCTGTTGCCCAAGTATCGAGGCGCGGCGCCGGTCAATTGGGCCATTTATCACGGCGAGATCCAATCGGGCGTCACGGTGATCCACATGACGCCGCGCGTGGACGCCGGGCCGTGTATCGCCCAGGCCTTCACGCCCATCGAACCGGAAGAGACGGCCATCGAGGTGGAAGCCCGGCTGTGCGAGCTTGGCGCGTGGTTGATCCGGCGGGCCATCGACTCGATTGAAACGGGGCGTCTTGAAGCCCTGCCCCAAGACCCGGCCTTGGCCTCCCGCGCGCCTCGTTTGAAAAAAACCGACGGGCTGATCGCGTGGGCCCGGCCGGCGGCAGCGATCAAGAACCACATTCGGGCAATGGAGCCGTGGCCGAAGACGTACACGTTTTTGCATCGCCCTGAAGAAGAGCCTTTCCGGTTAATCCTCGGTCCGGCCACGGTCGTCGAGGGCCCCCTGGCCCCGGCCGCGCCCGGCACGGTGATCGAAGCCTCCGCGGGGCATCTCCTCGTGGCGGCCGGTCAAGGGGCCGTTAGCTTGCGGAGCGTCCAACCGGCGGGCAAACGGATGATGGCCGTCGACGAATTCCTGCGAGGCTACCACGTTCAGCCCGGTCATCGCTTTGGAGCGGAATAAGCCCACGACCGAGGTCTGGAATTGGCCTCGCGGCAGTCCGAGTCCGTGTGGTAAGATGGGGTGTTTTATGAACCCGAGGACGACACTCCTGACAGGCTGTCGGCTGGTTCTTGTTCCGATAGGATCGGTATCATGATTTCAGGGATGAATGGTTGGGACGTGGCGTTGTTGGCCGGCGCGGGTTACATTGCGGTCATGGCTCTTGCCCGGCTGATGATCGGTCATCGCGACGCGTTGCTGGCCCGGTTCCGCAGCCAGTTCAAGGCCGAGCAAGAGAGAAAAGCCAAGGAGAAGAAGAAAGCCGAGGCGGAAGAGCGGATGCGCCGGCAGAGAGCGGCGTAAGGTTCGGCCCCGTTGACGCGACTGCCCACGATGCCCCGACAAGTCTACATCGAGACCGTCGGCTGCCAGATGAATGTGCTCGACAGCGAGTTGGTGGCTTCGGGCCTGCTGGCGGCAGGTTACGCGTTGGCCGACAGCGCCCGAGCGGCCGACGTGATCCTCTTCAACACGTGCAGCGTCCGCCAACACGCCGAAGACAAGATCTACAGTGCCCTGGGCCGATTGAAGCACGTCAAGGAACACCGGCCTGACAAGATCATCGGCGTGATCGGCTGCATGGCCCAAAAGGAAGGGCCTCGGATCTTCAAACGCGCGCCGCACGTCGACCTGGTCGTCGGGCCCAGTCAATTGGGCCAACTGCCCGGGCTGTTGGACGACGTCGCGGCCGGCGCCGGGTCCCAAGTGGCCGTGAGCCTCGACCGCGGCGAGAGCACCCATCACGAGGCTAAGGCGGCGTTCACTCCGTTCGATCCGCCCCGCGCGGTCAGCGCCCGGCCCATGCCCCACCAGGCCATGGTTCGGGCCATGTTTGGGTGCGACCAGTTCTGCACCTACTGCGTCGTGCCGGGTGTGCGAGGGCCCGAGCAGAGCCGATCGGTCGATGAGATCGAGCGTGAGGTCCGCCGGCTGGCCGATCAGGCCCGGCAGACCGGTGTGTGTCTCGACGTGACCCTACTGGGCCAGACGGTCAACAGCTACCGGTTTCGTGAAGGGGAGCGGACCTATCACCTGGCTGATCTGTTGGCCCGGTTGCACGACATCGAAGGCCTGACCCGGCTGAAGTTCGTCACGAACCACCCCCGGCACATGACCGACGACCTGCTGACCGCGGTGCGCGATCTGCCCAAGGTTTCGCCCTACCTGCACGTCCCGGCCCAGAGCGGTTCGGACGCCGTGCTGCTCCGGATGAAGCGGGGTTACGACACGGCCGAGTATCGCGACATGCTCGAGCGGATCCGCCGGACCGTGCCCGAGGCGGCCGTGACGAGCGACTTCATCGTCGGTTTCTGCGGCGAGACGGACGACGATTTTCAGCAGACGGTCGACCTGGTCCGCAAGGCGAGGTTCAAGAACAGCTTTATTTTCAAATACAGTCCCCGCCCGGGCACCAAGGCGGCCCAGACGCTTGACGACGACGTGCCCGAAGAGGTAAAACGCCGGCGGAACAACGAACTGCTGGCGATCCAGAACGCGATCAGCGAGGAAGACCACCGGGCGTTCGTCGGCCGGACGGTCGAGATTCTGGTCGAAGGGCCCAGCAAGGCCGGCGCGAAGCAGGAACAAAACGGCGCGGAAAAGAAGGAAGAAAATCAAACGGGCACGGTCGGCCAGCTTACCGGCCGGACCGTCTGCGACCGGATCGTTGTTTTCGACGGTCCCGACACGCTCATCGGCCAACTCGTGTCCGTCACCATCGAGAAAGTCAGCGCCGTGACGCTCTTCGGCGTCCTGTGAACCACTATTCCGACTCCCCATGCGCATCGACACGTTGCATCATTATCTCGACGATCCGAAGGCCGGGGCCGAGTGGCTCGGCGGGCTGGGGGTGGTCGACGGCGCGCGGGGTCATGCTAATCTGGTCGCCATGGCCGAGACACGCATGACGCTTGATCTGTTGGCCGGATTGGCCGACCTGCTGGGGACCCACCTGGGCAATTGCGCCGATCCAGACATGGCGCTGAACAACCTGAGCCGGTTCGTCGCCGCCGCGCGCAATCCGCTGGCCGCCGGGACCCTCTTCGAACGGGCCCCCGAGGCGCTGCCGACGCTGTTGCAGATCTTTTCAACCAGTCAGCACCTGGCCGACCTCCTGGTGGCCGACCCTGAAAGCTTCGACCTCCTGTGGCTGACCGACGGCCAGCCGCTTGCGCGGCGCAAGATGGTCGAGGAGCTGGCGGCCGAGGTCGACTCCCTGGATCGCGAGGAAGTGATCCTGGGGGCGCTGAGGCGGTTCAAGTACCGCGAGACCCTGCGGATCGCTTACGGCGACCTGGTCCGGGGGCAGGGCCTGCGGACCGTCACGCGACAGATCTCGTTCGTGGCCGACGCCGTTCTCGAGGCGGCCTTGCGCGTCGCCCGGCGCAAGGTCGAGGCCATCCGCGGCGTGCCTCGCCGTTCGGACGGGCGGCCGGCCCAGATGGTCGTTCTCGGGATGGGCAAGTTGGGCGGCGCCGAACTGAACTATTCGAGCGACATCGACCTGATCCTCCTCTTCGACGAGGAGGGCCAGACCGATGGCAAGAGCCCCGTCACCAACGGCGAGTTCTTCAGCCACGTCGCCCGGCAGTGTGTTCATTTGCTGACCGAACAGACCGACCTGGGCAGCGCCTACCGCGTGGACCTGCGTCTGCGACCCGACGGCCAGCGGGGGCCGATGGTCAACAGCGTCGACGCGGCCCTGCACTACTACGACCTTCGTGGGCGGACCTGGGAACGCCAGGCGTTCATCAAGGCGCGGCCGGTGGCCGGCGACCTGGCCCTGGGCCGCGACTTCCTCCAGCGGCTCGAACCGTGGATCTATCGCCGTTACCTGAGCCGGGCCGACATCAACGGCATCAAAACACTCAAGCGGCGGATCGAACGCCGATCGACGCAAGAAGGGATCGATAATCGCGACGTCAAGACGGGCCACGGCGGGATCCGCGACGTCGAGTTCGTCATCCAATTTCTCCAATTGCTCAACGGGGCCGACAGGCCCGAGCTGCGCACCGCCAACACGCTCGAGGCCATCGTCCGGCTCGAAGCGGTCGGGTGCCTGAGCAATCAGGAGCGGACCATTTTGGAGGAGACCTACACGTTCCTCCGGACGATCGAGCACCGGTTGCAGATCATGTTCGACCTGCAGACGCACCTGTTGCCCGACTCGCCCGACGAGGTGCGGAAACTGGCCTTGCGGCTGGGCTACGTCGACCTGCCCGAGCGGCCCGCGCGCGAGACGTTCGAAACCGACTACCGCGACCGAACAACCCTGAACCGGCAGATCCTGGACCACCTTCTGCACGACGCCTTTCCCGATGACGTTCAGGCGGAGGCCGAGGTGGATCTGGTCCTGGATCCCAATCCGCCCGAGGAACGAATCGCCGAAGTCCTGGGCATGTATCCGTTCCGCGACGTTCCGCAGGCTTACCGCAACCTGATGTCGCTGGCCGAGGAGAACATCCGGTTCCTTTCGACGCGGCGGTGCCGGCACTTCCTGGCCGCCATCGCGCCGAAGCTGCTCGGGGCGATTGCCCAAACGCCTGACCCCGACTCGACGCTGGTCAACCTGGATCGGGTCAGCGATTCGTTGGGCGGCAAGGGCGTTCTGTGGGAACTTTTCAGCGCCAACTCGCCGTCGCTCCATCTGTACGTCGAACTGTGCGCGTATAGTCCCTACTTGTGCGGCATTCTGACCAGCAGCCCAGGCATGATCGACGGTCTGATGGACAGCCTCGTGCTGGACCAGCTTCCGACGCGAGAGTCGCTGCGAGCCAACTTGGCCGATCTGTGTTGGGGCGCGGAAGACATCGAACCGATTCTGCACAGTTTCAAGAACGACCAGCAGCTTCGCGTCGGGGTGCGCGACCTGCTGGCCAAGGAGGACCTCGAGGCGACGTCGGCCACGTTATCGGAGATCGCCGAGGCTTGTCTTACTCAAATAACGGCGCACGAGTACGACCGGCTGGTGAACAAGTTCGGCCGGCCCACCGTGGCGACGGAGTCCGACACCCAAGGTCGACGGGGCAAGCGGTGCGAGTTAGTTATTCTCGGCTTGGGCACGTTCGGCGGTCAGGAGATGGACTACCAGAGCGATTTGGACCTGGTCTTTCTCTACGAGGCCGACGGTCACACGGTCCACGCGGCCCACCACGACGCCGACCGCACGACGACCAACCAGCACTTCTTCAGCGAGCTGGCCCAACGGATCATCAAGACGACCAGCCGGCTGGGCGCCTACGGCCGGCTCTACGAGATCGACGCCCGGCTCCGCCCGACCGGCAAGAGCGGCATCCTGGCCACGTCGTTTGACGAGCTTGCCCGGTACTTCGCCGAGGGCGACGGCCAGCTCTGGGAGCGCCAGGCGTTGTGCAAGGCCCGGGTGGTTTACGGTTCGGATCGAGCGACCAAGGCGGCGACGCGTATGTTGAACAAAGCGGCCTTCGACCACCGCTGGCGGCGCGACAATGTCACGGCCATCCGCCAGATGCGCCGCCGACAGGAACAGGAGACCACGCCCGACGATTTGAAGCGTGGGCCGGGCGGCCTGGCCAACATCGAGTTCCTCGTCCAGATGCTCCAGCTCAAGCTGGGCAAACGCCACACGACCCTGCGCGGCCCGAACACGCTGTCCGCCCTGGACGCCCTGACCCAGGCAGGTCACCTTCCGCCCGACGTGGGCGAATCGTTGGCCGAGTCCTACCGCTTTTTCCGCACCCTCGAAGGCCGTCTCAGCCTATTGGGTCTCTCCGATCAAAACCACCTTCCCGATACCCTCACCGAACTTGCCAGGATCGCCCATCTTCTTCGCTACTCCGACTCCGACGCCCTCAGAGCCGATTGCGCCTGTCATATGGCTAAAACGCGCAGACTCTTCGATCGCGTGCTTGGCGGAAACTGAGAACCAGAGGCTGGGAACGACCCGCGCCCCCTCCCTACTTGGTTTGGCAGTGAGGCCACATTGTCCCGGCCTCTGTTGGACTCTATGAGAGTCCGGGTTTCACCTGAGCTCTCGAAGAAACATCGTTTAAAGGAAAGCCCAGCGATGAACGCTTTGGCAAGTTGGATCATCCGCGAATGACGAAGTCGGCGTCGCGCGATTTTAGACGCCGCCAGGCCCTGGCGGAGGGCTGGCGCCGTTGGTCCCTTCGGCGACAACCTCAGCGTGAATGTCGACCTTCAACTGGGACTTGAAGTCCGGGTCGGTCGTGATCTGCAGCACGCTGTTGAGCTTGCCGGGCGTTGTGCCGGGAGTGAAGGTGACGGGGATGACGTGAAGACGTTTGGCCGTCTGGGGCAGTGTGCAGGCGATGCGCACGTCGGGACACGAAACGCTCAACACCTTGAACGGCTCCTGGCCCTGAAGGACCAGATTGCGCTTGAGCGGTTCCCCGCCAGCCGCCGCCAGAAAAGTCAACGCCGTGGGCCGGACGCTCAGGGCCGAGACGATGATGCCTTCCACGGCCAGCGGGACCTTGGACTTTTTCTTGTCGGTGTCGTTCGTCTCTAGGATGAGGTGTTCATTCAAATAGCCGGGCGGGGCGTCCGCGCCCAGAATCACCCAGAGATCGTACGTCACCCGTCCTTGGCTCCGGCTGACTTCAACCCGTTCGGTCGTCAGGTAAGGACAAGGGCTCTTCACGTCGGTGATTGCCCAATCGGACCGGCCGGCGTAGTTGACGGTCGTCTTGCGGCGGAGGCTCTTGCCTTGCGGGACCGAGCCGAACTGGATCGAGCCGGGCTGGAAGACGACGTCGCTGCGGATGTACGAGTGGATCGTCAGCGGCACCTTGGCGGGGAACGGTTTGTCGAAAATAACCGTGATCGTGGATTCCTTCGTGCCCAGGAAGCTCCGCGTGTCGACCGTCACGACGATCTCGCCTTCCGCGTACGTCACCAGGTTCTTGGTTGGATGCTTGATGTCCGCGCAACCGCACGTCGATTGGACCCCCTGGACGTGGACGTCCTCGATGTAGAGATTCTCGAACTTGAAGGCGAACTCGGCCTTGGCCCCCCGGGCAACCACGCCGAAATCATGGTCGGTCGTCTTGAACATGTCCTTGGCCCATTGCTGCGCCGTCGCCGGCGAGCTAACCAGGAGCCAACATCCCAGAGCGCCACAAAAAAATCGTGCGATCACTTGCTTGTCACCTCCATGTTGGACGTCTGAAGCCGAAAAAACACTCCGGGAACCTCCAAAGCATGGTCCATGGATGGGGGGCGAGGAAGGGATCCGGAATCCGGAGTGTTTTTCGGTACGATGCCGGGAATTCCACCGGTACGAACTCCCGTAACATCGCATCTTCCCGAGCCGGTGTCAACCTCGCGGGTGGCTCGATAAGTCTTCTGGGAGGGGAACACGCGATTATCCGGTCCAAACGGTCCGGTGACGCCCCTTCTGGTCCGTTGCGGAGAAAAACTGGGAAAACTGGTTACAGCCCTGTTGACCTGGGGCCCGATGACCCGAAAATGGCGTTTTTCGGACCATCGGGTTCCGAATTCCTCGTCAGCCCCGTCTCTCGCTTTCACGGCGCCTTGAAGGAGTCGAATATGCTTCGGACTAAAGGTGAGCGTCTTCGGGACGAGTTGGTCGCCATGGCCGACAAGTACGGGCGCGATCGCAGCTCGCTTCTGAATATCCTGCAGGAGGTGCAGCATCGGTACTACTCGATCTCCGAGTACGCGATGCAGGTGATTGCCGACCTGTTGGACATCCACCCGGTCGAGATTCACAGCGTGGTTTCCTTTTACAGTTTCCTGAACGCACGGCCTCGGGGCGAATTCGTGATTCGGCTCTGCCGGACAATCAGTTGCGACATGGCCGGCAAGGACCAGGTCGCCCGCCAGTTGGAAAACGACCTGGGCATCACGTTCGGCGAGACGACGCCCGACGGCAAGTTTTCGCTCGAATGGGCCAACTGCCTGGGCATGTGCGACCAGGGGCCGGCCCTGCTGGTCAACCAGCGGGTCTATACGCATGTGACGCCCGAGAAAATCCATGGCATTCTCCAGGAGTGCCGCCAGCGTTTCGGCG
Organism: Pirellulales bacterium; assembly: GCA_016931075.1. Taxonomy (GTDB): domain Bacteria; phylum Planctomycetota; class Planctomycetia; order Pirellulales; family Thermoguttaceae; genus JAFGFF01. The sequence goes on along the minus strand of JAFGFF010000450.1, from coordinate 3,371 downwards.
TGCACGCGATGGCCGGACAGAAGGAGAAGCATATATGATCACCCCGACGCGAACCAGCAGCTTGACCTTCTCGGAAATCACGCCCGGCAGCGGCCTGAAGGCGGCCCTGTCGCGTCCCCCGGCCGACGCCCTGGCGAAGATCAACTTTTCCGGCCTGCGCGGCCGCGGCGGAGCCGGATTCCCGACGAGCCTGAAATGGGAACTGGCCGACAAGTCGCCCGGCCAGAAAAAATATGTCATCTGCAACGCCGACGAGGGCGAGCCGGGCACGTTCAAGGACCGTGTCATCCTGGCCGACTTCGCCGACCTGGTCTTCGAAGGCATGACCATCGCCGCCTATTGCATCAGCGCCCAGGAAGGCATCGTCTACCTCCGTGCCGAGTACACCTATCTGCGACCGCACCTGGAAGAGGTGCTCGAACAGCGGCGCGAGAAAAACCTGCTGGGCAACAAGATCGGCGGCCAGGACGGATTCGATTTCGACATCCACGTCCGGATGGGCTCCGGCTCCTACGTCTGCGGCGAGGAGACGGCCCTGATCGAGTCGCTCGAAGGCCAACGCGGCGAACCGCGCAACCGGCCGCCGTTCCCCATCGACACCGGCTACTTGGGCAACCCGACCACGGTCAACAACGTCGAAACGTTCGCCTGGGCGGCCTGCATCCTGTCCCAGGGATCCGACTGGTTCAAGAAGCTGGGCACCGAGAAATCGACCGGCCATAAGCTCTTCAGCGTCTCGGGCGACTGCCAGTTGCCCGGCGTGTACGACCTGCCCTTGGGCATCACCATCGACGAGCTGCTCGACCAGGTCGGCGGCCAGGACGCCAAGGCGGTGCAGGTCGGCGGGGCGGCCGGCCAGTGCGTTCCCCGGCACGAGTTCCACCGGGCGATCGCCTACGAAGATATCCCCACCGGCGGTTCGATCATTGTTTTCGGCCCGCATCGTGACATGCTCCGCGTGGCGGCCAATTTCCTCGAGTTCTTCATCGACGAGTCGTGCGGCCAGTGCACTCCCTGCCGCGAGGGCGCGCCGAAGCTGCTCGAGGGGATCGAAATGCTCCAGCGGGGCGAGTGCTCGATGGAACACTTGCAAGAGCTTTATTCCTTGGGCCAAACCATGCAGTTGGCCTCGAAATGCGGACTGGGCCAGACGGCCCCGAACACGTTCCTGTCGATCGTCGACCACTTCCGCGATGAGATCCTGGGCCGAACCGCCCCGGCGTGAGCCGTGCCGCGGTTCGCGGTTCTCTTCGACGGAAACGACATACACTGCGATTTTCCACTTTCTAGTAAACGGATACACGCCATGACGGATGCCACGCCTCCGGAAATCACGTCGACCCGAGCCCCCGCCAGCCAGCGCTCCCGAACGCCCGAGTTGGCCGAACACGCCAAGAAACTGGGCAAGAACATCGAAGTGACGATCGACGGGACCGCCGTCGAGGTCCCGCTCGGAACGTCGATTCTCGAAGCGGCCAAGCAGTTGGGCATTCGGATCCCGACCCTCTGCTACCACGAGGACCTGTGCCTGGCCGGCGTGTGCCGCGTCTGCCTGGTCGAGATCGAGGGCCAGCGGACCCTGCAGGCGTCGTGCAGCTACCCGATCACCGCCCCGATCAAGGTCCACACCCACACCCAGAAGGTCCGCCGTGCCCGGCGCCACATCATCGACCTCTTGCTGTCGAGCCACGTCGGCGAGTGCTACACGTGTAACCGTAACAACTCGTGTGAACTGCAGGCCCTGGCGGCCGAGTACGGCGTGGACGGTTACCGGTTCGGCCATATCAAGACGCCCCGCCACGAGATCGACGCGTCGAGCCACGCGCTGGTCCGCGACATGAACAAGTGCGTCCTGTGCCGGCGGTGCGTCCGGACGTGCATCGACCTGCAGGAAGTCGGCGTGCTCGAGGTCTTGCACCGCGGCCACGACACCAAGGTGGGCACCTTCCTCGATAAGCCGCTGGCCGAGGTCATCTGTATCAACTGCGGTCAGTGCATCAACCGCTGCCCGACCGGTGCGCTCCGGGCGAACGACGTGACCGACGACGTCTGGGACGCGATCGACGCGCCCGACAAACACGTGATCATCCAGACGGCTCCCAGCCCTCGGGCGGCGATCGGCGAATGCTTCGGTCTGGAGCCGGGCACGGCCCTGACGTTCGAGCTTAACTCGGCCCTGCGCCAGTGCGGGTTCGACAAGGTCTTCGACACCAACTTCACGGCCGACCTGACGATCATCGAGGAGGGGGTCGAACTGCTCCTGCGGCTCAAGCGGGCGCTGGCCGAAGGGGACCTTTCGGTCGCGCTGCCCCAGTTTACAAGCTGCTCCCCCGGCTGGGTGAAGTACATCGAGCACTTCTATCCCGAGTATCTCCCCCACGTCTCCTCGGCCAAGAGCCCGCAGCAGATGTTCGGGTCCTTGCTGAAGACCTACTACGCCGAATTGAACGGGCTCGACCCGAACGACATCGTCACGGTCGCCCTGATGCCCTGCTCGGCAAAGAAATTCGAGTGCAACCGGCCCGAGATGTGCGACAGCGGCTACAAGGACATCGACTACGGCCTGACCACCCGCGAGCTGGCCAAGATGATCCGCGAGGCGGGCATCGACCTCCTGCAGTCGCCCAAGTCGGACTTCGACGACCCGTTCGGCACGGCCACCGGCTCGGGCGTTATCTTCGGCGCCAGCGGCGGCGTAATGGAAGCGGCCCTGCGCACGGTCATCGAAGTGGTCACCGGCGAAAAGGTCGAAAAATTCTTCGACCACGCCGAGGTGATCCCGGTCCGCGGGTTCGAGGGCGTGCGGTACGCCGAACTGCCCATCACCAAGGTCGGCCCCGTGCCGGGCCTCGTCGCCCACCTGTTCGACAACTGGGACTGGCTCAAGGGCGCCACGCTGAAGGTGGGCGTCGCTCACGGCACGGCCAATGCGAAAAAGGTGATGGAAGACATCAAGGCGGGCGGGAAGTTCCGCGAATGCCACTTTATCGAGTTCATGGCCTGCCCCGGCGGCTGCCTGGGCGGCGGCGGCCAACCCAGTCCCACCAGCCCCGCCATCCGCGCGGCCCGGGCCAAGGCCATCTACGCCGAAGACCGCGCCTATGACGTCCGCAAATCGCATGAAAACCCTGCCCTTCTAAAACTCTACGAACGATTCCTCACTGACGGCCCCTGCGGCCACAAGAGCCACAAACTCCTCCACACGACTTACACGCCGCGCGGCAAGTACATCGAGTAGGCCGCTGAGCACTGCCCCCGGCCGCAAACACGAACAGAGCGGGGGATTGGGGATTGGGGGCTAGGGGCTGGGGATTCGGGACTCGGGGCTCGGGGCTCGGGACGCGAAACAAACCGAGCGGGGGACGTAAGTC
>JAFGFF010000449.1 GCA_016931075.1 Pirellulales bacterium | reverse complement strand
GGTCTGCATTGCCAATGAACGTTTTCCGCTAACCGGGGGAGCCGATCAGGCCGCGAAGCGGCCCATCGGCGGTGAAGCACGAACATTGACTATGCGGGATTCAATAAGCCTTCTCTCGGGCAAGGGACAATCGAATGAAAATAGGAAGATGGATTACCGAACCGATCGCCGCGGCAATGCCCGAGTGGCTCTATTGCGCGATGATCAATTTCCGGTGCATGTTTCGCGGGCGCGAGTTCCGCTTGCGTGCCGTGGCCGACGGCGGGCCCTACATCGGCAAGAGGACCGGCGAGGAGATCCAACTCGCTCGCCGCAACCGGTTCAAGCGTTACGACAAGGGCATTGCTCGATGGATCGGCCACCTGGCCGGCACCTATTGCCTGAACGAGGTTCCACTCGCGCCCGGCGACAAGATCATCGACTGCGGCGCGAACGTCGGCGAGATCGGCATCTGGGCCAAGCAGTTCCAGGCCGAGTATCACCCGTTCGAGCCCGAGGAAAAAGAAGCCGACTGCTGCGATCTCAACAATTTCAGCGGCGAGCGTCGAACAGTTCGCAAGGCCCTGTGGCATGAGGAGACGGAACTGCGGTTCTTCTCCAAGCCGGACACGGCCGACAGCACGGCAATCGAAGCGGGCGGCTACAAGACCATCAAGATCATCCAGGCGACGACGCTGGCCCACTACATCCGGAGCTTGGGCAGCCCTCGATTCCGGCTACTCAAGGTCGAGGCCGAAGGCGCCGAGCCGGAGGTCCTGCAGGGAGCCGAAGGCGTTCTCCACTTGATCGACTACATCGCGGTCGACTGCGGCCGCGAGCGAGGCAAGGAACGGAAATCGACTTTCTGCGAAGTCAACGAGATCCTCCGACGACACAATTTCGAAGTGATCAATGCGGACATGAAACGACTCGCGTTCCTTTACCGCCGGCGCGATCTACTCGATCTGAAGGCCGCCTGAGGTCGGACGCGGTCTCACGAGCCACCAACGCATCCCACGACAAACGAGGATTCCGATGAGCGAGGCTGCTGCACACGACGGCACGATTCTTCGAGTGTGTCGCGGAGTCGATCCGAACGAATCGAACACGCCGTCGAAGCTGCCCCTCTCGGCGTTCATCATCTGCATGAACGAGGAAGAGTACCTGGCCAATTGCATCGAGAGCCTCGGGCAGTGCGCCGAGATCATCATCGTCGACTCCGGCTCGACCGACGGCACGGTGGCCTTGGTGCAGCGTTATATCAACGCCGGTTGGCCCATCCGCTTCATGCACGAGGATTGGCGGGGCTACGCCGCGCAGAAGCAGTTCGCCCTGGAGCAGTGCGCCCAGCCCTGGTGTTTCAGCATCGACGCCGACGAACGGTTTGACGATTCGTTGCGGGCCGTGCTGCCCGAGCTGCTCGGCGCGCCGGAATCGATCGTCGGATGGCGGATCTCGCGACGACCCTACCTGATCGGCTTCGGCTACACGCCCGAGCACGTCCGCGAGCGGTACAATCTCCGGTTGATCCGCAAGGGCCACGGGGCGTTCGATCTTGCCCGACGGGTACACGAGGGAATCATGCCCGACGGCGAAGTGGGCATCTCGAAGCGCGGCAGCCTGCTGCATTTCCGCCCGCTGCCCATCGACGAGCAGATCCTCAAAGAAAACAAGTACTCGACGCTGAAGGCCGATCAGTACCTCGAACAAGGACAGTTCCGCAGTCTGTTGAAGATGTTCTTCAACCCGCCCTCCTACTTTTTGCGGCTCTATTTGCGGCATGGGCTGTGGCGATGCGGGATTCCCGGCTTCATTCAGGCGATGACCGGCGCGGCCTATTCATTTCTGTACGAATCGAAGATCTACCAGCGGCGCGTCCTGAAATGCCAGCCGCCCGTGGACAACATGGATCGCGCCGATGCGGCCTAGGGCTTCCAACAAGTGGGCAGAAATTGACGGGGACCGTACACGATGAGAGTTATGCACTTTCATTTCGGCAAGGTCGGAGGCGCGGAAAGGTTCTTCGTCCACCTCCTGAACGCGTTGGCCAGGCGAGGTGTCGCACAGAAGGCCGTCATTCGGCCGAAGCGAAGTTGGCGAAAGGACATCGATCCTAGCGTGGAGATCATCGAAAGCCATTTTCGCAATGCGTCGCTGGATCGCCTTTTGTTGCCCTTGCGGGTTAAACGCATCGCGCGACGCTGGAAACCGAACGCGATTTTCGCCTGGATGCGCCGCGGCAGCCATTTGATGCCTCGCTACGACGGCGGCGTTCGGATCGCGCGGTTGGGAGACTATCCGCTGAGCATCGAGGATTTCGAGAACATCGACGTGCTGGTTTGCAACACGCCGGGCATCGCCGAGCGTGTCCGGTCGCTTGGGTGGACCCGCCGGGTCCAGGTGATTACGAACTTCACCCGCCACGAACGGGTCGCGCCCGTCGAGCGAAGCGTCCTCGACACCCCCGACACGGTCCGGTTGGTCTGCACGATGGGGCGGTTCGTCGCCCGAAAAGGATTCGACACGCTCTTGAGAGCCGTCGCGCGGATGGAGAACACCTTCTTGTGGCTCTTCGGAGACGGCGAGGAAGAAGAGAACCTTCGGAACCTGGCCCATGAGTTGAACGTCGAGGACCGTGTCCGGTTCGCCGGCTGGCAATCGGATCCGTGTCCCTACGTGGCGGCTGCCGACGCGTTCGTCATGCCGTCGCGGGAGGAGCCGTTGGGCAACGTCATTCTGGAAGCGTGGGCCCAGCGGGTGCCGGTGGTCTCGACGCGTTCCGAAGGCCCCCGATGGTTCTTGCGCGACGGCCAAAACGCTCTGCTCGTCGACATCGACGATCACAAAGGCATGGCCGACGCGACCCTTCATGTGATGGAGAATCGCGGCCTGGCCGACAGGCTCGTCGCCGGCGGCGAAAAATCGTTGCTAGAACAGTTTTCCGAGGCGTCCGTGGTGAAAGCATACCTCGAGTTGTTCGCGTCGTCCCCGTGCGAGTCCGCCTCGGACAGAATGGCCGCGTGACCGCTACTTGGAGAAGCCCCGGAAATACGCCTTTTTCACAATGCCCACGAGTGACACCATGAAGATGATGCATTTTCATTTCGGCAAGAACGGGGGCGCCGAGCGGTTCTTTGTCCATCTGGTCAACGCCCTGGACCGGCGGGACGTCTCGCAGAAGATCATCATTCGCCCGAACCGACCCTGGCGCAAAGACGTCGCGCCGAGTATCGAAGTCCGCGAGAGCCACTTCCGCAACGCGTCGCTCGATCGGGTTCTTTTGCCGATTCACGTCAAGCGGACGGCCCGCCGCTGGCAACCCGACGCAATGTGCGCCTGGATGCCTCGCGCGAGCCGTTTGATGCCGAAGTACGACGGTTGCATCCGGATCGCCCGGCTGGGCGACAATCCGAGAAAACTCCATTATTTCAAAAATATTGACGTCCTGGTTTGCAACTCACCGTGCATCGTCGAACGGGTACGTTCATTGGGTTGGACTCGACGGACGGAGATCATCTCGAACTTCACCAACACCGATCGCGTCGCCCCGGTTGATCGCCGCGTGCTCGGCACGCCTGACGGCGTGCCGGTGGTCTGCAGCGTGGGCCGCTTCGTGTTGATCAAGGGACTCGACGTCCTCATTCGGGCCGTGGCGCTGGTGAAAGATGCCCACCTCTGGCTCGTCGGTGAGGGCGAAGAGGAAAAGAAGCTTCGCGAGTTAGTCAGTCAGTTAGGCATCGAGAACCGCGTCCGGTTCGCCGGCTGGCAAAAGGACCCGCGCCCCTTCATCGCGGCCAGCGACGTCTCCGTCCTGCCATCGAGTCACGAAGTGCTGGGCAACGTGATCCTCGAGGCCTGGGCGCAACGCGTGCCCGTGGTCTCCACCCGGGCCCCGGGCCCCAAATGGTTCATGCGCGACGGCCAGAACGGTCTGCTTACCGATATTGGAGATTATGAAGGGATCGCCGATGCGATCCGGCGGATCCTCGACTCGCGGGAACTGGCCGACACGCTCGTTGCCGGCGGAACGAAGACCCTGGCCGACCAGTTTTCCGAGGAGGCCGTGGCCAACGCGTTTTTAAGACTTATCTCATCCTACTCCGACACAAGCAGGGCAGCCGCTTGACGGCCCGTTGAACGCGGAGGAAAACGGGTGCCATGCTCCACGCTCGCGTGGGCATCCAGCGCCTCTGATATAAAAAAGACATGTCCGCATGGATGCGCGACATGGTACTCGGCCCGTGTGAACGGCCGGGCATGACAGGGAGGTCGTTTCATGAGATATCGGGAGATCCGGGCCTACATCGACTACTATACGGGCCGGGCGAAGTATCTGTTCGTTCACATCCCGAAAAACGCCGGCGTTTCGATTCGCAAGTCGGTCGAGCTACAAGGACGTCTCGTCGGGGCCGAACCGCGATTCCACCGGAGTCGCGCATACACGCGAGAACTCCTGCGAGTCATGCGAGAGAACGGCGAGCATCACGGCTACCATCACGCCCGACTGGTTGATATCCACCCATCCGTCCGACACCGCCTGCAACCGGTGGCCGTGATCCGAAACCCGTGGTCGCGGGTCGTCTCCCGGTTCCGGTTTGCCCTTCTGACGATGGACCAGGGCAACGCCCCGCCCGACTACGCACCGCGAACGTTTGACCGGTTCCTCGAAGAACGGCACCTCTACGGCGACAAGGAATACTACTGGCACCGAGCGGTCCGCGGGTGGTATCCACAGGTTGACTACGTCGAAGACGAAGAAGGCCAACTGGGCGCCCATCTGCTTCGGCAGGAGAACCTAGGCGAGGAGAGCACACGTTACTTCGGCCTTTCCGAAGCACCGCCGCGTCGCAACGTGACCGGAGGCAAGGCGAAGCCCTATCAGGCCTACTACACACCGAAGACGATCCAAGTGGTCGCCGACTGGTACGCCCGGGATGTCAACACGTTTGGTTTCGACTTCGACTCCGCCGCCACCCGCAACGTGCACTTCGCCGACATCCCACCGCTACGCCTGCGCCGCGCGGCTTGAGCAAGCCCCCTCCTGCGAGTGGATTTCGGTCAGTCTGATTGCCCCGGGACGGGGGTGTCCTCTTGCCAGTCATTGTTGGCTAGACGGTCGCAGGGCCTTGTCTTATAGGGAAATCTCCCGTTTCTTGGCACACCTATCCGGACAGGCCTTGCCCTCCATGGTCATTTGGCTAAACTGCCAAATATGAGCCGCCGATACTCAGCAATGATCATGAACACAGCACAGCGAGACAAGTACGAAGCTAGGGCCAGAGTTGTCAAAGCGATGGCCCATCCAACGCGGCTGTTCCTGGTCGACGAACTGTCCCAGAGCGGCCCGCGGTGCGTGTGCGAATTGACGGAGCTGGTTGGCGCCGACATGTCGACCGTTTCGCGGCACCTGGCCGTGCTCAAGGCGGCCGGTCTGGTCGAGGACGAGAAGCGAGGGCAGATGGTCTTCTATCGGTTGCGTGTAAAGTGCGTGATGGACTTCTTCGATTGCATCGAATCGGTTCTGGCATGCAACGCGCGGAGTCAACAGGCCTTGTTGGCGAGATAACAACTCGGCCACAAAGGCAGCTTGAACAAGGGCGTGTCTTTTTTATAAACAAACACTTGTAGGTTTCGCCAAATAGGCCAACGTGGCTGCTCACAGAAAGTTGTGTGTCAATGGATAAGAAGCAATGGACGATCCTGGCCTCGCTGGTCGGCGTGTTTCTGTTCGCTTACTACGTGAACTTCGCCAGCGATAAGGTGCAGAACGCCATCATCGAGGCGTTCTACATGCTCCAGTGGTATGTGCGCTACCACACGCTGGCCTGTGTCGTGCCGGCCATGTTCATCGCCGGGGCTATCGCGACGTTCTTCTCCAAGGAAGCCGTCCTGCGACACCTGGGGCCCAAGGCCAATAAGGTCGAGGCCTACGGCGTCGCGTCGGTCTCGGGCACGGTGCTGGCCGTGTGTTCGTGCAGCGTGCTGCCCATGTTCGCGGGCATCTATCGGGTCGGCGCGGGGCTTGGCCCAGCTTCGGCCTTCCTCTACTCGGGGCCAGCGATCAACGTGATGGCCATCTTTCTGACCGCCCGGGTGCTCGGGTTCGAGTTGGGCATTGCCCGGGTGATCGGGGCCGTTGTCTTCGCCGTGGTGATCGGCCTGTTCATGGCGATTCTATTCCGCCGCGACGAGGCCGACCGGACGGCGGCCGTGATGCAACTGCCCGACCCACCGCCGGCCAAACGAAGAGGCTGGCAAACGGTCCTGTTCTTCGCCTGCATGATCGTGTTCCTCGTCTTCAGCGATTGGGCCAACCCGAGCCAGACGATTATTGAGAAGAAAGACGGAACTCGCATGCACGTGACGGTCCGGATCCGCACGGCCGAGCAGTATCAGGTCCAGCTCGAAGCGCCGTTGGGCGACCTGCCCAAGGGCGAAAAGTTACCCGTCAATATCGCCGAAATCGTCTCCGAGCACGACCATACGCCCGAGGGCTACGAGTGGGTCGCCTGGGTGTACCACCAACGCTGGTGGTTCGCCGGCGCTTGTTTCTTGGGCGTGTTGGCCATGGTCTGGCGTTGGTTCGACCGCGAAGAACTCGGCGAGTGGATGGACCAGACGTGGAGCTTTTCGAAGTCGATCATCCCGCTCTTGTTCGGGGGCGTGCTGGTGACCGGATTCGTCGGAGCCCTGATTCCGGAAGAGGCCGTGGCCAGTTTGGTCGGTGACAACAGCCTCCGGTCGAACCTGGTGGCCTCGGTCATCGGCAGCATGTGGTACTTCGCCACGCTGACGGAGATCCCGATCCTTGAAGCGTTGCGCGGCCTGGGCATGGCCCGGGGCCCGGCGTTGGCCCTGCTTCTGGCTGGCCCGGCCCTATCGCTACCGAGCATCGCTGTAATCTACAGCGTCATTGGGTTTAAGAAGACGTTCGCATTTTGCATGCTGACCGTCATCATGAGCACGGTCGTCGGGATGGTTTTTGGGTGGATTTATGTATAGGATGGGGCCACAGAAAGAGAGGGACAATAATGAAACTCGTCCAAGTCCTGGGGCCCGGGTGCCCCAAGTGTGAAAAGCTGAAGCATAATGCCGAGGAGGCCGTTCGGCACTCGGGCGTGGAGGCCACGGTCGAGAAGGTGTCCGACATCAACGTGATCGTCGGCTTCGGCGTGATGACCACGCCCGCCCTAGCCATCGACGGCGAGGTCAAGTCGGTCGGCAAGGTCCTTTCCTCGACCGACATCGAAGCACTGCTCAAGTAGCCAGGCCGGATTGCCCACAAACCAGAAGGGAATAGGCCAGATGGAAATGAAAAACGCCGTGGCCGCGTGTTTGATTGCGTTGTGCTCGGCGACGCTGGTGGTGCTGATCGCCCGGGCGCTGGACCGGCACGCGGCCTCGCAACTCCAACCGGAACTGGACCGGATCGCCACCGCCTTGGAGTCCATGACGGCCAGGGACGGCCTGATTGTCTACTACTTCCACGGAAAACGGTGCGCCACCTGCCGGTCCATCGAGTCGCAGGCACACCAGGTGGTCGAGACCGACTTTGCCGACGAGTTGGCCAATGGTCGAGTGAAGTGGAAGGTGGTCGACTATCGCAAGCCGTCGGGCGAGAAACTACGCAAGCAGTTCAAAGTTGCCGACCCGGTCGTCGTGGTGGTGAGAATCAAAGGCGGAGAAATCGACGATTGGAACCGGCTGGATCGTGTTTGGGCGTTGAAGGACGACCCAACCGGATTCGCCGACTACGTCCGGACCGAGATCCGCGACATGCTCGACGAGAAACCCAAGCCGGAAGACCAATCCACGGAAAAGGCCAACGAAAGCTCGAAGACGGAATCGCCCGAAGGGCCGACGTCGGACATTCCCATTCCGGAAGACACCAGTGACATTCCGGTTCCCCAGTAGCACAAATCCGTTGAATTACGGAGGAGAAAACAATGAAACGAACGGCCCTTCCATCCATGTTGTATGCGATCGTCCTATTCGTTTGGTCCATGCCCGTCGGCGCGGCCGCGGCCGAGCAGCCAGGCCAGGCGAACGCCAAGCCGGCCGATCGGGTCGTTGTGATGTATTTTCACCGGACCCATCGTTGTCCGACGTGCCAGCGGATGGGGGATTACTCGGAGGAGGCCGTGAAGGAAGGATTCGCTTCGCGGATCAAGGACGGCACGGTCGAGTTCCGCTACATTGATTTCCAGGCCGAGAAGAACGCCGCTTTGACCAAGGGCTACAAGATCACCGGCCCGTCGTTGGTCGTAGCGAAGGTCGTCCAAGGCAAAGTGGCCGATTCGAAGAATCTCAAGGAGATCTGGTCGAAGAAGGACGACAAGGACGATTTCCTGAAGTACGTGCGCGACGAAGTCGCGGTCCTCGCCCAATCGACCTCGATCGCTCAGAAATAGCCTGATATCGGGCTGGGATTATCGGGGAACGAGGGCTGAATGGCCGGAGGGATCGGATGGCGACCTACTTGCTTTTCGTCGCGGCGGCGTTGATTCTCGGCCTGGCAACGTCAATCAGTCCCTGCCCGATGGCCACGAACATTGCGGCCATTTCCTACATCGGCCGGAAGGTGGAAAGCCCGGGCAAGGTTCTGTTGGCCGGGCTGCTCTACACGGCGGGACGCTGTGTCGTCTACGCGGTCCTGGCTCTGCTTGTGGCCGGACTGGCCTTGTCACTCGACGATGTGTCGATCTTCTTCCAGACGTACGCGAGTCTGGTGCTGGGGCCGATCTTCCTGGTGCTCGGGATGTTTTTTGTTGGCCTGCTCTCGACCAGCGTCGGCGGCACGCTGGTCAGCGAGAATATGCAGAAGCGGATCGACGCCATGGGCCTACCGGGGGCCTTTTTATTAGGCGTGCTTTTCGCCTTGTCCTTCTGCCCCGTCTCGGCCGGTTGGTTTTTCGGGTTTCTGGCGTTGCTTTTCGGTCTGGAGGCGGGCAAGGTCACGGAGTTTCTGGTCACGTTTGGCGTGATGCTCCCGCAAATGAAGTGTGGGATGGGCGATCTGGCCGTCCTCTCGCTCCTCTACGGCTTGGCCACGGGCTTGCCCGTGCTGTTGGTCGCCTTCATTCTGGCCTACAGCGCCGAACGGATCGGCACGACGTACAACGTCCTGTCCAAGATCGAATGGGGCGCCCGGATGTTCACCGGCTGGCTCTTCATCGGGCTGGGGATCTTTTTCTGCGTGTACTACGTGTTCGAAGTGGGGTAGCACCCGCAAGATTATAGCTCTTCGGCTTGAGCTTCAAGCGGAACAGACCGTGATGCGCTGGGCCGGGGGCGACCGTTGCCGTCCGACGAAGAGCCGTCCAAGGCGGGCGTGTGATGTGGCGGGATCGGTTCGGGAAGGGGCGGTGTCGGCGAAACGGCGGCACGCGACTCGATTCGGATGCACAGGCCCAGGCCCGCCAGAACCATCAGGGCCCCGAGACACTGCGCCAGGGTGAAATCGAGTCCCCAGATGCTCGCCTCGGCAGCGGCGACCAGCAAGGGGGCCGAGAGCATGAACGCCCGAAGACGCCACACTTCCAGCCGGCGCAAGGCCGCGTAGTAAAGCGGAAGCGAAAGGGAGAAGACTGCACCCAGGCACAGCGGCCAGAGCCAATCGGTGGCCGGCCGGGACGCCAGATCGGCCGTGGAGAACTCGCCGCTGAACCAGGCCAGGGCGAGAAACCCGGTGGCGCTCATCATGTGGTTGTAGAGCGCAACCGCCTCTTCCGCCATTTTGCGCAAGATGTGGCGGATCACGAACGCATTGACGGCGAAACCAAACGCCGCGGCGACCATCATCAAGTCGCCTTGCAGTTGGCCCGACCATTCCATGAGGTGGACTTTGGAAAACAGGGCCAGTCCGACCAGCATGAAAGCCAGAACCGGGAGGATGATCGGCCGGATCCGCTCCAGGCCCAACAGACCGCCCAGCAGAACGACGAAGACCAAATCGAGACGGAACAACAGCGAGACGTTCGTCGCGTTGGTGCACTTCATCGCGCTGAACCAAAGCAGGTTGATGCCGATCGAGACGGCTCCCATCAGCAGAAGCCACCGCCCGGTCCCTCGAGGCAGCAGATCGCGCCGTCCCTGGCGTCGCGAGAGGAGCCACGCCGCGAGGACGCTCACCGTGATCACGCGCGAAAAGATGCCGGCCAGACCCACGGGCCATCTATCGAGCGTCGCGCGCAGCAGCAGGTTGCCTCCTGACCAACTCAGGATGGACAATATGGCGAATCCAATTCCGTACCGCGTATTCACGTCGTGCGCGTCTCCCACTTGCCGTTGGTGAAGTCGGGCACCTCGACCGGCACGCCGCCACCGTCGATCGACTGCTTCGACAGCTCGACGATACAGCTCCAGGCGGCGCTGTCATAGACATCGACCATCGGCTCGCGGTCCTCACGCAACGAATTGACGAACTCCAGCAGCGTCAGGTAATCGCCGCCGCCGTGACCGGAAGTCTGGGCCAGCTTGCCGAATTGCTTCCACGCCGGATCGTCATACTTCTCACGGTACTTCGACATCGGCTCCCAACGGTGAGTCGGGCTCTTGCCGTCGAGGTAGACCCCCTGACGCGAGTTGTAGCACCCTCGCGTGCCCTGGACCATGTGGAAGCCCGAGGCAGGCCGGGGCGAGTCGGTGTCGTAGTGAACTGTGATCAAGCACCCCTTCGCCGTGGTCAAGGTCGTCAGGCACATGTCGCCGGCGATGTAGTTGACCTTGGCCGCCGGGCTGTCCGGGCCGAAACGCCGGGCCGTGTAGTCGCGCAACGCCGCGCCCGGACGGCTCATCTGTGAGACGAGCGACACGAACCGGTCACCCCGGTTGATGCCCAGCCACTTGGCCACCGGCCCGATGGCGTGCGTCGGATAGGTGTTTCCGTAGGACGTCTTCTTCACCTCGCCTCGCCAGGTGAGCTTGCCGTCCTTGGTAAACCGGATGCTTCGACAATCGTGGGCGTAAGAACACTCGGCATAGTAGAGGTCGCCGAAAAGCCCCTGGCGGATCATGTTGCCGGCCATCATGTTGTCACGAGGAAAGATGTAATTTTCCAGCAACATGTAGTGCTTGCCGGTCTTTTCCTTCGTCCGCACAAGGTTCCAGCACTCGTCGATCGTGTAAGCCCCGGGCACTTCGCTGGCGACGTGCTTGCCGGCCTTCATCGCGTCGGTGGCCATGACCGTGTGCCAATTGGGCGGCGTGCCGAGCAAGATGGCGTCGTAGTCGTTGCGTTCGAGCATCCGGCGGTAATCGTAGGGCCCCTTGGAGAAGCCGGCCGGCGTGTTGCCGCGCCGTTCTTTTACGATTCCCAGCGCCGTATTGAGGTGTGCGGTGTTGATGTCGCAGATGGCCGGCACTTCGACCCCGTCGATTCGCAGAATCTGCTTCAAAAGACCCGTGCCGCGCGAGCCCACGCCGATGAAGGCGATGCGTGTGGGTTTGGCCTCGTTCTTCTTCTCCGTGGCGGCCAACACGGGCGAGACCAGGGCTGGGCCAACCAAGGCCGTGCCGCCGAGCGTGCCCAAGAACGAACGTCGGTCCAAGGATTCACGTTTCACGGGATATCTCCTCTCGATTTCATGGTGGGATAGTGGAGGGAGGTAAGGGCGCCGTGTCGAACAGCCGACGTGTCGTCATACTATTCGCATCATCGTCGGCGCCGAGGGAACTGTCAAGGATGGACAACAAAACGGTCGGGAACCGGAAAAAATGGGTCAACGACGGACTGCAATATCGTCAGGGATACGTGGTCGCCTCCGCAACGCCGCGCGTGCTCAGCCCGCGATAGACCTCATGGTCGATGTCCTCATTGATGAAGACCGTGTGCCCGTCGGCCCAGGCGAAGTGGACCCCGCCCGGATGGCGACTCCGGAACCCGTTATTGTTGGGCCAGTCGCCGTATGCCCCCTTCATGAAGTCGCCCGTCGGAATGCGGTTCAGCGGCGAATGGGTGCTCTTCTGGACGCCGTTGGACATGCCCCAGTAAAGGAAATGGTCGTACTCCGGCAGGACCTCGCCGATGATGATCGTGTTGCTGGTTCCGTCAGTGAAACTCGCTATCTTGACAGGAGCTAGAAAACTGTGCCGCCAGAACGTGCCGCGACATTCCTTGAAGCCGAGGCTGCTGTAATTGTGGCAGTCGGGATATCCACCGAAAATCGAGGAATTGCCCGGGTTGTGGTCGCCCTGCACGCCCGCGTAGTTCGTCACCGCCAGCGGACATTGGTTCCAGAGAAATGTCGTCTCGCGGACCTGCCCCACGGCATTGTCGCTGGGGCAGTAGTAAAAGCTGATCGGTATTTGAATAATCGGGTGGTTCTCGGGCCGAGCCAATCCCTGGCCGGCCGAGACGGGGCCGACGAGGTTCATGCTGTCGTACTCGTTGCGATATTCCAAAAACGGCAAGATGGAGGTCATCCAACTCAGCCCGTTCCCTCGGTACACCGGTCCACCACCATATTGTTCGTCATAATGGGAAATGGAGTAAGGGAAGATGCGGTACTGCCCCTCGTAGTTGTGTACGGCCAGAGCGATTTGCCGCACCTGGTTCGAGCAGGTCATTTTTCGAGCTGCCTCGCGCGCAGCCTGGACGGCCGGCAATAGCAAGGCAATCAGGATCCCGATGATCGCAATGACCACCAAGAGTTCGACCAACGTGAATCCTAACCGACGCGTTCGCGTGTTCGTTTCCATGGCACGTTCCTTTGACAGGAAAAAGCCCGCGGGCCGACACCAGTCGACCCACGGGCGGTCACCAGAGCATGCTTGCTCCATGGTTCCTTATCGCCGTCGTCTCCGAAGCACCAACGCGGTGCCGGCCAGGCTCAGCAGGCCGACAAGCGTCGAGGGTTCGGGCACGGCGTTACTCTCCGAAGTGCCTGTCCAATTGGCGGCCAAGATCGAGGCGTCCCGATCGTCAACGACATGGTCGCCGTTGAAGTCGCCTTGTTCCCAGCCGATCAGTTCGCCCGACTGGAGCCAATGCTCCGCCAAGGCCCGAGCGTCCAACGCATCCACGGTTCCGCTATTGTCCGTGTCGCCGGGCATGCGTGTTTGATCCGAATGCCGGGCGATTTGGAGTCCATAAAATCCCATACCAATGGCCCCGTCGGAGTCGGGACGCATGTCGCCCGAGATGGTATCCAACCAAGGCGTGACGGTCATCCTTACGTAGTTGATGCCTTCGACCCAGTCCACGGGCAGGTCATCCATGGCTTTGAAATGGGTGTTGCCGTCTACCTCAAACGAAACTGTATCGGCGTCCGCTCCCCACGACAGGTTGACGTCCATTTCGTTGAAGCCATAGAAGTAGATGTCGTAGGTGGCCCCCACTTCCAAGCCGCTGATCTCCCAAATGTTACTGCTATAGTAACGTCCGATCAGCCGATCGTCCGTGAACGGATGGGGGTCCGTGCCGGCCTGGAAAACAAGATCGAAGTCGGTACATGTCAGATCGATCGTCGTAGGCGCGCCGTATGAATCGACCGCGTCGACCAACGCGCACCCCTTCTTGCCATTTTCCGGGCCGTCGATAACCGGCTCGTTCCAGACCGTGCCTGCTTGGGCCAAGGCGCCACGGCCTGTGTAGGCGGGCAGTGGGTTCGTGGTCTGGAAGTCGATGTTGACGATCTGTGAGTAGTAGGGAGCCGTGGACCTAGGAACAATATCCAACGGATTGGCGCCGGCCACCAATTGCCCAATCGCCTCGGGCGTGAGGGCAACGTCCCAGACCGCGAAATCGTCCATTAGCCCGTCGAAACAGGAGTTCTGGGGACTATCTAGCACGCGGCGTTTTGCACCGATCCCAAATGGCGGGTTGTCGAATGTGAAGGGAACGTCACTCAGCGCGCTCGGCGGGGCTTGACCGTCGATGTAGCAGAGCATCTTATCGGCGACGTAGGTGACCGCTACGTGGTGCCATTGGCCTGAAGCCAACTCCGACGCGGTGGGAATTGTCTTCCATTCGAAGCTATTTTCACCAATGTTATGGAGAATCTGGAGGATGTTTGCTGGTGGGGGCTCGGTGGGAATGACAATTCGTGGCCCACCGCCATTGTGTCCAACGATGCTCGGGTCGCCGCCGCCGATCCAGTTCCACAAGGTGGTGTCATGAAGCGTGTTGTCGGGTTTGATCCAAACCGAGAGCGTCGCGCCATGGTTGTGCCCCGCCACCGCGTCGCTGTAGACGCCAATGACTCCGGCATCGACCCATTCCCGAGCACTGCTTTCGAAATCAAGCGATCCAAGTGAATGAGATAGTACGGCAGGAGCTTCGATCGACCAGTTGGGCGCTGGATTCGGTACGGCTGCCGTCGATTGCCCGGCCATAAGAGTACCCTCGTTGCCCGAAACCACGCTGTTCCCTGCCACCCCGCCAGTTCCTTCATCAAACGTCCAATACTGCACCAACCCGGCTTGGGCCACGTGAGCCAGGCTCAAGGCAACAAGCCCGCCGAGCAGAAGGCCGTATCGTCGAACGGCCCTAGGAAAAGTCCCTTTTTTCCGTTTCATTGCGTTCTCCCTTCGGTAGCCAAGGAACCACAGAAACATATAAAGCCACTCTGGTTCGCCTCTCCTCGGCCTACCTCCGCCCCATCTTCCTCTGTCTCTTTATTCGGCCCCGCACTTCAATCGCCAGCCGACGGCTCGTCTTCTAAGACTATGTCCAGCCGGTTCTTCATTCCCGCCTTCACGTCGCACCGCAGGGGGCTCGTTTCCAAGGTGAAGTAACGTTTGGGGATAAGATGCTCGCCGAGGATCATCTTCCGGGCCTCCGCCTCGCTGACCTTTCGACGACATTCGACTAGCACGACGTGGCGGCCGACTACAGCGCCGTCCTTATCTTTGGGCGTCACCATCCAAAACGACCCGTCTGGTTGAATCTCGCCCTCGGCTTGCGGGCCCTTCGTCCCTTCGGTCGGGACAAAGACGACCCGGCCGTGGTCCAACGCCTTGTCTCGATAGACCACGGTACCGCTGACTGGTGCAAGTTCCAGCGAGGATCGGTTGCCGCAGCCGGCCAGGCAGCCGGCAAGCACCACCAATCCCACGCCGTGCAGTATCCCCCTTATCACAATCACTCACCCCCTCGAACAATCGCGTCGATCTCGTGTTCAGTGGACGACCACAAGACGTTCCTCAACGCTGTGTGACCGTAGTCCAAGTGTTCCAACAGGGCCTCTTCCGCTCTCGATGGATCGCGCGCCAAGAGCGCTTCGAGTATCGCCCGGTGCTGCAGGGCCGTGTCGATCGCCGCCTGGCGGTCGGTCGCTTCCCATGCGAATACGGGGTCAAAGCGATTTTGATGACGCGCGAAAAAGTCGCTGATGAAGAAATTGTCCGCCTTCTCGATCAAATAGGCGTGGATCCCGTTGTCGACGAACGGTTCTTCATTCTGGTTGTCGGGAACGCGGTTGGCATTGAGCATGACCCGCAAGTCGTCATCTTCAAGATGCGGCCAGGCCAGACGCATCGCCTCGACCTCCAACATCTTCCGGACGTGCGTGTAGTCCTCCAGCTTCTCCTGGGAGAACGGAACCAAACGCCAGCCACGACGCGGAATGTGCTCGATCAGTCCCGAGCCGGCCAAGCGGTGAAACACCTGCCGGATGACGGTCCCGCTCGTCTCGTAACGCTCGGCTGTCTCGGCCTCGCGGAGAAACACGGCTTCGCCTCGTAGCGACAGGACGACCAGATCATCCTTGATCTTCCGTGGGAGATCCTCGGGCAAGTCGGGACGCGATGCGTCTTGGCCTACATTGCTGCCCACGGCGTCGCGATTAACCGTCAGACGCCCGTTGGACAATTTTTTAAGAAAACCTTCTTCAATTAGGTCGCCAACAGCCAGACGCACGGGCGTAAGGCTCACCTGATAGTGCGCGGCCAATGCTTGCAATGTCAGGATATCGACGACCTCTTCGCCCACGCGAATCCTCGCCCGCAGATCGTCCTGAATGAACCGTCGCCACGTAGCCATCTCTGAAGGGAGCCTGTTCTGCTGGCGTTTTCTATTTTGTCTTCCTGGAAAGCCCCGCTTCACGAAACGAATGTGGCGGCCGGAAGCAAATTGGTGCCCAAATCAGTTCCTGATTTCGCTACAGAATAACCACCATTCAGTAGAATGTCAATAATTTGCCCGTCCAGAGGGTAGTACTGAGGCTAGATGGTTGGGTGATGTTCCCGGGATGTGCGTATGAACCCATTTTGAACAATTTAAGGTTCAAAGCAACGCGCAAGACAGAATCCCCTCGACATGGGGGCATCCTAGGGCGATTCGGGTCACGCCATGTGCCATACAGCCATGCTGTTTTGGAATACCAGCCGGCTGGCGGTCGTCCGGATGAAGAACGGTTCCGAACGCCAACTCGCCTTGAGCTACTACGGCGGTTTCTTTTCGATCCTCGGCAACGACGGCAATTTTGTTTTCGAAGGCGAATCGCGCAAGCAGTGGGAGCAGGCCTTCTCGAAGACCATCGTCCGCGAGACCTTCATCCCGAAGCGGATCGAGCGGAACAAGCAACGAGAAGCCGCGGCGGAGAGATGAAGGGTTTGCTCCCGACCCCATTATCCTCACCCAGGCCACTGGCGTCTACAAGACTCGCCGCCGCCAGAAAAGGAGTCCTATCAGCCCGGTACCGATTAGCAAAAAGACACCAGGTTCAGGAACCTGGGAGTAGACCATGTTGTCCAGGCTGTAGTGTTGCTGATGAATGCCATTTCCACCGATCAGTTTGACGGAAGTGAATGGGATATCGGAGGTGAATCCCCAGAATTCGCCGCTGTAGCTATTGGGAATCGTGCCCACGTAGACGGAAGAGTCGGCCAGGTAGACCAGGAGGCTATTTCCGGAGCCCCCAGGTCCGCCCAAGGTCCAATTTCCGCCGTATCCGGTAATGCCTGGAGCGAAGTGCCAAATGGTCATGGGCTCATTTTGACTTGTGGACGCTAGGACATCTTGGTAGTTCTCTTCAGCCGGATTGATGTGACCTGATTCGGAAGCATCGAAGCTCACCCCAGGGTTGAGTTGATCGTCCGCAAACTCTTCTGTCATGAACTGCCCGCCCACGGCGTTCTCCCACGCAGTCTTGTCTGTGTAGACGACCGTTGCTCCGTGGACCGTGGTCGCGCAGGAAATGAACACTACCAGCAGAACACCCCACATTGCCAGGCTCCGCATGATCAACTCCTTTGTTGGAAGATTATGACGACTTTCACGGGGACGCCATCATTTTTCCAAGCGGCTGAAACTCTTGACAATTAGCCATCGGGCAACCGCGACCTGATTCTATGAAAGAGTGGTCCTCCTGGTGTTTAATACGGTGTAGTCAAAATCACAACTCACCAAAACACGACAGGAGGACCGAGT
>JAFGFF010000448.1 GCA_016931075.1 Pirellulales bacterium | reverse complement strand
CTAATCAAGCGAGTTGTTTTCTCCCCAGGTTTATCAATGGCAATCACAGACCTCTTCTCAAAACGTCAGAAGCGCCTTCGTGGCGAAATACCGGATGTCTATCGGTACACTGTCATTCCGGACGCTCTTAGGGTCCAAGTGGTTCATATCATGAATGATGCGATTGGTCCGCCCATGTTTCAGAACTTCGCGAGTACCAGCAACGACGCCGCACAGGCATACATAGCCATCTACGATATCCTTTGTCGAGAGTACGGGCAATTCGAGCTTGCAAAAGGAAGAGACCGACAGAAGGCACTATGGAACTTCTTTGGGCACCGCGAAACCACGACTGAACAAGCTCTAGACGTGATCGAAACGTGCTTCCGGCATATTGACATAGTCGTCAGAGAGCATCCTGGCCTCTACCGTGGCAGATGTCAATCGTCCGACCAAGCCATCGAAGAACTAAACACTCGGTTTCGCGAACACGGCGTAGGCTACCAGTACGAAGCCGGGATGATTGTCCGAGTGGACTCGAAGCTGATTCACGCCGAGGTCGTGAAACCGGCTCTAGCTCTATTGTCGGCCAAGGGTTTCAAGGGACCGAACGAGGAATTCTTGTCAGCCCATCAGCATTTCCGAAAGAAGGAGTACTCCGCTTGTCTAAATGAATGCCTCAAGGCATTTGAGAGCACGATGAAAGTGATTTGTGACAAGCGTCGCTGGCCGTACGATCCACAGAAATCCACGGCAAAGGACCTGATCCAGATCCTCTTCGACAACGGGCTCGTTCCATCGTTTATGCAGAGCCATTTCACGGGCCTTCGGACAACACTGGAAGCCGGGCTTCCGACAATTCGGAACCGGCGTTCTGGACATGGGCAAGGTGCTGCTACGCAGGAGATTCCAGAGTCGATTGCCTCTTACGCACTGCATCTGACGGCAACCAATATTGTGTTTTTGGTGCAAGCAGAGCAGGAATTGCCGTAGGTGGAAGTGGGGATGTGGTTGGGGGGTGATTGCGCAACTGAAAGAAGTATGTCTTCTCAGGGCCAGCACTGGCGAGACGCCAGTGCCACCCGGGGATGCGGGCAGTGGAATTATGGCATACACGGTGCGATCAACCGGAGTATGACGATGGGGCAGAAGAGAAAACGCATCAAGCACTACCATGAGCCGGGCGATTTCCACGAGTTGACGTTCTCGTGCTATCAGAATCTTTCACTCCTGGACAATGACGAGCGACGGGGATGGCTGGCTGAAAGCCTGAACAATGCTTGTAAGACGCAGCGGTGGCGCTTGGTGGCCTATGTCTTCATGCTGGAGCACGTGCATCTGTTGGTGCTGCCCCAAGCGAAAGAGCCGAAGGTCGGGGCGTTCCTGGCTGCTTTGAAGCGACCTTTTTCCGCCAGAGTCAAACAAGCCCTGTTGGAGAGAAACGACCCGCTTCTAAAAAGGCTGACGATCCAAGAACGCCCTGGGAAGATAGTGTTTCGCTTCTGGCAGGAAGGGGCCGGCTACGATCGAAACCTCCAGACGAAGGACGCGGTACTGGCTTCAATCGATTATCTGCATAACAACCCTATTCGGAGGGGACTATGTGCAGCAGCGGTCGATTGGCGGTGGTCGAGTGCGGAACGGTATGCAAATGGCTCAACCATAATCGACCAATCTTTACCTCGCGTGGACGGGCTGCCAGCGGAGTTCTGGTAGCAACTCGCTGGCCACCAGCACTGGCGAGACGCCAGTGCCACCCAGAAATACAAGTGTGCCCCACCCTACCTCTTCAGCCCGTCGAGAAATCGGATCAGGGTCTCGTAGTAGGCCCGATCCTGAGGGTCGTTGTGATCGCGGCCGGGCAGGGTGATGAACTGCTTGGGCTGGTTGGCCTTTTCGAACAGACGCTGGCCCAGGGCGTAGGGGACGATCGTGTCGGCGTCGCCGTGGCTTTGGAGCAGGGGGCCGCGGTAGTTGGCGATCTTCGAGGCCGAGTCGAGGCGGGTCCGCATGAGCAGTCGGACGGGCAGCCAGGGATAGTGATGGGCGGCCGTGTCGGGCAGCGAGGTGAAGGTGCTTTCGAGGACCAGGCCTTTGGCCCCGTCGTCCGCTGCCAGGTCGACCGCCACGCCTCCACCTAGCGAGCGGCCCATCAGGACGATGTCCTTCTCCGGCACGCCTGCCTTCTTGGCCAACCACGCCCGGGCCGCGCGAGCGTCGGCCAGGATGCCCTGTTCGCTGGGGTTGCCCTGGCTCTTTCCATAGCCCCGGTAATCGAACAAGAGGACCGAGACACCGACCCGGTGGTGCAGAATCTCGGCCAGTTCGGCCCGATGGGTGATGTTGCCGGCGTTGCCGTGGCAGAAGAGCACGACCGCCCGAGGATTGGGGTGCGGCACATACCAGCCGTGCAGCTCCGTGCCGTCGGCCGCCTTGAAGTTCGCATCTTCCCACGGAAAACCGGTCGGGCGCCAATTGCCCTCCGTTGGACCGGACGGGAAGAAAATGAGCGATTTCTCGAGAAACATCATCAAGACCAGGATCAGAACGATGAAAACGATTGCCGCGACGATCAACTTGACCAGGCGGCCTGCCCACGGATTCGCTGTTTGCAATCGCGACAAGGCCATTGCGAGTCCCCTTATCCCTTGCCCCTAACCCCCCGCCCCTTTCCTCTCCACCAACAACCCGCTGTCGCGCAACAAAATCTCCAAATCGGCCGTGCGGCCTTCGGCGCCGGGGGCCGTGTAGACATAGAGGACAGGCCGCCAGTACATCCGGTCGCCGGCGCTGCCCCAGGTTTGGATGACGTCGGACACGGTGGCGGTCAACGCATCGACGGAATCCTCAGTCCGCCGGTCCAGCGGGATCGTCTTGCCGCCGAATTGCCCTCGCTGGGCGGCGAAGACCAGCCGGTCGGGATAGCAGTCGATGCGGATCGGATGGCTGATGGGCGTATACCGGGGCATCGCGCCGGGCAGGGCCCAATTGGGTCCACGCCGGTCCGCCATGCTCCGTGTCGCCGTGACCACCGTCACTGATGGTGACTGTGCCTGCCCTGGCTGCCTCTGGTCGGGCTGACCCTGGCCCGGCTGACCTTGGCCCGGCTGACCTTGGCCCGATTGACCCTGTTCGTACTCGAAACTCGGGGCTTGGGACTCGGGGCTCGGGGCTCGGAACTCGGGACTTTGGCCCGGTTGTCCTTGGTATGAGCCGCCCGGTTGCATCGTGCCCGTGGCCGCCTGGCCGGGCGGGTTCAAACCGGGTTGGTTCGGTCGCAAGGGATTCGTGTCCGAGGGGTAGGAGCCTTGTGGATACGAATCGGGCGACCGCATCTGCCGCTGTGTTTCTTCCGTCCGGCTGCCACCCGGTTGCGATCCTTTATGCGCGGAACCGCCAGGTTGAGAACCACCAGGCTCATATCGATGCAGTTCGTATTGCCTGGCACTGGCGCCGGCGCCTTGTCCGGTCCTGTTGCCCGAGCCGGCGGAATAAGGTCCTTCGCCGGCGCGGTTGTTACCATAAGAACCGTTCAACGAATCCTCCGACGATCCGCCGGCCCCGCCCACGCCAGAGGCATCGGACGACGAGCCGCCTCCCCAGCCGGGCTTTTCCCACGATGGACTTTCGCCGCCGGACGGTCCGCCCAGCTCAACCAGCCCGCCATGCCGGCTGGTGACGGCGTAGCGGCGGCCGGACGTGGGGCTTTGGTACAGTCGGGCTAACTCCATGAGCCGCTGTTGGCGACGTCGGGCGTCCTCCAAGACCAATTCGATCTGCCGGGCCAATCCTGGGTCGGCCTGGCCGAAGCTCAGGTCCCAGTCCTCGTCGACCAGCTCGTAGCCGAACTCCGAGTTCCACGTCCGCATGGCGGCTCGGGCGGCCTGATAGGGGCGGATGCCCGACGGCCGGACCAGCAGGAGCGGATAGGGTTCGCCCGCCTTGCTTGGGTCGATCGCGCCCTCGCGGAGCCACTCTTCGCGAACCGCCCGAAGGACCGAGGCCAACGGGTTGCCCGGCCCGAGCGGACCGGTGAAATCGGACTCGACCAGGCGGACGCCTTCGGGCTGCAGGATGACCGAATCGGCCCGGCATTCGAGGTAAATCGGCCGGCGGTGCGTGCCGTTGGGTCCTGCGTAGGGCACCACTGCATAAGAACCGCGGCGGCGCTGGGCCTCGCTCCGGATCTTGACCAGTTCGGCTTCCAGCCGGGCGATCTCGGCCTGGGTCTGTTCGAGCGAAGGCCCGCCGGGGGTGTCCGACGCGGCCGCCTGCTGCTGGAGTTGTTTCCAGGCTTCGCGGAGTTGGGCCAGTTTCTCGGTCAGTCGCCGGGAATGGTCCTCGACGTGGCCCAGGGCCAGCTTCGCGTCGGTCAGTTGCTTCCGGGTCTTTTCGAGCGACTCGCGCAGCAATTCGATTCGCCAGGCGAGGTCCTCGCGCTGTTGGTCGAGTTGCTGATCGGATTGTTGTTGCTTCTGGGCCGCTTTGGCCGCCTCGGCCCGGGCCGTTTCGCCGGCCTGAACCCGGGCGTGCCGGG
This sequence comes from Pirellulales bacterium, assembly GCA_016931075.1. GTDB lineage: Bacteria > Planctomycetota > Planctomycetia > Pirellulales > Thermoguttaceae > JAFGFF01. Next base: position 2,210 of record JAFGFF010000448.1, on the reverse strand, counting down.
CCGTGACGATCAAAAGGACGATCAACGCGCCCATCGTGCAGATCAACACCGCCAAGAACGGAAACAGCGACACACCGCCGGTAGCGGTCTGGCGTCGGCGTTTCGAACCTCGGGCAGAAGCACGTCTCATGCGGCTTGGGTCTTCTTCGCGGGTCCCAGGTGCACGGGTCCAGGCCGGGCCGACGTGTCGCCCAGCCGGGCGCTGAGCAGTTGGATCGCCGCGGCCAGGCTGGTGACCGTCTCTTCAAAGTGGTTCGAGCCGGCCAGCGCGCCCAGGTTCCGGTTGAGCGTCTCTTCGAGCTTGGCGACCTGGCCGGTGGCCTCGACCGTCTGACGGAGCACGGCGACCTGGTCGTTCACGGCGTGCTGGACGGCCAGCGTAGTCGCCGTATTCTCGCTCAGAGCACGTTGGACCCGGTCCCAGTGTTCCTGGTTCTGTCGGGCGGCCGCCTGTTCAGCCTGGCCCAAGGCCTTGGCGTGCGAGTCAAGCTGCTTGCCCAGCGCGCCGGCCAGGGCCGATTCGAGCTGCTTGCCGGCCGATTGGGCCATTTGGCTCCAACGCTTTTCCGAGGCTTGGATCGACTCGCGCCAGACTTCGGCCTGACGCTGGACGAGCGTTTCGACCGTGTCGAGCACGGTCTGGCACATCCGCCGCACGGCGGACACCTGGTTTTCCGATCCGGAGGCGGCCGATTCGAACCGGCCCAGCAGTTCCTCGTCCGCCCGACGGTCGACCGCGCCGAGCAGCCCCGTTTCGAGCCGGCTGGTGAGGTATTTGGCCAGCATGAGGATGATCGACAGGGCCAGGGACTGTGTGGTGGTCGAGAAGGCGACGGCCAGCGCTTCGGTGGTCGGTTCGATCGAATCGAGCGCTTCGCCCCGCAGGTTGGCGATGGCCAGGGTCATGCCGACCACCGTGCCGAGGAACCCGAGGATCGGGATGGCCCAAATGACGACCCAAAACAGGGCGTAGCTGTCGTGGAACTCGTCGGCGTCGTGATCGGCCAGGTAGTGAAGCTCGTCGTCGAGCCCTTCTGCCGAATTGCGCCGCCGGACCCACTCCAAGGCCGTGTAGAGCCGCCGCAGAAGCACGTCGCCCGGTCGTTGGGCCAGGGCCGGTTGGAGCCGTCCGAGCAGACTCTCGCAGGCGCCGACCGGCTGTCCCCCGGTGGGGATCGGCCCGAGCACCGTGCCCGCCCTGGCGATCCGCAGCGGCTGGTCGCCCAACTCGATCAGCCGAATCACCAGCAGGGCCAGCCCGGCGAAAAAGAGCGTCGTCGTGACGTACTCGATCGGATGCCCGGCGAAGTACTGCTGAACATACGGATGATCAATCGGGATGAAATGGACCGCCGCATAGAACAGGGCCGAGGCAACGCCTCCCCAGAGCATGGGCGACTTGGCCAGACCGACCAGCGGAGTATAGGAGCGATTCACGGGCCGAACCTCGAAAGAAATGGGTTTTTTATTGTGGGTGGCACTGGCGTCTCGCCAGTGTTTATTACCGTCAGCACTGGCGTTCGCGCCAGTACCACCTTCCGCACGACGGGCGCGCGGCAAAGGCCCCGGTATCCGTAAAATCGGCCTAACCAGTAGACTCGGATGAGTCGAAACGGCATATTCAGCCGGAAGAATCCGGATAACCGGCAAAGATTGCCAAAGTGCCGACCAGCCCGGAGCCGATGATAGGCCACGTGCCCTACGCATGAGCCAACCGAGGTGGCCGCCGGGCACGTCGACACGCATTCCCAGGGGGGGAAACAGTCCGGCGCAGGCCCCGCACGACGGGGCCGCCCGGACTGTGCCATTTCTTGGCCGGGGCAAGGGTGGAAGGGGATTGGGGATTGGGGATTGGGGATTGGGGATTGGGGACACGAAACGATCTGAGCGGGGGACGGAAGTCCCCTGTTCCGCAGCCGGCGCGCGGAGCGAGCGCCGGACGCTGGTTGTGGTCGAAACGAAAGTTGCCATGAGGCTGGCGGCGGGTGGAATAGGAGGGCGTGATTCGGGTCGGTGGTGCCTTTTTCTTAGGTGCTGTGAATCAAACGGTCGGCGGTGCCCGGTTGTTTCTGAACTAACCACCGAGCTATCAATAAACTGAGGCGTGTCGGCCGAAGCGGGCGACGACGACGAGACGACTCGAACCGGCCGTTTAACGTGGGGTACCCACGGCCGCGTTTTGAACCGACAGGAAACAGGTACGCCGGGCG
>JAFGFF010000447.1 GCA_016931075.1 Pirellulales bacterium | reverse complement strand
GTTGTCGGTCAGGAACGAGGCGACCATACCGATGGCCAGCATGGCCAGGCCGACGAGCCAGTAGCCCAGGTAGGTGCCCAGCATCAGGCCGACGTCGATGGCCGGCTTGAGGACGAACCCTTCCGAGCTGGCCAACTGGTTGAGCACCAGATAGTTGGTCGCCAGCGAGAACAGCAACGACACGGTGTAGATGGAGACGGCCGCCAGGTACTTGCCCAGCACGACGTCGAAATCGCCGGCCGGGACGGTCAGCAGCAACTCGTCGGTGCCCTGTCGCCGTTCCTGCGCCCAGATGCCCATCGTGATCGCCGGCACGAAGATGAGCATGATCTGGGGGAACCAGGCGTTGAGCTGGTCGAGGTTGGCCAGATTCTTGACGAAGAACGCCTCGGTCCAGAACGCGGCGAAGGAACTCAGGAGCACGAACACGCAGATGAAGGCGTAGCCCGTGGCCCCGGAGAAGTAGCTGATGAAGTTCCGGAAAAAGACGGCGCGTAGTACGCTGGCGTTCATGATCGGCGACCGAAATCGGTTGGAGGTATTGGCAACAGGGAAAATCGCGTCGGTCGGCGGCGCGTCTAAGCGGCGCCGGTCCCGGTTAATTCGTGGAAACGCTCGTCGAGCGGTTTGCCTTGGGTCAATTCCTGGACGGAGCCGTCGAACACGAGGCGGCCTTCGTCGATGAACAGGACCCGGTCGGCCATGGCTTCGACTTCCTGGAGGATATGGGTCGACAGGAGGATCGTTTTCTCCTGGCCCAGGCGGCGGATCGTCTGGCGGACCTCGTGGATCTGGTTCGGGTCCAGCCCGGCGGTCGGTTCGTCGAGGATCAACACCTCGGGCTCGTGCAGCAGCACATGGGCCATGCCGACCCTCTGGCGGTAGCCCCGGGAGAGTTTTCCGATTGGCTTGCCGATCACGCTGCCCAGGCTGCACGTCTGGACGACCTCGTCGATCCGCTGGCGGCGGCGGAACCCATGCAGCCCTCGGGCCGAGGCGAAGAAGCCCAGCAGGCCACGGGGCGTCATGTCCGGGTAGAGGGGTCCATTTTCGGGCAGATAGCCCAGCATGGCGGCCCCGGCCAGCCGATCGGTCGCCATGTTATGTCCGGCAATCCGCGCGACCCCGGCCGTCGGGGCCAGGTAGCCCGTCAGAAGCCGCATCGTCGTGCTCTTGCCTGCCCCGTTCGGGCCCAGGAAGGCGACCACCTCGCCCTGGTGGATCTGGAACGACACGTCGCGCACGGCGGCGAACGGCCCAAAATACTTCGAGAGCTTTTCGGCCTCGATCATGGGACGCCCGGCGGACGTAACGGCTTGCGTTGCAACTGACTGGGCCGGCTTGGGTTGGGGTGTGCTGTTCATGAAGAATCACCTTCGCGGTGGAGCGACATGTCGGGGGAGCGAGCACGAGCAATCCCCCGCCTTGGGCAGGACTTGAATCTGCAATTTTTACCCAAGCTGACAGGCGTGTCAACCGTGGAAGAAAGATCGACCAGGCTGTGCCGTTCGCCTAGTCTACTTCGGCTACCGCGAGCAGCCGTGGAGACGGCCGTCAAGAGAGACGGCCCTCGGTCATGAAGCGGGCTTGGTCTTTTTGGGCGACGGGGCCTGTTTGGCGGGTGTCTTCGCTTGCTTGTCGCCACCACCAAACAGCGAGTCGCGAAGCGCCAGCAGTTCCTTTTGCTTTGCCTTCAGCGGCTGGCCAATTCGGCCCGGATCATACAGATCGGGATTCACGAAGAGCAGTCCTGGTTGGGTAAGCTGATACTGTCGGGCGAGTTGTTTCAGGAGGTTCCGGTCGTTCCGGCCAAGGCCGTGAGCCTGGCATAGACCCTGGAATAGACCAGGGTGGCTGTCGAATCGTCGTTTGTGGGTAACTCGGTTGAGCCAGTAGATGATTCCGGCGATCATGCCGATTCCGCCCGCGGCGATGCCCAGGTAGGTGAAGATATCGGCATTGCTTGTCCGTGACACGGACACGGCTGCCAGGAGGATTCTCTGATCGGCGACAAGGGCCAGTGTTGCGAGCGAGATCATGAGGAGATTTCCTCGTGTTCCGAATTGGGTGAAGTCTCTTCGTTTCCGGCTGTCTCTTCCCGCTGTTGTCCCTCTTCCTCCATTTGCTGCTGAAGGCTGCTGAGGAAGGCGCGGCTGATTCGCATCAGACTCTGTTCGGCCGCCTCTTGGACGACGACGCTTCGGTCGAGCATTGCGTCGCGCAGGGCCTCCCAACTCTCGACTTGCTCGCTCTCGGCCAGGGCCGTGGCGGCCGCGACGCGAACCATGTGATCCTCGTCCGAGACCGCCTTGGCAACGTCCTCCTCGAGGTCCTTGACCAGTCCCATTGCCGCGGCCGCTTGGACCGCACGACGGCGCCGTACGGGCGAAAGGACCTTCATCTCCTCGGCGACCAACTTCGGCGCGCTCGGGTCGATCTGGCGGACCAGATATCCCGCGAGCTGCTGCAAGTTGTCGGGCAGTGAGTCGAACGTCATCATGAACTGACGCAGACTGAACTCGGGCATGGCTTCGCGCAGGGCTTCTTTGATCACCGGGCTGGGATCCTCGGCCATCCGCAGCAGCAGCGACATGGCCCCGGGAACCCCGCGAGGGCGAAGCTGCTTCAGGACATGAGCCCGAACGTGCGGATCGCTGTCGTTGATCGCGCGAACGACGAGGCCCGTCGCCGCATTTCCCTTGATCTCCTTCAAGGCTTGCGCGGCTGCCCGACGTCCACCGACGTTGCCCTTGAGCAACAGATGGCCGAGCACCTCGAGTCGTTCTTCCTCGCCCATGCCGGAAGACATGATCAGGAAAACGGCCGCGTTTTGACCTTCATCGTCGAGGCCGTCAAGCGTCTCGTTCTCGGGCTTGGCCCAGGAAATGGAATCAAACCGCGACAGGGTCTCCGAGTAGTTGCGAGTTCGACTCTCACGGGTGCCGGTTCGCTGTAAGAGGTGTTCGACAAACCGCGGATCTTGACGACCAGTGAGCACGTCGATCACCGGCCGGGGCATCTGAGGGTCTTCGAGGAACCCCAGGAGCAACCGCATCACGCCGCCGTGTTCGCTTGTGGAGAGGATATCGATCAGCGGTTCATGACTCTTTTCGTCCGGGTTGCGGAGGATCTGCCGGAGCGTGGCATTCTGTGGCTTGGCGACCAACAGGAACGCCTCGACCGCGTCTCGCTGCTGGTGTTTGAAATACTTCCGCGCGGCTTCTTCCAGGCTGGTGGTCACCCGGCGGCGGAGGGTATCCATGTCCGTGGTCTTATGCCCGACCGACTGCTGCTCGGCGCCGCTGAGTTCCAGATAGAACGCATCAGCCAGCCGCAAGACGGTCGTGGCGGCCAAGGCGATGTTGGGACTGTCGTCGGAACTGAGAACGCTGATCAGACCGGGCAGGGCGTCATACAGGCGAAAGGTAACGATGGATTCGCAAGCTGCCTTGCATGCCTGGGGGGTGGCATCCTTGACGGCCGACGTGGCAACCGATTCCAGCCGCCGGGACCGCCGCAGGATGACCTCTCGACACTTGTCGTCGAACTCGCCAAGCCGCCGGAAGACCTCCTGGTGCCCGGCGGGATCCAAACGGTCCATAATGGCCGCCAAACCACGATGGCGAATCGTTGGGTCCTTGCTCTTAATCGAGTGGACAAGAATATCCGTCGCCGCTCGGTTCTCCGACTTGCTCAAAAAGTCGAAAGTCTTCTTCGGACCCGAACTCATAACCTGCGTCTCTTGACCGGTTCTCGGACGGTTTGCTCCTGCGAGGATATCCTTTCAACTCTAGGTTGCCGTTTGGTCGCCCGGAGCACCTAAGAGCCGACAGCCGGACAAGTTGCGAGAGAAACGGTACGTCCAGGGGGGCGACATCGCCCAGGGTGTGGGCCTTTCGGGCCACCGGGGAGTCCGGTCGGTAAGAAGTCACGTCCATGGTGTCAGGAAGCCAGGAACAACCGCTCCTGGCAACCCCCCCAGAAGTGTCGGCTTTCTGGCGTTGGAAAAGCCGCCTCACACGCAGCTAATAGCCTATTGAAAATGGCTTTCTCGGCGTCGGGTGCCATGCTCCACGCTTGCGTGGGCATGTTTTTCATGGTTCCTCGAAGTTCCACATGCCCACGCAAGCGTGGAGCATGGCACCCTGTCTCCTTTTTCAACAGGCCGCTAAGCTTCCTCGTCGCGACGAAACACGACGTGCTGCCCGGGCTGGATCTCGTGACGCTCGGGAAAATCCATCCGGACGTGGCACCCTCGGGTCTCCGTGCGGGCCAGCGCGGCGGCGGTCAGCAGACGCGCGGCGCAGAGCATGTTTTGCAGTTCCCAACCGACCGGGTCGAAAAACTGCCGAGCCAACACGTAGCGGCACCACCGCTCGAGGTTTTCCTTCGCCTCGGTCAGCCCGGTTGCGTCGCGGCGCACGCCGACGTTGCGCCACATGAGGCTCTCGAGCGAATTGCGGATGTCGGCCAGATCGAGCGGCTCGCTGCCGGGCTCGACGGCCGGGTTTTCGATCGGCAGCCCGCGCAGGCTGTCGTCCATTTCGGCCGCTTTGGCCGCGGCGCCTTGGCCCGATCGGGTGCCGAAGACCAGCGCCTCCAGCAGGCTGTTCGAGGCCAGGCGGTTGGCGCCGTGCAGCCCGCTGGCCGTCACCTCGCCGGCCGCCCAGAGCCCCGGCAGGGTTGTGCGGCCTTGGGCGTCGACCTTCACGCCGCCGATCATGTAGTGGGCCCCGGGCCGGACGGGGATACGGTCTTGGGTAATGTCTAGATCGAAGTCGCGGCACAACGCGGCGATGCCCGGGAAACGGGCACGGACCCATTCGCCGTCCAGGTGGGTCAGATCGAGATAGACGTTCGGGTATTGCGTCTTCTGCATTTGCGAAACGATTGCCCAGGCCACAACGTCGCGCGGGGCCAGTTCGCCGCGGGGATCGTAGTCGGGCATGAACCGGTGCCCGTTTCGGTCGACCAGTCGGGCCCCCTCCCCGCGCATCGCCTCGGTGATCAGGTGGCGGCTACTGCCGGCGATATAGAGCACCGTCGGGTGGAATTGCATGAACTCCATGTCCGAGAGCGTCGCGCCGGCCCGATAGGCCATGGCCAATCCGTCGCCGGTGGCCACTTCCGGATTGGTCGTTTCGCGGTAGAGCTGTCCCGCGCCGCCGGTGGCCAGGATGGTCTGTTTGGCCCAGACGAGCGTCTTGCCGTGTCCGGGGTTCCAGACCAACGCGCCGCGGCAGCTTCCTTCGTAGGTCAACAGATCCAAAGCGAACGTATGTTCCCACGTCTCCACATGCTGTGCCTGGACCACCCGGTTGGTTACCGCCCGCATGATCTCCTTGCCCGTCGCGTCGCCTCGGGCGTGGGCGATACGATTGCGTCCGTGTCCTCCTTCCCGGGCGAGCGAGAGCCGCACGCCCGTCCGGTCGAAGCTGGCGCCCCACGAGATCAATTCTCGGATTCGCTCGGACGACTCGCGGATGACGCCCTCGACGATCGACTCGTCGCACAACCCGCCGCCGGCCGCGATCGTGTCGGCCACGTGGTCTTCGAGCCGGTCGTCGGGCGAAAGCACGCCGGCGATGCCTCCTTGGGCGTAGGCGCTGTTGGACTGGCTCAGGTCATCCTTGGCGATGACCAGCACCGACAACTCGGGCGGGACGCTCAGCGCGGCGCGCAGCCCGGCCAACCCTCCGCCGATCACCAGAACGTCAGCGAAGTAATGCGGCACCCGCTTGGGGTGGAAGGGAACCAGGTAGCGTGGAGTGCGGACGGGCATGGCGAGTCACAATAGGGCAAGGCGGCTCGACGAACAGAGGCCGCAAACCTTCTATTGTAGCGACCCACCTGGTGGACAGACACCCCTGGCCCAACCGGCCGAAGAACCCGCTGTTTCCAGAATCGGGACGCCACGGCCGGAACAGCCAACCGCGGCGCCCCTTCTGGTTCAACCAGCCGCTACGTCGTGGCCGCGACCTCGGGGCGCGAATTGGTTTTACCGTTGGACCGCCGCCCGCGAAGCCGCTCCTGGGCGGCCATGAGGATCATCCGCAACAGATCGCCGTAGCGAAGCCCGGCGAACCCGGCCATGTAGTTGAGCTTCCCGTCCCAGCACCAACCGGGGTTTGGGTTGACCTCCAGGAGTTTGATCTTGCCCATTGCGTCGGCGCGGAAGTCGAATCGGGCGTAGTCGCGGCACTCGAGGCGTTCGAACAGGCGAACGGACCGGTCGATCAGCTTCCGCTTGCCCTCTTCGTGCAGGTCGGCTTCCTGATACTTGATCTGGCTCCAGTAGGGCGAGTCGGGATCCCACTTCGATTCGTAGCCGAGGATCTGGGGCAAGCCCGGGTCCAGATCGCTATAGTCGACCTGGAGCACGGGCAGGATGTGATAACCCAAGCCCGGGTTGCCGATGATCCCGACCGTGTACTCTTCGGCGGAGAGGAACTCTTGAATGAGCACCGACCGGCCGGGCAACTCGTTGCGGAGCTTGTCCAGGTACTCGATCAATTGTTCGGGTGTGTGAACGACCGCGTCTTGCGTGATGCCGATGCTGCTGTCGCCGTGGTTCGGCTTGACCAGCGCCGGGAAGACCGACGGCAACGTGGCCGACTGGTCGTCCGTGTCGAAATAGGTCTCCAGCGGCGTCGGGACGTCCAACGACTTGGCGATCGCCCGAACAAGCGCCTTGTTGTAGCACAACCCCAGGCAGGCGGGCCCCGCACCCGTGTAGGGGATGTTGAGCATTTCCAAAATGGCCGGGATGTGCAACTCGTGGAACGCGTTGTTGTTGAATCCTTCGTCGCACAGGTTGAACACGAAAGCTGGCGGATCGGAGCGAAGCTCGGCGATCAGCGACGCGTGATTGTCGGTGTAGCGGAACCGGAACTCGGACAACTCGGTCAGCGCGTCGCGCATCTTCTGGATGGTCGCCATGTCCTCGGGGTTGAACTGGCCGCCTCGTTTGACGTCGTCGGGCAACCGGGGATCGCCCATCAGGACGGTTACGTCGGGATAGGGGACGCCCCGCTTGGCCGACGGCTTGGTCCGGACCGGCGCTTGGGCCGTCAGGAACATCCGGTGCGCCATCATGCCCAGGTCCTGATTCCGATCCGACTCGGCCAGCAGCGACCCGTGATCGCGGATCGAATCGAAGCCGAGTTGTTCCAGCAGAGCGGTGATCTGCTCGCGCGAGTAGAGCCGCTCGGCGTAGAACTGGTCGACGATGACGCCGCGCTCGCAGTGGACCACGACTTCGCGAGAGATCAACCGCCCGCCGTCGGACGAGACGGACCGCTCGCGGCAGACCAGGTGGTTCTGGTCGATCCATTCCCAGCTTCGCGGGTCGAAATGGGCTCGCATCCACTCGCCGTCGACCAGGTCCAGGGCCAACGTGCCGCGGGAGCGCAGCACCCGTTTGATCGCCGCCAGAACACGGCAGTCGTCCTCCTCCCGCTCGAAATAGCCGAACGAGTTCCCCATCAGGATGACGCAATTGAAACTGTCCGACGGCAGGCGGAACTTGCGGGCGTCCCCTTCATGGAACGAGACCGGCAGGCCGTGGTTCTTCGCGCGGCGGCGGGCCAATCGGATCAAATATCGCGACCGGTCGACGCCCGTCACGTGACGAAACCCGCGCCGGGCCAACTCCAGGGAGTGCCGTCCCTGGCCGCAGCACAGGTCGAGGATCCGGTCGTTCGGTTCCAGGCCGACCGCCCGGACGAGCAGATCGATCTCGGCACGGGTATTGGCGTCGTTCTCGACGACGTCGCCGTCGGTTTTCAGATAGATGGAATTGAACAGTTTGCGCCACCAGTCCTGGGGAAGGTGACGCTCCAGGTCGGGGACCGGGCCGACGGTCCGGCCGCCCGACGCGGCAATTTCTTTTCGGGTCGAGGAGGCCGCCGCCGCGTGCGGCCCATGGTTCATCGAACGGGTTGTGCTCATCTGGCAGATCCCACGAACAAATCTCGCGCATGGCCTGACCGCCCTGGGCGGTCGCGAGGTAGCGCGCGTTCGTGCAATGTACCGTCCCGGGGCAGTTTCGCAAGAGGAATCTTCCGGGCAAATCTCGACCGGGTGGCACCCGTAGGTAAGGCTGTGCCTGACACGAACCGCCCACCCACCCTGTAGGGAACGCCCTCTGTGGCGTTCCGGTTTTAAAGGCCAACAATCCTGCAGAAATCGCAGGAACGCCACAGAGGGCGTTCCCTACAGGGTGTGGCGCGATACGGCGGGGTTACTGCCGGTCGGGCTTGTCCTCGCGGAGATACTGTTCGAGGATGCCGGGCACCTGATCGGGGGTGACCTGGGCGTGGACGTCGGCGTCGACCATCATCACCGGGGCCAGGCCGCACGTGCCCAGGCAGCGGGTGCCCTCCAGGGTGAACATGCCGTCCGGGGTCGTCTCGCCGAACGTGATGCCCAACTCGTCCTGGAGCCGATGGGCGATCTGGTCGGCCCCCTTGACGTAGCAGGCCGTGCCCAGGCAGAGGTTGATCATGTGACGCCCTCGGGGCGTCAGGCGGAAGAAGTGATAGAAGCTGGCCACCCCGGCCACCTTGGCCGCCGGGACGCGAAGCAGTTGGGCCACTGCGTCCAGATGGTCCGGCGCCAGATAGCCAAACTCGGCCTGGACTTCGTGCAGCACGGCGATCAGCTTGCCGGCCGGCTCGGGATCGGCGTGGCACTGCTCGATGAACTCCACGACCTTCGGGCCGAGGACCTCGCGGCTCTGGGCTTCAACCTGGGATCGGTTGTCGGTGGACGTGCTCATCGGATGCCTCGCGGAAGTCGGGCCGAATAGTGGGTGTGCAGGAGCTTGTGGGCCTTCTTGGAGCCCGGCTCGTCCAGATAGTTGTCGTACAGCTCGCCGATGGCCGGATTGTCGTACGATTCGCGGAGCTTCTTGCTCTTGTCGATCGTATATAGGGCCTCGGCCCGCTTGCGGAGCACCTCGGGGTCGAGGATCTTGCCCGAGGGCGGATAGGGCTGCCCACCGCCGCCGATACACCCGCCGGGGCAGGCCATCACCTCGATGACGTGCAGCTCGTCGGGATTGGCGACGACCTTGTCCAACAGGACCTTGGCGTTTTGCAGGCCGTTGGCCACGCCGACGTGGACGTTTTGGGGCCCCAGCGCGACGTACAGCTCGCGCAGGCCCTCGACGGCCCGGACCTCGGTAAACTCGAGCCGGTAGCCCGGCTTGCCGGTGATCAGCTTGCCGGCCGCGCGGAGGGTGGCCTCCATCACGCCGCCGGTCGAGCCGAAGATGTCGCCCGCCCCGCTCGAGATGCCCAAGGGCGCGTCGAACTCGCCCGGCGGAAGCGAGGGCAGGCTGATGCCGTAGCACTTGATCATCCAGATCAACTCGCGGGTGGTCAGCACGGCGTCGGTGAACGGCCGGCCCTGCTCGTCGGCGTGTTCGGGCCGGTTGGCCTCGTACTTCTTCGCCACGCACGGCATCACGGCGACCATGAAGATCTTCGACGGGTCGAGGCCCATCTTCTCGGCGTAATAGGTCTTCGACAGGGCCGACAACATGCTCATCGGCGACCGGCAGGTCGACGCGTGCGGGATCAGTTCGGGATAGAACTTCTCCATGAAGCTCACCCAGCCGGGCGAGCACGACGTGATCATCGGCAACGGGCCGTCCTTCAACCGTGTGAGGAACTCGTGGGCCTCCTCGACGATCGTCAGGTCGGCCCCGAAGTTCGTGTCGAAGACGGCGTCGAACCCGAGCCGCCGCAGGGCCGTGATCATTTGGGCGGTGGCCGGCGTGCCGGGGGCCATGCCGAAACCTTCGCCAATCGCCGCCCGGATCGACGGGGCCGTCTGGACGACCACGTGCAGCTCCGGATCGGCCAGTGCCCGCCACACCGGGTCGGTGCTCTCGCGTTCCAGGAACGCGGCCGTGGGACAGACGTTGATGCACTGACCGCACTGGATGCAGACCGAGTCGTCCATCTTGGCCAGATGGGCCGGGCCGACCACCGTGTCGAAACCCCGCCCGTGCTGGCTCAGGTTGCAAACGCCCTGGATCTCGGCGCACACACGAACGCACCGGCCGCACAGGATGCACTTCTCCGGGTTGCGGACCACCGAATGGCTCGACTTGTCGACCGGGAACTGTTTCCGCTCGCCCTCGAAGAACCGGGTCCGCACGCCCATCGAAAAGGCCAGGTTCTGCAGCTCGCAGTTCCCGTCCCGCTCGCACGTCTGGCAGTCGCGGGGGTGGTTGTCCAGGAGCAGTTCGACGATGTCGCGGCGCGCCTGGCGGATCTCGGGCGAATTGGTCTGGACCTCCATGCCCTCCCAAACGGCCACGCTGCACGACGTCATGAAGTAGCCCATCCCCTTCACGTCGACGATGCACACCCGGCACGACCCGGCCAGGCTCAGCTCCGGATGATAGCACAGCCGCGGGATGTGGATGCCCAATTGATCGGCCGCCTCCATGATCGTCGTCCCCTCGGGCACGGTCATCGGATTGCCGTCGATAGTTAGGGAAACCTTGTGCTTGTTGGCCATCACACACCTACCGTGAAGAGTGTTTTGGAAGACAGCTTGCGTTCAAGCTGCTCGATTATTGCCTGTAATTCGAGTCGGGGATCTGCCTGCAGGCCAAGGCATGCCGCAAGCCCCTCTGCATTCGTGCTAAAGCGGTTTGCGAGTGATAGGCAGTGTCCGTGACTGGCCTTTTCGAGTTGATAGGCGTGGATTTGAAGGGGATTGCCCAGGCAAGCCGGCTCCAGATGCTTCATGCTGAAGTTCGCGGACATGTATGCCAGAAGATGATCTTGTATCACGAGGACCAAATGCTTGCGCAGATGTTCAAAGGTTTCAATCTTGTGGTGTAGCTGCACCAAGATTGTTTTCGCGGTCATCTTCCAGTTGATTCCGAAGCTCTTCTCGGAAGCCACGTCTTTTCGGGCAACCGCGATTCCCTTTTCTTTCAGCAGACGTTGGCGGGCTGGCCAGATCGTGCCCGTGGTGTCAAGGGTCTGAAGCTCGATGCCCACGAAGTCTTTTACTTTCCCCTTCTTCACTGAAGCAAGGAAATAGTCAACATGACCACCGGGAACAGAGATCTCTGGGAGAAGATGAAGCTCGTTTCCCGGTTGATGTGTTGTTAGGAGTTGCAGGCAATCAGTGAACACTTGTTTGCGTTCCAAGAAACGATGCGGGCAAATGAGGAGCCCCTTCTTCTCGCTTCCGTATTGGACTGAGCACGCGCCAATGGACACACTGGGTTCGCTTTTTCGAACCTTCAGGCACTTGCGATTCAAATAGGGGCACCATTGTTTGCGTGCAATGGTCTGCCATTGCTTAGCGGGAGTGCCCGCCACGGGTGACCCGAACAATTCGAGAACGGAGTTCTTGCTCATAGCAGCAATCTGCATCGCTCCTTGGCGATCTCCACATAGTCGTCGGAAACATCAATCCCAACAGATTTCCTTCCTAGATGGAAGGCTACGAGCATGGCCGTGCCAGTCCCGCAGAATGGATCCAGAACCACTCCGCCTTCAGGGCATGTAGCTAGAATTGGCAGCTTGCAGAGATCCTCGGGAAAGGGGGCAAAGTGGCCCTTGCGACCCTGAGTGTCTTCTGGAAGGATGTCCCAAACATCGCGAGGTTTGCTGCCTTTGGGATGATACCTGAGGAAATAGAATCCTTTTTCCCTCAATTCACGCGCTCGCCCCGAGACGGCTTCAGAATCCGAATGTGTTGTTCGCTGCTGTCCTCGAATGATCATTCGGAAGTCTGCGATTGCTCCTGCCTGAAGTTGCTCAAGCATATCGTCAAGAGCCTGCCGTGCGGCGGTCTTTTCCTCTTCGCTTAGTGCCGTCGATAATTCGATTTGGCGTTGATACCGCACGCCGCTGACACCGGTGGCCGAGACGACGGCGCCGTTGACAACACGGCTGCGATGAGGCGCGGCGCGGATGGAATCCACGTCATAGTAGTAGTCTCGCGGTTGTTTGACAAAATGAAACAGGTACTCGTGAGTATTTCGCAGCTTGTCTTTCGAGTTGTCTGGTCCCCCTTTGACCTTGTTCCAGATCACGTCATTGCGAAGAATCCAACCTTGGTTGTCCGCCAACTCAATCGCCACGCGCCAGGGTATTCCCATGAGACACTTCTTCTGATACGTGTCCCCGATGTTCAGCCAGAAGGAGCCGGTTGATTTCATTACCCGATGAACCTCCCCGGCAATTTCCGCAAGATTGCTTACGTAATCTTGCCATTCACCTTCCAAACCAATGCCTTCTTCCGCGTATTTGCGCTGTCGCCAATAGGGTGGGCTCGTGATGCAACAGTCCACGGACTCGGCTGGCATTTCGCGCAACACACGAAGGCTGTCTCCAACTACAAACAACGGGCGCGTGACCAGTGAGGTCAGATACTCTCGGATCTCACTAGTTGACTTTATCGCATCAATGCTCATTATGCACCTTTCCTTCAAATTCTCCGTACTGCTTCGAACCGGCAGACCTCGAAGCATCGGCCGCACTTGATGCAACGGAGCTGGTCGATTGCGTGGGGCTCCTTCCGGGTGCCGGAGATGCACTCGACCGGGCAGTGCCGGGCGCAGGCCGTGCAGCCGATGCACTTCGTGGCGTCGATCTCGTAGCGGACCAGCGACTTGCACTTCTTCGCCGGGCAACGCTTGTCGACGACGTGGGCCAAGTACTCGTCGCGGAAATGTTCCAAGGTGCTCAGCACGGGGTTGGGCGCCGCGCGGCCCAGGCCACACAACGACGACTTGTGGACCAGCGTGGCCAGCCGGTGGAGCTTGTCCAGGTCGGCCTCGGTGGCCTTGCCCGTGGTGATCCGGTTGAGGATTTCGAGCATCCGCTTGGTGCCTTCGCGGCAGGGCGTGCATTTGCCGCACGATTCGTCCTGTGAGAAGGTCATGAAGTATTGGGCGATGTCGACCATGCAGTCGTCCTCGTCCAGGACGATCATGCCGCCGCTGCCCATGATCGAGCCGGCCTTGGTGAGCGTGTCGAAATCGACCTTGGTGTCGACCCACTTGGCCGGGATGCACCCGCCGGCCGGCCCGCCCGTCTGAATGGCCTTGAGTTCCTTTCCGCCCGCCACGCCGCCGCCGATGCCCAAAACGACCTCGCGGAGCGTCGTGCCCATGGGCACTTCGACCAGGCCCGTGTGGCGGACCTTGCCGGCCAG